>DASYAP010000265.1:0-3248 GCA_036501265.1 Solirubrobacteraceae bacterium | reverse complement strand
CTCGAGTCGCTCAACCGTCAATTCGTAGATGCGGCGCTCCGGTTTGCGTGTGCCGACGAAGGCGGAGTCCACCACGACCTCGAAGATCTCGTCCACCGGCAGCTTGGCGCGCCACAACTGCTCCCACTCGCGCACGTTGTTGGTGCAGATCGCGAGCTTGTAGCCGCGGGCGCGCAGCTCGCGCATATACCCGATCATCTGCTCATTCGGGTGCAGGTGCTCGAAATACTGCTCGCCGAACCCGTGGAGCGCGACCTCGCGACCGAGGTGGGAGCTCAGCCGGGAGCTCAACAGCTCCAGGAAGCGCGCTTCGGTCATGCGACCGGTCTCGAGTTCGAACAGAGGGTTGGTCCCGAGCTCGTGCGAAAGCGCGCCCATCGCCGCTCCGAGCTCCTCGAGCGAGATCCCCGACGAGTTCTGGAAGGCCATGAAGGAGTCGAGAAGTGGGGAGGTGAGTACGCCCCCGAAGTCGCTGATCACGGCTTCGATCCTTTCCGAGCTCATCGCGCGCGCGCCAGCAGGTACACGCCCGCTCCGTCGCGACCCTCGGCGCGCCAGCGGAACGGCTGTACCCCGAGGACCAGGTTGTCGAACTTGTGGGTAGCGGCGGGGCCCGCGGCTTCGCCGGCCGCCCGCCGGGGATACTGCACGGCCTCCTCCTGACCTGGCTCGGCGGGTTCGTCATCGCCCTCTAGCCAGAGCTCGAGAGTCGCGCGCGTCGGCTGGCCCTCCTTGGTGTAAGCGGTGGAAAGACGCGGCTCGGCGACCGGCAGGGCATGGCCCGCTGAGAAGACAGTCGCACTGACATGTTCATCTCCATGGCCGGATGCGCGCCGGGGACGGACCGCGACGAGTGCAAACCCGTCGCCCGGGGCGAACCATGCGCACGCGTCGCGAATAAGCGCAAAGCGTCCTGGATCGACGGCGTCCGCGCGCTCGCTGCGGCAGCCGCGACAGTCGACTTCGCGCGCCTGGTCACCTTGCAGCCAGCCGCGAACCGTCACGAGCTGATCGAAGTCCGCGCTTGGGTCATCAGGCCGCGGGCCCTCGCCTGCGATCGCGAGCTCCAAGCCTTCCCCGGCGATTCGCCAGTCGCCCTCGCCGGGCGAGTCCGCCACGATCTCGACGGACACGACGGCGGCTGGCTCGCCGGCGACAATGACGAACGAGGGCAAGTCGGGGTGCGCTGAAAGCGCGGCCCCCCAAAACCCTGCCCGCTGGTCACCGAAAGCGACTGCTCGCAGAGTCATTGCGCTCGAACCGCTCGCGAAGACATTGCGCTCAAGGCTACCCGCGGTCGCGCGAACGGCCCGGTGAGAGAACGCGTTTGGGGCCGTCTGGGTTGCGCCTCAGCGGATCCGCACCGCTAGACGAACGCTTGGGCCGCGCTCTCCATCCGCACGCCGGCCAGCCTGTGCAGCCCGGCGCGCTCGATCTGCCAGCGGATGTGGGGCTGGGCGCCGCGTAAACGGACCGCCCTGCCCTCCCGACGCATGCGCCGAGCGAGCATGGCGAGATCCACCATTAGGGAGACGTCAGCGAAAGCGAGCTCGCTCATGTCGACGACAACGTCGCTTTGCGCACGAAAGGCTCGGGCAAGCGCCGGTCGTCGCCGGGCCTGTGTGACCCGGTCCTCGTCTCCGCGGCAGCGCAGCACGGGAGGCTCTTCGCTGTAATCGACGATTCCGGCAATCTATTTGAAATCGGTCGGGCGCTGCAAGTCAAAACGCCCAGCAGCGAACTCGAGAACGCCTAAACTGCTCTCCCATGGTTTCAGTCGATGAGGTCAACGATGCGCTCCGAGAGGTGATCGACCCCGAACTTGGCCTCGATTTCGTCGAACTCGGACTCATCTACGACGTCGAGATCGAGGATGGGACGGTCAAGATCACCTACAGCTTGACCACGCCCGCGTGTCCGATCGGCCCGCACGTCTCCGAGCAGATCGAGGAATTCGTGGGCGAGCTCAAGGGCGTCGAGCGGGTTGAGCCCACGATGACCTTCTCGCCTCCGTGGACGCCCGAGCGGATGAGCGAGGACGCCAAGTTCGCGCTCGGGTTCTAGCGAGTTCCCGCTCACGTTCTAGCTTTTCGCGCTCGGGCCTAGCTTCACTGCTCGGGCCCGACCAGCCTAGGATGAACCGCGCAGCTCCCGCCCGAGGTCGATCGCGCGGATGTCATGCTCGCCGGGCAGCTTGTCGAGTACTTCGGAGACGACCTGCTTGACGTCGTGCTCCTCGTGTCCCAGATCGTCATAGAGCGTCTTGAGCGCCGTGTGGACGATCTTGAGCTGGGCCGCCGTCAGCTCGAGATGGAAGGCGATCCCTCCCGGCCGGATGAGGTCGTCTTGGCTCAACTTGAACTGTCCTCGGGCGCGCTTCCATTCCCGCCCCGATCCTTACGCGTCCGTTTCGCCCGCATGTCTGCGGCGGGGCCGCGCTTCGGCCTCGAGCTTCCCGCTGGGACGATGGATGCAGGCGCCCGCTCGGGCTGGGCCTTGCGGGCGCGTCGCGATCCCGGGACAGGACCCTTTCCGCGCGCGGCAGCGAGCAGCCCTTCCAGTGACTCGTCGAGCCCAGACACAATCACGTCGAGGTCTGCAAGGGCGTCGTAGTCGGCCAAGAGACCGAAGTCGATGCCGCCGTTGTAGGACATGATCGCCACAGCGAGCGCCTGATGGGACGGCAAGAAGGCCACGGGGAAAAGATCCTGTAGCTGCCGGCCGAGAACATAGAGCGGAAACTGGGGGCCGGGAATGTTCGTCACCAGCAGGTTGAACAACCGGGTGGAGAACTGCAGCCGGGAGGCCTGGGCCAGGATGGTCGGGGGCGCCAAGTTGTTGACGCGTGCGATGGTCGACGCGGCCACGGCCTGCTTTGACTCCTTGAGGCCGTCCATCGCGCGGCTGATATAGCGCAGGCGTGCGACCGGGTCGGAGATGTAGACGGGCAGCGGACCGCGCATCGCCGCGAGTTGATTGCCCAGCATGTGGCGGTGGCGCTCGGTTCGCACGGAGACCGGGACGAGGGCGCGCAGCTGAAGCCCCTGCGTGCGCACTCCCCGCGCGCGTAGCCAACGGCCGAGCGCCCCCGCGACGACGGTCAACACAACGTCGTTGACGGTGCCGCCCAACTTGTTCTTGACGTCACGGTAGTCGTCGAGCTCCTGGCGCACCACCGCGTAGCGCCGGTGAGGCCCGATCTCGACGTTCAGCGGCGTCTCCGGTGCGGGGTTCAGGACCGCCCAGAC
>DASYAP010000264.1:0-3343 GCA_036501265.1 Solirubrobacteraceae bacterium | reverse complement strand
GCAGACCATGTATCCGGGCATGGTCGGTTGGCAGCGGCGACCGGGGCGACGATCCACATCCACCGTGATGCCGGCGCCGCATACGAACACGAGCAGTTCGAAGACGGCTGGGAGCTCGAGCTGGGAGCGGTCAGGGTACGGACGATCCACACCCCCGGGCACCGGCCCGAGCATACCGCGTTCGCGGTGACCGACTCACGGCGCGGCGATCAGCCCTGGGCGGTGCTGACCGGCGACTCCCTGTTTGTGAATGATGTCGCGCGCCCTGATCTGGCGATCGAGCGGGAGGAGGGCGCACGCGGGATCTTCCGCTCTCTGCATGAGCGGCTGCTCACGCTGCCGCCGGAAACCGAGGTCTGGCCCGGGCACCTCGGCGGCTCGCTGTGCGGCGGCGCCGGGATGGACATGAAGATCTCCTCGACACTGGCATACGAGCGCGCGCACAACCCGATGCTCAACGAGGGCGATGAGTCGTCGTTTGTTAGGCGGGCGCTTGACGGTCTCGGCCCGCAGCCGCCGAACTTCGAGGCGATTGTCGAGCTCAACCGCGGCGAGCTCGTCACCGTAGGCGTCGAGGTGCTGCCGCTGACTCCGCGGCAGGTGCAGGCAAAGCGCAGTCAAGGGGCGATGGTGGTCGACGTGCGCACCGACCTCCAGTTCGACGAAGCGCACATCCCCGGCGCGGTGTGCATCCCGGCGCTCCAGGCCGGGTTTGGCACGCGTCTCGCGTGGCTCGCCGACCGTGATCAAGAGACCGTGCTCGTGGGCCGCGACGATGAGGATGCTCGCCGTGCCGCGATGCTTGCGATGGCCGTGGGAATCCGCCGGCTCGGTGGCTATCTGGCCGGGGGGATGACGGAGTGGCGCCGCGAGCGCCGGCCCGTGCAGGACGTAGAGCGCCTCGAGGTCGAGCGGCTGCCCGAGCATGCCCGCGCGGAGCCAGAGCTGCAGCTCCTCGATGTACGCGAGTACGAAGAGCACGAGGAGGGCTACATCCCTGGGTCGCTCTTCGAGCCCTGGCACGACATACACAAGCTTCCCAGCGGGCTTGACCCAGGGCGGCCGGTCGCGGTGCTATGCGCCTCCGGGCAGCGCGCGGCCGTCGCGGCGAGCCTTCTTCAGCGCTTCGGCGCAAGGCGGGTCATCCACGTGGTCAACGGCGGTGTTGAGACGTGGGGCGAGCTCGGTGAGCCGATCGAGCGGCCCGGGGGTCAAAGCCTCGACGGCACCCCGCCCGTCTCGGTCACTTGAGGTCGAGCGGCTGAGCGTAGGCCGCCTTGGCCTCCGCGCGATTCAGGTAGTGATTTACGACCAGCCGGTTGAGCACGTGGCGCTGCCTGAGCTTGGCGAGCGCGTAGTGCTCGAGCGGGTCGAGCTCGGAGGGCGCCTGGGGTAGCCCGGCGAGCATCGCCGCCTGCGCCCAGTCGAGTCTGGCAGGGGTGGTGTCGAAGTAGCCGCGGGCGGCGCCGAGATCCCCC
Organism: Solirubrobacteraceae bacterium; assembly: GCA_036501265.1. Lineage (GTDB taxonomy): Bacteria > Actinomycetota > Thermoleophilia > Solirubrobacterales > Solirubrobacteraceae > Palsa-465. The sequence continues at coordinate 1,865 of DASYAP010000264.1, read as the reverse complement.
CAATAGCCATTCCCGTAATAGACCACGTTGAGGTATATGTTGAGGATCTGCGCTTGGGGGTAATCGAGCGAGCGCTTCAGGCCGAGCTCGATCTCTTGAAGCGTCGCCGAGAGGCCGTTCCCGTGCCCGTAGAGTTGCTTGGCGAGCTGTTGCGCGATCGTGCTGCCGCCGGGGTCCTGATTGGTCTGAAGGGCGGCGAGGGCGGCACGTCCGGTGCCGTCGGCGATGTTGATGAGGAAGTTGGAGTAGAAGTGCTCGTCCTCGACGGCGACGACGGCCTTGGCGAGCTTGGCGGGAGGAACCCGTCCGCTGTAGGCGCCGTGGTGGACGTCGAGGATCTGCTCCACCCGCTGCCGGGCGTCGCCGACTCCTGGCAGGATGGCCACGTATATCGCGCCGGCGGCGCGGGGCGACTAGTACTCGGCGTGTCGGGGCTGCCGTGACGCCGCGCGACTCGAGTCGGCGGTGCCACGCCGCGCGGTGAGCCAGAACAGGGTTGCGAAGATCGCCACGCCGAGGAGGTTGAGCGCAAGCTTGTAGTTGACCCCGATCGAGCTGAATATGTCCGCGCGGGTGGGTCGCGGTCCGGTCGGGATCAGTCCGAGGGCGGTAAAGATCCCGTCGACGATCAGCGCGGCGACCACCATCGTGACGAACATGAGCACGGTGATCCGCAGCGTGTACCCGGGCCCGTAGTACTTCCGGTAGATCAAGAGGATCGGAATCACGATCAAATCGGCGAAGAGGAACGCCAGGACACCGCCGAACGAGATCCCGCCAGACCACAGCACGGCAGCCAGCGGGACGTTGCCGACCGAGCAGACGAAGCTGATCACGGCGATGATGGGGCCGATCACCACGTTCTCGATCGTCGGCAGCGGCGCCGGAGCGTTTCGGATGAAGAGGTGTTCGAAGAAGCCGTTGCCGAGCTGGGCAATGAAGCCCGCGAGCAAAAACCCGATCGTGATCTCCTTGTAGAGCATGTGCCAGTCGCCCCGGAAGTTGTGCGCGACGTCGGTCCACGCGCGAGCCGATGTGAGGCGCTGGCGCCAGGGCAGCTGTTCGCCGGCAGCGCGGTGCGCGTGGCCGGCGTCTGCCTCGAGCGCATGTTCGCGCGCCTGGGCCTCGAGCCGAGGGCTGACGAACACCCGCAGCAGCAGGGTCATCAGGACGATCATCACGATCCCGCCGAGGTACTCGGCCAGGGTGAATTGCCAGCCGATCAGCACCCACAGGACGAGGCCGAGTTCCCACACCAGGTTGGTCGACGCGAACTGAAACGCCAGGGCCGAGGCCGCGCTTGCGCCCTTTTGGAACAGGGATTTCGCGATGGCGATAGCGGCGTAAGAGCACGACGAAGACGCGGCCCCCAGACCGGTGGCCCACCCGACTGAGCGGGCATCCGACCCGCTCATCGCGGCCTCGATCCGCTGGCGGGGAACCCACGCCTGCACGATCGCCGAGATCGCGAAGCCGAGCACCAGCGCCCACCACACTTGCCAGGCCATCAGGAACGAGTCCCTCAGTCCGTGCCAGATCACGTCAAGGAATCCCATGTGTCAAAAGGTATCAAATACCCCTAGGGGGTAGCGGTACCTGCTATGGTTTCGACTGTGCCAAAGAATGACGTCCCGACAAGGGGATATACCGCAACCAAGGATGAGCTTCTGACGCGCTTGCGGCGCATCGAGGGCCAGATTCGCGGGATCGAGGGGATGGTCGACGACGACCGCTACTGCATAGACGTCCTCACCCAGATCTCAGCCGCGCAGGCCGCGCTCGACAAGGTCGCCCTCGGCCTTCTCGACGGTCACGCGCACACCTGCGTGATGGGCGCCGAACCCGGGCAGCAGGAGGAGCGGACC
>DASYAP010000263.1:0-5120 GCA_036501265.1 Solirubrobacteraceae bacterium | reverse complement strand
CCTCCAACCATCGTGATACTCGGCGTCGTGCAACCGGTAGAGCTGGTGGGCGTAGTGATCCAGCCGGTCGGCGGCCGCCTGGGCCTCGTGATAGTCCTTGCCGTGGTCGCGAGCCGGTGTTTTCTCTTCGGCGCGCTTGCGGACGATATGAAGCTCCTCTCGGGCCAGCTCTACGACCTTTTCCAGGGTCTCTTCAAGATCCATTTTGCTCCTTTCGCTCCGATGGCTCGGTCGGCTAGCGCCACGCGCTGATCCTAGGCGAGGCCGAGCTGGCGCGCCTGGAGCGCGGAGTGCGCGACGTAAGCGTCGGGCTCGCAATATCGGCAAGCACTCGTTGACATCTTTTCAAGCATTTGATTGAATGGTTACGTGGAGGCTGCGAGAGCTGATCAGCGTCGCGAGGCGGGCCTGCGGACGCAGGCGCGGCTGCTGGACGCCGCGCTGACCCTGATCGCTGACCGCGGCGAAGACGGCGTGACCCTCCGCGAGGTCACGGATGCCGCCGAGGCCAACATCGCGGCCGTGAGCTACCACTTTGGCTCGCTGAAATCTCTCTGTGGCGCGGCAATCGAGCAAGCGCTGGAGCGGTATTTGGACGCCCAGCAGGAGGCAGTCAGCGCGCTGGGCCCAGGGTCGACGCTCGAGCAACTGGCGGCGGCGTTCGCCCGACCCATGATCCGCGCACTGGCGGCAGGCGGCCGTGACCTCGCGGTGATGCGCATCGTGGCGCGGGCGGGAATCGATCCTCCGCAGGGATGGGCTCGGTTCGATGCCAGGTTCCACGGGATTCGCGCCGATGTCCTTCGGGTGTTGAAGGCAAACGTGTCTGATGTCAAGGACCAAGATTTGATCCTCCGCACCCGCTGCGTCGCCGGAATGTTGAACTGGCTGGCTCTCGCTCCTATCGGCGCCGAGCTCAGGAGCAAATCCGAGAAGCGGCTTGAGCGACTGCTCGTGCCGGTTATCGCCGGCGCCTTCCGCGCCACGGACTGCGGCTGACTCGCGAGCCGATCCGCGGCGCGCGAGCCAGGATCTCCTCGGTCCCTAAACAATTCAAGCAATCGCTTGACAAGATGTCCGGCTCGGCTGTACTCTCAATCAAGCGCTTGAATCACATTTCAAGCGGACCACGAATTGCTAAACGCGTCTCGCCAAGGAGGAACCAATGAGGGTGGCACTGACAGGAGCAACAGGATTCATCGGATCTCACATACTGACGGAGCTGCAAGGCCACGGCCACGAGGTGACGGCGCTCGTCCGCGACGACGCCCAGGCCAACCTTGTCGCGGAGCGGGGGGCCACGCCGGTCGTCGTCGACCTCTACGACCGACCTGGGGTCGTGCGCGTGCTGGGCGCCACAGACGGGGCGATTCACACAGCCAGCCCCGGTGATGCGACCAGCGCAGACCTGGACTCTGCGGTGGTGGATGCAGCGATCGAAGCATTCGCCGGCAGCGGTAAGCCCTACATCCACATCAGCGGCGCGTGGGTCTACGGGGACAACCTCTCCATCGACGAGCACTCCCCGTTCAATGCGCCCGCGCTGGTGGCCTGGAAAGAAGCGGTCGACAGCCGGGTACTCAGCGTCGGAGACATGCGCGGCGTAGTGATCGTTTCGAGTCTCGCTTACGGTGACGGCGGCGGAGGGATCCCCGGGCTACTTCTCAACTCACCGCGAGACGACGATGGCAACTTGATCATCCTTGGCACTGGACAACAGCACTGGTCGACAGTCCACGTGTCGGACCTCGCGGATTCCTTCCGTCGCGTGCTGGAGAACGGCTCGGCTCGTGGCTACTACGTCATCGGCGACGGCTCGAACCCGACCGTTGCAGAACTAACCCAGGCGGCCGCCGTCGCGGTCGATGCCCCAGGTGCGGTCCCCGGTTCCGATGATGAGGCTCGGGCACGCCTTGGCGACTATTTCGCTGAGGTCCTGCTTCTCGATCAGGGCGCCGTTGCGAAGAAGGCCGGTGACGAACTGGGTTGGCAACCGTCCCGTCCAGGGCTAGTCGACGACTTCCGGCACGGGAGCTACCGCAAAGCGACGGCCCGCTGACAGGAACGGACGACGGATGATCCGAACGGAGATCAAGCCGGGCGAGCTCGCGGACCGCCTTGCGATTCGCGAGTTCGTCGACGCCGATGCGGTCAAACGCTACCGGGCCACGATGCACTTCAACGGCCAGAGCACGATCACGCTTAGTGGCGACCGAGCCACCGGCGAGAGCTACTGCATTGCTCATCACCTCTTCACCGACGGCGGCAAGCGCAAGCTGATGGTGGCGTGGCTTCGATACGACGACACATTCGTCAGGATCAACGAAGGCTGGCGGTTTACCCCAGCGAAAGCTCTACGTCGACTGGACCGAGACCCGGCGCTCAGATCCGTAGCGGTACGGCCTAGACGCTGGCTTCACGGCGTGACCGGTTGGGCCGCAATCGGGTGACATTTGGCCTCGCGTCCGGGCCTGAGAGGCGGACCCGCGACGGCGCATGAGAAGTCACGCAGGACCCCGGTCGGCAGCTCCCCGCCCGGCGCGGGCTCGGACTCCAGGACTTCAGAGCTGATCGTCAACCAGGCCAGTACCCCACCCGCTACGGCGAGGGCGGCGCAAGCCAGCATCGCCACGTGGAAGCCGTGGACCATCGCCGACGGGTTGTAGAACTTCTTCCCGGTTAGCCCGGCGACCAAGGGCAGGACGGCAACGATGATCAGACCGGCGACGCGCGACACCGCAGTGTTGATCCCCGAGGCGATGCCCGAGTGCCGCTCATCCGCCGCCGCCATGACCGTTGCGGTGACCGGCGCCACGACCAGGGTCAGCCCTAGACCAAACACGATCACCGCCGGGAGCACATTGTCCACATAGCTCGCCCCTTGGTCGATACCCGTCATCAGCAGCAACCCCAATGCGGTGACGAGCGGTCCTACGGTCAGCGGGATCCTTGGCCCGATCCGTTGGGCAAGAGCTCCCGCGGGTTCCGAGAGCAGCAGCATCAGCGCCGTGATTGGTAGCGACGCGGCACCGGCTGCTAGCGGCGAGTAGCCGAGCGAGATCTGCAAGAACGCCACGAGCAGGAAGAACACGCCACTGAGTGCCCCGAACACGACGAACGTCACCGCGTTGGCGGCGCTGAACTGGCGCGAGGAGAACATCGAGAGCGGCATCATCGGGCTGGCGGAACGCCGCTCGGCGAGCAGGAACGCGATTAGAGCGAGGCCACCGACGATCGCCATCGCTAGCACCAGTGGCGAGGCGCCGTGGCCCGGGGCTTCAATGAGCGCGTAAGTCGTGCCGGCCAGGCCAACGGCCGCCAGGAACACGCCGCGAAAGTCGAGCCGCCCGCCGGCGGCGGGGTCATGGGTCTCGGGCACGTGGCGGCCTGCCATGACCACGATGAAGATTCCGAGCGGAAGGTTGATCAAGAACACCGCCCGCCATGACACCGCCGCCACCAGGAAGCCGCCGACCACCGGGCCCAGCGCTCCCGCCACTCCGCCGAGTCCCGACCAGGCACCGATCGCCCGGGCGCGGTCCGCGGGGCGAAAGCCCGACTCGACCATCGCCAGGCTGCCCGGTGTCAGAAGGGCCCCGCCGACTCCCTGCACGAGTCTCGCCACCACCAGCAGCTCGGCATCCGGCGCAACAGCACAGAGCAGCGAGGCCATAGTGAACAGTCCGGTGCCGAAGACGAAGATGCGACGCCGTCCAAACCGATCGCCCAGGGAACCACCCAGCAGGATCAGCGACGCAAGCGTCAGCACGTAACCGTTGAGGATCCACTGGAGCGTGCTGGTCGACGCGCGCAGGTCGCGGCCGATATGCGGAAGCGCGACGTTGACGACGGTGGCGTCCAGGAAGGCGATTCCGGAGCCCAGCACCGCCACTGCGAGCACCCAGCGGCCTGCCGAAGAGTGGAGGCTCATCGTGTCCTAGACCGATCTCGCGCGAGCACGCCAGCGCCCCTCGCGCTCAATCTTGGTAGCACTCGATCGCGCCGGTTCGCTCGAGATCCTCGAGCAAGATTGCCTCGACATCGAGAACCAGCTCGGCCTCAAAGCCGATACGTCGCATCTCGCCCTTGTTGTCGTCTCCCTCCCACCATGGCGTCGTCCACCCGCCGAGAGAGACGATGTCGAGCGGAACCGTCCGCGTCATGCCGCGGATCGTTAGCTCGACTTCGCCTTTTGAACGTCGTGCCGCCGGTGCGCTCGGTGAAGTGGCCGCTGAACGTGATCTTGGGGTGGTTCTCGACGTCGAAGAAATCGGCGCTGCGCAGGTGCTCGTCGCGGGCAGGATCGCCCGTCCAGATCTCGGTCGCATCGATCTCGCCCTCGAAGGTCGCGTCGAGGCAGCGGTCCCAGTCGAGCTCGAGTCGCCCGTGGATGTCCTTGAACAGGCCGCGCACCCACGCGACCATCATGTGTCGTGCGCGGAACTCGGCCTCGGTGTGCCCCGGTTCGAAGATCCAGCTCGCCATCAGCCGCGCTCGCCACCGCTCGTGGTCACGAGCATGGCGACCTCGTCGAGCGGCGCTGCGTCGGATTAGGGTCACGAACGGCTTGAGTTGGCATGGAGGCTCGACTTTCGCTTGGCGACGTGGGGCCAGTCTCACACGCCACCCGGTGAGCGGTCATCGTCAGATTCAGGCGATTTCAGTCTCGCCGGGATCTGTCGGAGCTCCAGCAGATCGAGGCCGAGCGCCTCGACCTGCGCGAGGACGCCGAACACCGCGGACTGATCCTCGAGAAAACCGGTGAGAACGGTCTCGCCACACTTGAGCTCAGACACCATCGTGGGAAAGGCGGACAGAGCGGTAGCTCCAAGCCGACCCTTTATCCGGATCGTGTACAAGCCCGGCGGTGTGGCCACGTGGTCATGCTGCAACCCGACCTAGTGAGACGGCGACGCCGGAATCTGGTGATTGTGCCCGCGAAGCTGTCGGCGATGTTTAGGAGCGCGCGGCGGAGAGGACGCGCAGTTCCCGGGCGCGGCTGACGGCGGTAGAGCGATCGCGCGCCCCGAGCTTGGAATAGATGCTGCGGATGTGCGTGTTGACGGTGTGGATGGAGACGTAGAGCTCTCGCGCGATCTCGGGTCGCGTCAGATTTGTCG
>DASYAP010000262.1:0-2646 GCA_036501265.1 Solirubrobacteraceae bacterium | reverse complement strand
CTGCTCGAGGATCAAGGCTCGTTGGAGGCGTGGGGTCGCCGCGCCGGGCTCGAGTCGCTGCGCGGTAGCGGCATCGGCGAGTGCCGTCCCATATCCATGAGTGGCGGCGGCCGCCTGACTCTTGCGCACGGCCACGGTTTCCGAGAGCGGCACGAGGATGGCGACGAGACACGCAAGCGAGGCGAGCCCCAGAACGACGCGACCGACAGCCCCACTGCGACGAACGCGTTGGTGCACACGAGCGCCGGTCTGATTCCCGGGCTGCAGCGCGACGGCCGCGAGCATCATTGCAACCATCGGTATGACTCCGATCTGCCAAACCCAATCGAACGCCGCCGCCGCGCAAAACGCGGCAAACCCCGCCACCGCACCTGCGATCGTCAACCGCTCCGTGCCCTCGGCGCGGATTGCCCGCAGGATGCCAGCCGCTAGCACCGTGACGAACAGACAGCCGATCAACACGACACCGACAATCCCGAGCTCGGCGAGCGTCTCGAAGTACAAGGAGTGGGCGTTCAGCACAAACTCCCTCAGCGAACCGTGCTGGGCCCAGTAGAACTGGAACGTGCCCGGGCCGATGCCGTGCCAGGGCTCGGACCGAAACGCGTGAAACGCCGCCTGCCAATACTGATACCGGTGGCTGCCTGAAAGCGATAGCTGCCCATGAAGCTGCGGCCGCTTGAACTCGTTCCACGCGTCCTGAGCAGCACCGGTGACGATGAAGAGCACGATCGCCAGCGATACGGCAGCCGCCAACGACCAAGCGACGGCGCGGCGCGTCTTAACGGAACCCCGCGTGCGCCACGGCCAGACTAGCCCGAGCACGACCAACCCCACGATTGCTGCCAGCAATCCTCCTTGCGAGCCGGTCAGGCCGAGGCAGACCGCGGCGAGCACGAAGCCCGCCGCAGCTGCGATGCGCCCGGCAAATGTGCGCGCGCGTACACCGATCACCGCGAGCACCGGCAGGCCCAGAGCGACGAACTCCCCCACCCCATCGGCGTACTCGAACGGCCATTGGAGCCGAGCAACGTAAAAGAACCTCGCGCCCGTGTCGGCGGGAAAGATTGACGGCGCGAGCCGATAGAGAACGGCGACACCAGCAACAGTCGCGATCGCCGAGGCGACACCGTTCAGCAGCGCTCGGCCCCCACCGCCCGCGACGACGCACAGACCCACAAGGAGGACGCCAAGGTAGGTAGCGACGCGTGCGACCTCGACAAGGGTGCGCTCCTCGCTGGAGGACCACCCGGTCGCGATCCAGGTCCATGCCAGGAAGGCGCCGAGCAGCGCCAGGGCTACCCAGGAAGCGCGCGTGAGGCCGGCTCGGGGAACCAGGCCGACGAGCGCGCCGAGCAGGACTGCCCAGCATGCGATGAGCCCGAGTTCGCTGCGGACGACCACGTCGTACCCGCCGCCCGAGAGCGCGAGGTAGAGGACCGGGACAAAGCCAACCAGCCATGCGGCCAGTGACGGCCATCGGTCCACCCGATTGAAGGACACGCTGCCTAGAGCATCAACGCCCACCAAGCCACAACCCCATCGCGGAGGACCCCGGAGGGCATGGTAGCCGCAGCCGCCGCGGTCGGAGGACCAGGGTCGGCCGGGCTTCCGCGAGCACCGTCAGGCTGCTACAAAATCCCGGTATGGGCGGAGCTTTGGGGGTGGGCAGGACGGCGGCTATGGGTGATCGCCCGGGCCACAAGTGCTAGGCAGTCCTCGACTGTGGTCAACGCGCTGACAATCGATCTGGAGGACTGGCATCAAGGCCTCCAAGTCCCGATGGACGAGTGGAGTCGGTACGAGGATCGAGTGGCGCCGGCGACCGAACGGTTACTGGCGATCCTCCGGGAAGCAGACGCACACGCGACGTTCTTTGCTCTGGGCTACGTGGCTGAGCGCCATCCAGAAGTCATCAGGCGTGTGGCCGAGGCCGGACACGAGGTCGCCACGCATGGTTACTCCCATTCACTGGTGTATGAGCTCGACGAACGTCAATTTCGCGAGGAACTACGCCGCTCGATCGGGCTCCTGGAGGACCTTTCGGGCCAGCGCGTCTTGGGGCACCGGGCGCCGTTCTTCTCGGTCACCCGGCAATCGCTCTGGGCACTCGACGTCCTCGCGGAGGAGGGTCTTCGCTACGACGCGAGCATCTTCCCGGTGCGAAACTGGCGCTACGGCATCGAGGACGCCCCCCGCTGGCCTTACCGGCCCTTGCCGGGAAAAGGGCTGATCGAGTTCCCGATGTCGACGTCGCGCGTGAGGAAACGCAACATACCCATGACGGGCGGCGCCTACTTCCGCATCTATCCCTATGCGCTCAGTCGACGCCTGATGCGCACAGCCAACACGCACGGGTGTCCAGCTGTCTTCTACCTCCATCCTTGGGAGCTCGATCCCCACCACCCGCGCATTCGACTGCCTTGGCGCATCGGGCTGACGCACTATTTCAATCTGCGAGCCACCGAAGGGCGCTTCGAGCGTTTGCTGCGCGACTTCTCGTTTGCCCCCATGCGGGAGGTCCTCGGTGTCGGGTGAAACGCAGGTCCGCGAGCACTTCGAGGCAGATGCGCAACGGTTCGACGCGATCTATGACGACGCCAAAGGCCCACTAAGGCGGTTCGTCGACGACTACTGGCGCGGCGT
>DASYAP010000261.1:0-15095 GCA_036501265.1 Solirubrobacteraceae bacterium | reverse complement strand
ACTTGGGAGATCCTCGAGCCGTTTCGGGAGTTCTTCGTGCTCAGTGGCCGCTGATCGACAACCGCTCAGCCTCGGCGGCCTGATCGCTTAAGCCGAGGCACGGGGACGTGTGCCCAGCTCGCCAGGGTCCGCCCGGACTCCATATCCCATCGGAGGAGGTCATCCGCGTCTGGTGGGTAGCGCCCAGGTCGCCCTGCGACAGACGGAAATTCTTAGGATGACGAGAAAGTTCGCTGAGCTCTCGCGGCGGCGCGGTCACCACCTGTAGAGACCGCCAAATCGGGTACCAAAGTAAGCAGATTTGACCTCTCACAACGGGACGGAACTTCACGAACTCCCTGCAAATCGGTGGGTACCTGATCCCTTGCTCATAAGCCGACGGGTCAGGAACCCGAAGGTTAGTCCTTGCGCTCAGAGCATCAGTGTACAAACCGCCATCAGTACCCCGTCCGGCCAATAGGTATCAGTTTGCGTTATAGGGATAATCGCACCCGTCCTCGGCCGAAAGGTGACCTAAATCCACCGGGTTGGCCGTTTAGACCAGGTTGATCGTCGCGGCGCTCACAGCTGATCTTCCTTCTGCTCGGATTCGGGCCTGGTCGCTGGCAATGACAGCGCACCCATCTCGAACTTGCCCACGATTTGCCCTTCCCGCCGTCCGTCGGGGCGACCGTCGATACTGCTCGCATGTCGTTTGAACAAGTCAACGAGCAACTAGAGCAAGCCGTTGTGACAGCCGCCAAGCGGGCCGACATTGCTATGGAGGACGACCGGATCGCGGACGCGAGCAATTGGGCGAACATCACCCACGTGCTCGCGCAGGCCCTCGCCACAGTCCGCAGCGCCTACACGAAGCGCCCACCCCAGGGTCGCGAGCCGCCGCCCTCGCCTTTCGCGTAGGCGCGACGGATGGTCCGACCCCCCCTAGTCGAGATTGGTCGGTGGGCTAGGCGCTCGGGCCTTTCCTTGGGAGGTGCCCGAATGGCCCGAATCAGCGGACGGGCGGACACGACGATTGGCGCTCGGTCGCTCACAGCAGGACCGGGGGTTCAGAGAGGCCCTCGGTGGCCTACTCGCGAGCGGCGAATGGGAGGCAATCGGCAAGACACGGAAAGGGCCAGCTTGCCGGGCGACCACCCACCTTCTGAGGCCTCTTGCGGCGCGAGCGCACGGATGGTCTGCGTCAGTCGGTCCGCGATTGTCTGCGCTTGCTCGTCGCCGTCGTCCGCCAGCGCCTCGGAGGCGCTCAGGGTCAGCTTGCCTTAACTCTCAAACGTGGAAGCGATACGCAGCCAGATCGGCTCGGGCTCCATGCCGATGCGGTACTTGCGCGGCTTGAGTACGCATACGCCATCGCGCTTGTGGTCGAGCGTGAAGATGATGTCCGCCTGGTCCTCGATGGCGCTGCTGCCTCGTACGGCCTGAGCCCCGTTCTTCGAGGAACGGTGGTGGAGCAGCACGATCGCTACGTCCAGCTCACGCGCGAGGTTTGCCAGGTCGGCGATGAGCGGCGACATGTCGTCGCTCTTGTCCTCGCGGGCGCCAGGAGCCAGCCGCCGTAACGAGTCGAGCACGACGAGCCTCGCGCCGACCTGCCGGATCAGGTCGCGCAGGCTGGCGACGTCGGCGGAACGTACGAACGGCCCCGCTTGTGACGGGACCGTCTAATGCCGGATGTTCGACGGCGGTTAGTTCGTCGGCGGGTAGGGACCGACTGCCGTGATGGCGCTCACTGCGATCTCCGTGGCGTCGACGTGATCGCTGCGGTGAGCCGCCGTGGAGCGCACCGAACCCGATAGCCATCGTCGAAGGGTCGAGCCCAAACTTGATCGCCGGATCGGCGAAGGACGATCAAGACCGTGTTGCCGTGTCCGCGAGCTCGGATGGTTCGTCCACGATCGAGCTTGTTGGGTGTCGCGTTTTCGGGCGTGGCCTTGGCGAACTTGTGCTTGTCGGTTGTGACTGACACTGTGACCTCCTGGTCGTTGAATTCCATAAGGTAAGTCTGAGTGACCAGCCAACTACGTCAAGGTCTACACGTAGGTCAATACGATCATAATAAAGTTACTAACTCTGACGCCTTGTGCGGCGCCGTTACAGCCACCCCGTCCGAGGGTCGGAAGTAACTGCCGGATCGCCTCAGAACGCCTGAGAATGCGTCTCAGGGTGTGTCTGTGTCGTGTGGCCCCGGCCCGGTGCGAGAGTGGCGACGCAAGGGCCGTCTGCGTCGAGCGGGAATCGGGTGAAGGTCCTCGTGTTCGTCTTGTGGAACCGATTGCGAGTGCCTGAAAGCACGGCCGGCGAAGATCACCTCGTCGTTTTTGCGTCTCCTTATTTCGTGATGGGCCGAAAACTCAGGCCATACGTTACGGCAGCGACGTCCCAAGCCTTGACCGGGCGAATGTCTGTCGGGCGCCTGCGCGACTCCATCGGAAGTCAATCTTCACAGAGCCGAAGGAGCGGAAGGTGTGTCCAAGTGGTGGTGTCAGCGATCGGGTGGGCGGAGGGCCGCGCGGGGTAGAGTCCGGACGGGACTTAGGGCTCTAGGGCCATCGAATCGGGCGTCGCCTTTAAGGTGATACCACGGTTTAAGCGGCATAGCTGTAGCTCGATCGCCACCGGTTGAGGAAGCGAGCTGATCGGGCACGTCCAGCTGGATGCCTCAAACTTCCGCACCCACACGCCGTGGAGGCGGTGCAAGACCAACGTCACTTGGCTGCCGAACGTCCCACAAGGGCCGGAGTGGTCGAGATCGACCCGCGTGTAGGCGCCGTCAGGTGAGACGATGGTAAGACGCGCGCAGTTCGATGGAAGCCCGAACTGCGTCGTCAAAGCGTCGGAGTCGAGTGGCCGGCTGGCGTGTCCACCGCTCGATGATGCGACGATGATCGCGACCGCCGTGACGACGGCAGCCAATGCACCAAATACGAGCCCGGCACGGACTCGCGCACGCGCCAAGAACCTGGTCAGTGTGGCTCGAACGCGCCCCGGCACCACCACCACCGTGATCTGGACCTGTTCGAGCCCGGACCTGTCGTCGGGGGTCTCCTCCTTCGCCATCAGCTACCTAGTTTCCGCCGAGGTCGGCAGGCGATCAAGTCATTAGACTACCGAGCCCGCCAGCAACCGAATCTGTGTCGCACACGGCTACGGGCTCAAGATTTACGTGATGAGCGTGACGGGCTTGAGCGGCCGCGCTGGCAAGGTGGCGATTGTCGAGCAGTGGTGCGCCGCCAGCTTGAACGCTGGATGGGCCAGAGGTCTGGCCTAGCTGGCGACGCACCACCTTGCTCGTGTAGGAAGCCCCGGTCAAGCCCGTCACGCCAGGTGTACGACGCCAAAACAGGCGGGCCGCCACACAGCGAGGCCCAATCTACCTTCCGCCAGCATCGTGATCCTGTTTTTCACAAAATCGTCCTGGTCCGAATCCGAGATCCGCAGACTCGCGCCTTCTCTGCGAGCGGTCGTCACGCGGACAGCGCTGGATGCAGGAGGACCATTCACCCAAGCACAGGGCAGTCCATCCAGGGATGTCGCGGGCACATGGTTGGCAGGGAAGCCCCATGTGCTCCCTTCCCCATTCCGCAGCCGAAGCGAATCTTCCTCTGAGTCCGAACATTCCCGAGGCCACTATGAAGGCCCGCGGAAGATTGGCAGGAGAGGTGCCCGCAATCTCTCGTCTCAGGGATTACGTCTGGCTGGTCGATCCGGTCTGAGGCGGCACGAAGGCCAGCACAGCCGGCGCGGCGATGTGCCTAGGCGTGAGGCTTTGGTGCCTAGTGAGACCGGCCGTTCAGGAAACACGTCGTGAGGATGTCACGCACCCTTTGGCTGTGGGATTGGCCGTTGGTCGCCTTCTCCACGTTGGCTTGCGTCTTGAACCCCGCTGCCAGGAACCGATTCTGGATGCAGTGGGCGGCGAACTTGGCTTGGCTCGCGCTCAGATAAGGGGCGCTGTTGTTCGTGACCTGCAGCGCGAAGGCGTAGAACGCCGGGGAGGCGACCCGCGCGGACTTTGATATGTGGCCGGCGTTGGACGTGGTCGGGGTGCTCACAGTCGTCGGAGTGCTCGAAGCAGCCGACGTGGTCGCGGCGGAGGTCTGCGTCTTGCTGCTCGAACCGCCACAACCCGCCACGGCAACCGCGATCGAAACAACAGCGGCCGCCGCGGTCGGCCAGGTCGCTTGCATCATCTCCTCACTAAGCTCCGCGGCGCCCACAGGTTCCCGCTGTTGTGGCGAGCTTACCCCGTAGCACCAAAGCCCCCATCGAGGGGAGACCGCTGCCCCATTTCATACGACCCTCCTCGTGGTCCCGTCGCAGATCCGCCCTAGTGGTAAAAGCCCACGTTAGGTCAAAACCTTACCACCCACTCCACCTCGGGTGAGACACTTCTGGAGAACGAGCCGCTTCGATGACTGGACTGACCCCTGACATCACCGCCGCATCTGCCGTGGGCCACGGCGGTCTACGCCTCACGTTCGCCGACGGACTGAACGGCGAGGTCGATGTGTTGGACCGGATGCGCGGCCCAGTGTTCGAGCAGGCGCGTACCCGCTCGGGCTTCGCAGCGATGGCCGTCGACGACGAGACTGGCACCGTCACGTGGCCGGGCGGCGCAGATCTCGCGCCAGACACGCTCTACCACCGCGTCAGCACCGGCATGTGGCCTGATCAGAGCGCCGCCGCCTGACCCACCGATACACCAGCGCCACATGTGGAGGAGCGATACCGCCTCGCCCCCTAGAAGCGCGTTCGTCGCGCAGCGAGCGTCCGTATCTCAGCTGGCCGTAGCGTTAGAGCGAGCGCTCCGCGAAACAAGCGACCGACCGGCTAGCTCAGCTAGCGGGCGCGCCGTTCTAGCGGCAGTGACACTGCGGGCGTTGGCACCGGATCGGTACGACATCGCCTCTGGCGAGTGCAGTGCCGCTCCGGGAGAGTTCGCGCGTTTCGCGCCGACGTGACGTTGAGAACGCCGGGCGAGGTTGAGAGGATCTCGGGATGAGCGGCACGCTGCAGTTCGACGAGGTGGCTTCGCGGCGGAGCGAGGCGACGTACATGACGCCGGATGTCGTCGAGCAGCGTCGTGCGGTGCGCGCGGCATTGGCGCTTAGACAGGGGGAGAGGGTGCTCGATATCGGATCGGGCGCGGGATTGCTCGCCCACGAGCTGGCGGCTGAGGTGGGCGCAGGCGGGTCGGTCGACGGCATCGACCAGAGCGAGAGCATGCTCGCGCTCGCGCGCCGGCGCCGACCCCCCGATGAGGCCGCCGAGGTCCGCTTTATCGCTGGCGGAGCTTGCGCGCTTCCTTTCGCGGACGGGAGCTTTGACGCCGCCGTCGCAACGCAGGTATACGAGTACGTGCACGACATGCCGGCGGCGCTCGGGGAGGCGTTCCGTGTGCTGCGACCGGGGGGCCGGTTGCTTGTGCTCGACACCGACTGGGGGTCGATCGTGTGGCATTCACGCGACGCCGAGCGTATGCGGCGGATGCTGGCGGCCTGGGATGAGCATCTCGTGGACCCTTATCTCCCTCGGCGGCTGACCCGGCTGCTGTCGGATGCGCGATTCTCCCTAGGGCGCTGCGAGGCGATCCCGCTGCTCAATGCCGGCTACGACCCCAACACGTTGAGCGCTGGCCTGATGCGCTTCATTACGGAGTTCGTTCCGGGCCGGCAGGGTCTGACCGAGGCCGATGCGCAGGCCTGGGCCGAGGATCTCAAGGCGCTGGGGGATGACTACTTCTTCAGTCTGAACCGGTACCTGTTCTTGGCGGTGAGGTAAGGCGCCAGCCTTATCCGCCGAGCACGTGCCGTTGGCAAGCTGCGAACGACGACGCTGATGCTGCCGTTCCACATCGTGAACGTCGCCGGGCGACACCGAGCGCTCGAATTACCAGGTTGCTGCGACAGGCTCGGGTGATCGTCGCTGGCTGCCCCTGTTGAGCCCGCCGCAGCAGCGAACGTCGCTTGCTGACGGCACGTGCTTGGCGCGGGACGATCGGATTTCCTACAAGAGCGACAGCCCGTCTTGTTGAAGCCGCATGAACGATCAGATAACCCGGGTAGCCGCTCTCCTCCACGAGGCGGGCAAGACGCACCTCCTCGTGTATCGGATTGTTGACGGCGATGACCCGGACTGCGCCTCGTGGTACGCAGACTGGCTCTTCAACCCCTGTCCGAACTGGCGCAGATGCTCGGAGCGAGCCCGGTCCGCAGTGAGCCCGTATGGCTGCTCGTGACGCTCGACAACGAATACACAAAGGCACGCTCAGAGCTCGACTGGCCGCATTGGTATGCGGAACGAATCGTCGAGCGATTGGGTGCTGAACCGAAGTAGCAGTCGCCGCGGGCGGGAGATTGAGATGAGGGCCAGGGCGGGCGCCCCAGAGCGAGCGTCGTTCCGGTCCGCATCGTGTTAGCGAAGGACGCCTCCGCCGCAGACGCGTCCACCTGGCTCTCGCTCCCGGATTCACTTGACTGCGGTTTCTACTGGGGGCCACATGCGTAACATCGGCTTGATGGGGTCCGCATGCCCTCGATGCGGTAGCACGGAGACGCACCCAGCCGAGATTGACTCCTGCTGGTGTTCGAACTGCAGGCAACAGTTCCCCACGCACGCCTTCACGTGCGCGCGTCCCGACTGCGGCAGGTGGGTTGTTGGATTCGGGGACTACTGCGAGCACCATCAGCCGTGGGACCCAGCCCAGGCGCGGCAGCCTCCTCCTGGAGAATGACGCTCGCGACCTAGGACGATCGCCTGAGCCCGGCGGTCGAGCGCGGCCTGTGGCGGACTCGGCAGCTCGCCTCGAAAACTCGTCGCGACGCCTGAGCCTAGCCACCATCGAACAACAGAGCGGGTTCGGTCACGCTCGCAGCCGTCGCAAGGAGAGCGTCCGGTCAGGCTTATCGGATTGGTCAAAGCGAGCGCGAGGCTGCTGTGGTGTTCCGGGCGAACAACTGGAGTCGGTGAATTCGAGGGCGTCCGCGCACGACTCGGCCGACGCGGAACCTGAACCGCGCCTCGGGTCGTGCTCAGCGATCTGCCGAAAACTTGATTCCGCCGAGTGCTCTCAGTCGCCGCTCTCGTACTTGAACGAGATCCCGAGCCGAACTCGGAAGCTCACCACCGCGCCGTTCTCGATGGTCACGTCCTCTCGGGCAAAACCAACGTCACGACCAAGGTGACCGCGGGCACCTATAAGACCGGCAAACTCGCCGCGGGCGCCAGCCAGGTGCTGCAACTACAGATCGCGGTCTCATCCAAGGCCACCGCCGGCAAGATCGACACCTGCGCCGTGACCGCCAGCTCAAACCACGCCCCCACCAGGAAGGACGTAGTCAAGGCGAAAGTCAAGGTCGGCTAGCCCCAGATGTCGGATCATTGCTCGACTCTCGGCCAACGCCGACCGCCCCTTGGGCCGAAACCCAGACGCACCGTCAGTCCCTCTCGCTCGCGTCTGCGCTCAGACCGGAAACGGGAAGCGCCGGTCGCCCACCACCTGAGTGATGAGTTGATCGAAAACGACCAGTCTCGCTGGAGACGGGATGACTGACGGATCCGTCGCGTTGCGAACGTCAGCTCGGATGAGACAGGCGAACGAAAAGCGAGCGTCGGGATTCGGTCGGTAGGTCGGTACGCCGCACTACTGCATTTTGGGATTCCGACAGCCGAGCCACGGCCGATCCTTTGACCCCGACGGAGCAGCTCGAGTCACGCCGCTGGCTCGGCGACAAACCAGCAGCGAGGTCAGCGTCGCAACGGTCCCGCGGCTCTCCGTTCCGCAGCAAGGGGAGTCTCTTCGGCCACACGCCGCAAGGTTCGTGAGGGAGCGAGAAAGCGGGTCCGAGTGTTGGCTGCATCGCCTGATGGCAGCCATTACCTTCTTTCCACAGCATGCTGTCGGCGCGGCCGAACGCGTGGCTGT
The DNA here is from genome assembly GCA_036501265.1 of Solirubrobacteraceae bacterium. Classification (GTDB taxonomy): domain Bacteria; phylum Actinomycetota; class Thermoleophilia; order Solirubrobacterales; family Solirubrobacteraceae; genus Palsa-465. The sequence continues at coordinate 7,168 of DASYAP010000261.1, read as the reverse complement.
GCGTGCCAAGCGAAGGGATCAACGCTCCCATACGCCAAGCACGACGTGCCAGACTAGGGACCGGAAGATCGAGCAACTCCCGAGCTGGCGGCCGAGGACCGCGAGTCCGCGGACCGAGTAGCGATGATCGGGCAGATCCCATTGGCGCAAGGTCAATCGATACCGGGCGTTGGAGCGGCTAGGCCCCACCTGAGTCGGGAACTCTTCGCGCGTGGGTCAGAGCGCCAGCGACTGCGCGACTGCAAGAGCCGTGCAACAGTCAACGCGGATGCCTTCGTGTTGCAGGGGGATCCTGGCACAGGTAAGGCCGTGCTGTCGGAGCTCACCGGCGACCTAGCGTCCGGCCAGCAGGTCCAGGTACCCAGCGGCGATCACGAGATCGCGCAAGGGAAGCACTCGCCGCGTCATGACACGCACACGTCACGTCTACAAGCTCGTCCATCGAGCTGAGAGCGAGGAACGCCATGGCGGCAACCGCCACAGACAGCACCACCGAGCAGAAGGGGCAGCGTCCCCGGCCCGCGACCGACCCTAAGGGACCCACCGGCCGGCTTGCTACGTGGGTTGCCGAGACGTCGCTGGACGACATTCCTGAGTCCGTGCGCGATCGCGCTAAGCACTTGGTGCTCGACGGCATCGCCTGCGCTCTCGTGGGTGCTCAACTGCCCTGGTCGCGCAAGGGGGTCGAGGCCATCACGGCTCTCGACAGCGCCGGGACTGGCGAGCTGATCGGCTGGGCTGATCTCACCACCAGCCCGATGTCCGCGGCAATGCTCAACTCAAGCTTCATCCAGGGGTTCGAACTCGACGACTACCACCCGCTCGCCCCTCTGCACAGCAACTCGCTCGTTCTCCCGGCGATGCTCGCTGCCGCCCCGCACATCGGCCGGGTATCCGGGGCACGCTTCCTGCTCGGCGCGCTCCTCGGCTACGAGACCGGACCGCGAGTCGGTCAGGCACTCGGCGGGCTCGACATGCTCTCACGGGGTTGGCACTCGGGTGTCGTGTTCGGCACGATCTCTTCTGCCGCCGCCACCGGGTCGCTGTACGGACTGGACCCCGCCGGAATTGAGGACGCCTTCGGGATGGCGGCGACCCAGTCCTGCGGGCTCATGTCGGCGATGTACGAATCGATGGTCAAGCGCATCCAGCACGGCTTCGCGTCGCGCGCCGGACTCACCGCCGCCGGGCTCGCCGCAGCGGGCTACGTTGGCATCAAGCGCGTGTTCGAGCGCCCGTACGGCGGCTGGCTGGCCGTCTTCGGTGAGGGCCATCGCACCTACCCCGAAGACATCTACGCGGGCCTCGGCCTCCTCTGGGAGACGGAACGGATCGCGGTCAAGGCGTACGCCTGCATGGGATTGCTGCACGCCGCGATCGATGCCGCGCTTGAGCTGCGGCCGAAGGTCGACGTCAACCAGATCCAGCGGATCGATATCGACATGGGCGAAGCCGCCTACTCGCATGGCGGGTGGAAGGCCGAGCGCCCACTTGAGGTGATCGGCGCTCACATGAACGTCGCCTACGCTGTCGCCGTCGCACTCCTCGACGGCGATGTGCTCGTCGATCAGTTCTCGCCCAAACGGATCAACAGCGACGATGTGTGGAAGCTGATCGATCGCACGCTGACTCACCACGAGAAGGCGTACGACAACCTCCCCGTCGACGAACAGCTCACCACCCAGGTCCGGCTGACACTCACCGACGGTAGCGCCCAGACAGCCAAGATCACGCATCCGCGTGGCACCGGCGACCGGTCTCTCACCAACGCGGAGATCCGCGACAAGTTCGCCAAGCTGACCAACCACCCGATCGCCTCTGAGCGTCGCGCCTCGATCGAAAAGGCCGTCCTCAACCTTGAGAAGCTCGATGACGTCGCTCAGCTGACGACGCTGCTCACGCCGACCGTGCATTCGCCGCTCGACTGAGGACCAAGTCCAGCGGGAGAGTACCCCAGTAGCGCCCCCGAACATGGAGGATCTATGCGTCCCGATCCCTACGCCGAGTTGCCCGCCGTGCCCGCCTTCCAGGTCAGCAGCGAAGTCGTCGCAGACGGGGTCACGATGCCAGTCGCACAACGCGGCGGCATCTTCGATGCCGGCGGCCAGGACGTCTCGCCCGACCTGACGTGGTCGGGCTTCCCCGAGCCGACGCGGAGTTTCATCGTCACGATGTATGACCCAGATGCGCCCACGCCGAGCGGCTTCTGGCACTGGGCCGTAGTCGACCTGCCGTCCGCCACCACGTCACTACCCGAAGCGGCCGGCGAGAGCGATGACGCATTGCCCGCAGGGCGGCACATCACCAACGACGCCGGCATGCGCCGCTACATCGGCCCTGCGCCACCGCCCGGGCCCGCACACCGCTACTACATCGTCGTAACCGCGCTCAACATCCCGACCATGGACGTACCCGATACCGCAAGCCCCGCGCTCGCGCTGTTCAACACGTTCCGCAACGCGGTCGCGCGTGCGACTCTCGTCCCGGTCTACGGGACCTAGCCTCCGACGCGGCGCACCCCGGCCACCAGCACCCCGGCCGAATTCGTCGTGGTCGCGGTCGCGGAGTGAGTCTGGACGGAACGACGCGCCGATGCCAACGGTGCGACCGCCTGCGTCACAGAGCGCAAGTGAGCTCGTCACCGGAGCTCGTTATGAAGGGAAGCTTTGCCTCGCCCCGGTCGCTAAATATCGCGTCCGAGTAGAGAAGCTGTCCACGGGCGCGCGCGGGCATTCCCGCAAGCCATGTCCGTCCATCGCCGAGCCACTGGGATCCTCGTCGCGGGTCGGACTGAAAGCGGTCGCCGGGCTTGTGCCTCTGCGAGACTGCGTACGTGCGCGCGATCGTTCTGAACTCATTCACCGGGCTTGACGGTCTTGAGCTCTCGGAGGTGTCTGACCCGGCGCCGAGCGACGGCGAGGAGCTGGTGGACGTCCGGGCGGCGTCTCTGGGTCCGTGGGACCTCTCGAGTACGCGTGGGAGGTTTGCGGCGATGGGCGGCTCGAGTGAGTTCCCGCAGGTCCAGGGCTGGGATTTTGCCGGCGAGACCCGTGGGGGAGCTCGCGTGCTCGGGTTCGTGGCGCAGCCGTGGATGGGCGTGGGGGCGTTCGCCGAGCGAATAGCTGTGCCATCCGCGGTGCTCGCACCGCTTCCGGAGGCCATCGGCTTTCGGGAGGGCAGCACGCTGCCGGTCTGCGGCGTCACCGCGCGGCTGCTCGTCGAGGCCGCTGCTGTGAGCGAGGGCGACCTCGTGCTTGTGACGGGCGCGGGTGGAATGGTCGGCGGGTTCGCGTCGCAGCTCGCCAGGGCTCGCGGCGCCCGCGTCGTCGCGGCCGTGCGTGAATCCGACGCCGACGACGCGCGGCGGCTCGGGGCGGAGACGGTTGTGAATACGGGGCCAGACCTCGAGGCCGAGGTTCGCGGGAAGTGGCAGGACGGGGTTGACGCGTGCATAGATACGATCGGGCTCGCGTCTGACGCGTTGGTCTGCGTACGCGACGGCGGCGCCTTCGTCACTTCGGTCCCCGAGGCAGTGCCGGCCGCTGCGCGGGAAATCTCCCCTGGGACCGTTCAAGTACAGCCCGACGCCAATGCCACCGCCGAGCTGGCATCCCGCGCCTCCGCCGGTGAGCTGACCCTACGCGTCGCCGAAACGCTGCCGTTGGAGGACTTCCGCGACGCGTACAGCCGCTTGGAGCGCGGGGGACTACACGGGAAAATCGTGCTTACGCCCTGAACGGTGCAGCAGACGCAGAGGTGACTGGCGACGCAGCCGGCAACACCGGCCGGCGTTGAAGGCGGCGGTCTACCCCTGTGCATCGGGAAGGTTGCGCTGCTGCGTTGTCCTTAGGTGTCGACGCGCTCCGCCGAGCGGCCCGCTAGTTCTCCCGGGCGCGCGGGCGAAAGCCTGGGTGACTTCCCGTTCGCGCGAGCCTCTCCCCAGCCAGTCATCACGCTGCGAGGGTGGCTTGCCCCGCTCGCGCCCGCTAGCGTTGCCGCTCAAGCCATGACGCGGGTGATCGCCTTCGACGTCAACGAGACGCTGCTCGATCTGCGAGCGCTCGATGCTCCGTTTGTGGAGCTGCTCGGTTCCGCCGGGCTACGGCCTCGGTGGTTCGCTGAGATGCTGCAGCTCTCGTTCGTGGGCGGTTTGACGGGCCGCTACGTTGACTTTGGGGCCGCGCAGAGGGCGGCGCTGAGGATGGTCGCAGAGCGGCTCGGACGAACGATCACCGACGAAGAGGTAGATGGTCTGGTGGAACGGATGAGTTCGCTGCCGCCCCACCCCGAAGTGTCCGAGGCGCTGGCTCGGCTGCGCGAAGGACCGCTGAAGATCGCCGCCCTGACCAATTCGACACGGGTTGTGGCCGAGCGGCAGCTCGCGACGGCCCGGTTGCGAGACTATTTCGATGAAGTGCTGTCAGCTGACGAGGTAGGTGCGCTCAAACCCGCCCCGGCCCCCTACCTGGCCGCGGCGGAGCGCTTCGGGGTCGCGATCGACGATCTCCGCCTGGTCGCGGCTCACTCCTGGGATGTTTCCGGTGCCTTGGCCGCGGGAGCCCGCGCGGCCTTCGTCGCGCGGCCGGGCATGGTTCTCAGTCCGCTCGGACCGCAGCCCGACATCGTCGCGACCGATATCGCTGACGCTGTCGACCAGATCCTCGATCGCGACCCCTAAGCCTCGTCCCCTCTGGTGCGCGCCATCGATGCCCTAGCTCGAGGAGAAGCGCTGCTTTCGCCGAGCATTGCCCGCCTCGTGATCGCGGAGTTCGTGTCGCGGCCCGAGCCCGCCCATCCGAGCCCGGAGCCACTCGATGAACTGACGGCCCGGGAGCGCGAGGTGGTGGCCCTCGTCGGACGCGGTCTCGGCAACGCCGAGATCGCCGAGCGGCTCTTGGTAACTCTGGTCATCGCCAAAACGCACGTCGGCCGCGCGATGCTAAAGCTCCACGCCCGCGACCGCGCCAAGCTTGTGGTGTCCGCCCACGAGACCGGACTCGTGCGCCCCCGCGCCAGACCAGCGACTCAAACCGACCTAATACTCGATCGCGCGCTCGCGCGACGCCGGGACGGTCGAGCCGAAGCTCCCGTTCGACAAGCCGGCACTTTTCATGAGCTAGGCCTCGCCTGAGCGAGGAGAGCCCACCAGCCCCGACCAGAAAGAACCTAGAGACATGTCTCTCAAACTGGAGAAGGTCCTCTACACCGCCGAGGCGGTTGTCGAGGGCGGTCGCGAGGGTCACGGCCACACAACCGATGGCCGCCTGAATGTGGAACTCTCAGTTCCAGAGTCCATGGGCGGCGGCGGTGGCGAGGGGACGAACCCGGAACAGCTCTTCGCCGTGGGATACGCAGCCTGCTTTCAGTCGGCCCTGCTCGGTGTCGCGCGCGGGCGCGGACTCGACGCGAGCGACTCGCGGATCGCATCCACGGTTGGCATCGGGCCGACCGGGGCGGGCGGTTTTACGCTCCAGGTCTCGCTCGATCTCCACGCGCCGCGCTTCTCGCGCGAGGCCGCCAGCGAGCTGATGGCCCGCGCGCACGACCGTTGCCCCTACTCGAACGCAACACGCGGCAACATCGACGTCTCGCTAATGGTGGACGGACAGCCCATCTAGGCCGCAGCGACAGAGAGCCGGGGGCGGTGAAGCCCCCGACACTCCGGCACGCGTTATATGAGAACGCGTCGGCTAGTTGAGCGCGATCCCCGCAGCGGTGGCGCCCGCGGTCAGGGCCTAAGCGGGACCCGGTCCCGTCGACGGGGGCGTTTTCGGGAGCGATCGAGCCGTCGGCAGCGAAAGCGACGCCGACCGTCGAGGTGCGACGCGTTATGAGCCCTTCTGAGGCCCTCGGCGAGGTTGACGCGACCGATCCGTTGGTCGGAATTGGGGTGTGAAGAGCCCGTGCCCGTGCGCATTACACCTTCACCCCTTCACCGGCGTTGTGCTGCATTTCCAGGTGTGACGGTTACCACCGTCGTGAAGTTAGCCGTGCCGGACCCGATGATCGTGTGTCTCCCGGGTGTGAGCGGGTGCAGCAGCGCGACCCATCCGTGGGCTGCGCCTTGGCCCGATTCGCCGGCTGGTAGCCCGAAGACGTTATCCGCGGGAAGCGTGGCGTGAATCGGTCCGGTCACGACGCTTCTCAGCGACACCGCACGACCGTCGAGGGTGACACGCGGAGGGGTAGTCACGTCGGCCTGCACCGCGCAATTGCGCAGTTGCTTGTAAGTGGTAAACGCCGTATCGAACGTACTGCACTCGAACGACGACGGCACCTCAAATATCTTCGTACCGCTCTTGACCGCGCACGCTGGAACTCCACTGGGGCCGAAGGGCGCTAGCGCGCGGTCGAGGTGAAAGCAGCCAGACGCGGATCCGCCACTCCCGAACGGGTTCTGGGGAGCCGGCGTCTCATAGACCGCGGTCCAGAGCGCGCTTAGGTAGATCGGCTCCTTCTTCGCGGGCGCAGCGCCAGCCGGGCCTGCACCGACACCAAGCGCGACCAAGGCAACAGCGACAGCCAGCACCCAGACCAAGCCGCCCTTTGCTAGCCCGGCCGATCGGAATCGCGCCGGGCGTGACGGTTGCGAAACACTTTTCATTAGAACCCTCCGGTGGTAGTCGGCGATAACGCGAGGTAGAGATGACGCTTTTCGAGTTGCTCAGCTAAGTCCGGACCGAGCGAGCGTGTCCCGAGGTTGCTGCGCATGTCCGCTCCCTGGGTCGTATTGGTGATGCGCCTGATCGTCGAAGGTGCCGCTCATGGGCTGCTCATGGTTTGCTCAACCAGGCAGTGACCGAGCGATGAGCGGTCCCATGAGAAGCACATGGAGGCGCGGACCCTGCTGCCCGTCCCGAGCATCACCGCCCGATCGATGACCCGTAATGCTCAGCCTGCGAATGCGGTAGTCGGTGGCCGAACGACCGTGCGCGCTGTCGCATTTGGGGGGAAGCGGCGCGGTCGCTCAAAAGTACGCGTGTAGCCCGAAGGAGGCCTGTCGGCGGGGCTGGCCGAGAGTGCTGGCTTTCATTGCGCCAGTCAGCGCTGGCGTCGTGCGATCTGTCGCTCTCCGATTTCGCTGCGGAGTGGGTAGCAATAAACCTAGCCAGTGACGCCAGCGACGCCGTCGCGCAAGAGGGACGCAGCAAGCCCCAGGAGGACGACC
>DASYAP010000260.1:0-1893 GCA_036501265.1 Solirubrobacteraceae bacterium | reverse complement strand
GCGGCCCTCTACTGACCTCGCTCGTGACTCAGCGTCACTAAGCCCGGTCTCGACCGAGCAGCGTCAGCTGCGCCTCTTCTCCGCGCTGGAGTCCCGCAACCCTGACGCCAAGCAGCCGCACCGGACGTGGCGGCGCAAAGCGGCGCAGCAGCTCAACCGCCACCGGGCCGACGCGATCCGCGGCCGCCACCGGCTCGGCCAGGGTCCGGGCACGAGTGTGCGTAGAGAAATCGTCGAGCCGCACCTTGATCCCCACGGTTCGCCCGCTGCGGCCGCTCGACTGAAGCGCGCTGCACAGCCGCTCGACGAGCCGGGTCAGGATGCGCTCGAGCTCGTGCTGGTCGGCGATGTCGTTGTCGAACGTGGTCTCGCGTGACTCCGAGACCACCTTGCGCTGCTCGCACAGTGGCGCGTCGTCCTCAAAGCATGCTCGGCGCCTGAGCTCGGTCCCCATCCGCGGTCCGAAACGGGCGGCCAGTTGGTGCTCCGGCGTCGCCGCGAGCTGGCCCAGGGTCTTGATCCCGACCGCGGCCAGACGTGCCGCGGTCTTCGGGCCGATGCCAGGCACGAGGCCAGGCGGCGAGGGAGCAAAGCGCGCCCGCGCTTGCTCGCGAGTGAGCACCACGAACCCGCGTGGCTTCTCGGCGTCGGAGGCAACCTTGGCGACGAGCTTCGAGGGTCCTATCCCAATCGAGCAGCTCAAGCCCTCCGCCCGCTCGATCTCGGCGCGCACCATGCGCACGGTCGCGTGCGGCGCCGGAAGCCCGGTCAGGTCAAGGTACGCCTCATCGAACCCCACCACGCTGACCTTCTCCACGTGGCGGCGGAGGATGGCCATCACGCGCCCCGAGACCTCGCGATAGTGAGCGAAATCGGGCGGCAAGAAGACGGCCTCGGGGCACAGCCGCCGGGCGCGCGCGGCCGGCATCGCCGAGCCCACGCCGAACCGTCGCGCCTCATAGGAGGCCGTGGTCACGACCGCCCGTGGGCCGCTGCCCGCGACGACGACCGGCAGCCCATGGAGCTGCGGAGCACGGCGCAGCTCAGCCGCGACGTAGAACGCATCCATGTCGATATGGGCGATGATGCGGGGCCAGTCACCCGGGACCGTCACGGTTTCGAGGGTAAAGGCCGGAACGGCGGGACTTGTCCCGCCCCATCCGACCGCTGCGCCGCGCATGTGCTCGCTGCGCAAGATGCGGCTCCACCTGCTCTCGGGGCGGTAACGTGCTGGTCGAGTCATTTACGGAGTGAACTGTGGCTGATTCGCTATGTAAAGGATGTGGGTGGCAAGCGTCGTGTGGGGCGTCATGGCGATCATTGCCGCAGCGTTGCCACCGACGGCGGGCGCGGTCAGTTGGGAGCTCTTACAACGGCACCAAAACCAAGACCCTGGTGGAGGCTTACGCCAGGTAGCGAGCACGCTGCGCAGCGGTGCTGGTCTTTCCCACGGGGCCCGCAACTCGACGAGCGGGGCCGTGTTTGAACGGGTGCCGACTCCCCGGAGTGCCGTCCGGGGAGCGAGGAAAGGCAAGTCCATGAGGTGAAGCCGATGGTGATCCACCGGTAGCGCTCACCAAGGAGCGCGAGCCAGTCGGCTAATCCCCCACGCGCAAGGCTAACCTAGGGAGACCCACCGGAAAGGGGTTCGCCGTGCCTGCATTCGGAAGCCGCAAGGCTGGCGATGGCAAGCGAGGCTCCTCCGCGAGGAGTCACTGTCGCGTGGGCTTGGTCGTGTTCATATCGGTGGGAGTAATGCTCAGCAGTGCGGCGGCGGCCGCAGCCACGAAGGGGTATGTGCGCCCGTGGCGAGGCGCTCGCGCTGCGGCGAATTCGCAGTGCCGCAGTTCGGATTTCGCTATGCAGTGCGTTCGTTTTGGCCCCGGGTCCGCG
>DASYAP010000259.1:0-3978 GCA_036501265.1 Solirubrobacteraceae bacterium | reverse complement strand
GATGCGTCGCCTCGGGGTCCACGCGACCACCCGCGCGTCGTTCGCCGTCCACAACTCGGTGCAGGACGTGGCGCGGCTGGTGGAGGGCCTTGCGACCGTCGCGCGTGTGCTGCGCCTCTAGCGCTCGCGTGCCGCACCTCTAGCTCCGTCCGGGCGCGATTAGCGCCCGCCAAGCCCTACTAGTGGTGTGTCTCGGTTTTAGTTGGCGATTGCATCGAGGGTGACCCGCCCGCGGCGGACCTTCGCGAGGATCTGCTCGGCGGTGGCGGTCCATTGGAACGGCTCGGGGTTCTCGTTGTGAGCGGCGAGGTAGGTCTCGATCGCTTCGATCAGGTCCGGGACGCTGTGGAAGATCCCGCGGCGGATCGCTTTGTCGGTGAGCTTTGAGAAGAAGATCTCGACCATGTTCAGCCACGAGCTGGAGGTCGGCGTGAAGTGCAGCTCGAACCGCGGGTGCTTGGCCTGCCACCTGCGGACGTTGGGGTGGTTGTGGGTCGCGTAGTTGTCGAGGATCAGGTGGATCTGAAGGCCCTTGGGAACCTCACGATCGATCGTCCGCAGGAACTTCAGAAACTCGACGTTGCGGTGACGGGGCAGACACTCTCCGATCACCGAGCCGGTCAGCACGTCCAACGCGGCGAACAGGGTCGTGGTCCCGTTGCGCTTGTAGTCGTGGGTCATCGTTCCCGCCCGCCCGGCCTTGATCGGTAGCGACGGCTGGGTGCGGTCCAGCGCTTGGATCTGGCTCTTCTCGTCCATGCACAGGACGATCGCTCCCTCCGGCGGGTTCAAATACAAGCCGACGACGTCGACGAGCTTCTCCTCGAAGCGGGGGTCGTTTGAGAGCTTGAACGTCTCGACGCGGTGCGGCGCCAGACCCCGCGCGGACCAGATTCGCTGCACCGTTGCCGGCGAGACCCCAGCCCGAGCGGCCATCGACCGGCAGCTCCAGTGCGTCTCACCGACAGGCGTCTCGTGCAACGTCAAGCCGACGATCTCCTCAACCTTCGCGGCTGGGATCGACGGCTTGCGCCCCCGCCCCGGCCGCACGCTCGAGAAGTCCTTCAGCCCATCCTCCGCGAACCGCTCGCGCCACGCCTTCACCGTCATCGGGGCGACCCCCACCTCGCTCGCGATCCGGGTGTTCGCAAACCCATCCGAGGCCATCAACACAGCCAGCGCGCGGCGCACGTCACGATGCGGCGCGGTCCGCGACCGGATCAACTTCTCAAGCACCGATCGTTGCTCATCGGTGACCGGCAGCGGAGCAGCAGGAGAGCCGATTCCCCATCCTACCGCAATCCCTAGCTAATTGCGAGACACACCACTAGGGCCTCAAGGACTGCAAGAACGCGGGGGCGCCGTTCGACCCCACGTCATACAGACCGTACGAGCCGGCAGTGGAGCTTCCATTGCGCTGAAAGCCGAAGGTCCCGATGGGGGAATTGCGGTCTCTGACCTTGAACAGCGCGCTGCGCACCGCGCTCTTATCGTCGCCGCGGTTGCCGAGCCCCGAGATCGTGTCGATCGCGAGCTTCATCGCCTCATAGCCGTACGCGGCTAACGGATCGGGCGCGGCGTGATATGCGGCCGTGTAGGCGGCGAGGAAGGCTCGTCCGTCGAGTGAAGACTTCAGGTCGCCCGCGGGCGAGGTGCATCTGAACTCGGTCTGGGCGCCAGGGTCCAGGCCGCCGGCGCTCGCACTTGTGAACGGGGCGGTGCACACGCCGTCTGACCCGATGATCCGTACCAGCCGCGGGTACGCCGCCGACACGCTGGAGAGAAACCTCGCTGCGGTGGGTGAGCTCGTCCCGGAGAAGATCAGGCAGCGGTCGTCGTGGGACTTGAGGACCGAGACAAAAGCACCCACGTTCTGCGCAGCCGTCGCAAGCGACTCGTCGCCGACGACCTGGACGCCGAACTCGGTGTTCCTTGCTTCGAGCCTCAGAGCCAGGCCGGCCCCCTCGAGGGTGTCGTCGTGGACCACCGCCACGCGCGTACAGCCCGCGCCCATGGCGTCCTCCAGCTGCGCGCCGGCCTGGATCGAATCCGAGGGCGCGAGCCGTACGAATGTCGGCGTCCCCCTAGGATCGAGCGAGCCGGAGCTCGACGTGAGGCCCGCGTACGTACTGAGTGGGCTGACCTGCGGGATCCTGGCGACGTTGAGGATCGGCCCCGAGACTTCGCTGGCGCCCGAGTCAAGCTCGCCGATGTAGTACACGGCGTGTGAATCCGACGCGGCGGCACGGGCGTTGCGTGCGGTGTCGACCGCGTCCCAACCGCCGCCCGTCGTCCTCGAGTCGTCGCGCACGATCAGCCGGACACGCCAGCGCCCTGCGACGCCGTGGGCCTGCGAGTAAGCGAGCCTGATCCCGTCCAGGATTCCGGCGGCTTGTGTAGCCCGAGGGCCGTGCAGCGGCAGGCTCACGTATACGTGCACCCTGGATCGCTTGGTACGCGGAGGAAGCTGGGCCCGCTGGTGGTTAGAACCGCAAGCGCTCACCGCCAGAGCCAGCGAAAGCGCGATTCCGCACGCCCAATACCTACGGCACACTAAGGCACCTCGATCGCCTTCCAGAAACGCAGCCGCCCATTGACGGCCCTCCAGACGCCGTACTTGCTGAGCGTGGTGTTGCCGTCGCGGTCGATGGAATATGTCCCGAGCGCACTGTGACGGTCGTGGGTGTCGAAGATCGCCCGCAGCACGGCGGCGCGCCGGGCCGGCTCGCGGCCACCGTCGGTCGCGGTGCCGATCGCGCTCAGCATCAGCCGCATGGATTCGTACCCCAGGATCGCGTCGGGCTCGGGCGTCCCATAGATGCGCGCGAAATGGGCTAGGAAGTCGCGACCCGCTCGCGGATACGCCCCGGCACCGAGCGCCGGCGAGGTGATGAACAGTCGCGGATCCAATGCCAGCGGGACACCGCCCTTCGCCGGGTCGACAAACGTGCTCTGCGCCACGCCCGCCCCGGCGAAGATCCTGGCCTTGGGCACAGCCGCCGCGATCTGCCGCGTCACGGGGACTGCGTTGGAGCCGCTGATCGCGCTCACCAGCACGCAGTTCGCATGGCTGCTCGCGATGGTCGCGGCGAGCGCGCGGTAGCGCAAGGCCTGGGGGTCGTATTGCTGCGTAGCCAGCACGCGCAGGCCGGCGCGCTGAGCCGCCACACCGAAGCTGGTGGCGAAATCCTCGCCGTCGACCTCCTCGTCGGTGAGCACGTACGTCTTGGTGCAGCCGAGGCTCTGTTGCAGCATTACCTGGACCGCTGCCTGGACCGAATCGCTCGGCGCGACACGCGCGAACGTGCGCACCTGGGCCGGGTAGTACTTCGCGGGCTCACCCGGCTCAGCGGCAGCCCCGCCCGAAGTGAGGCCCACGGCTGTGCTGCGGGGGGTGATCTGAGGAATCCCGGCCTGGTTGAGGATGGGGATCGAGACCGCGCTCGCTCCGGAGTCGAGGTCCCCGATATAGCCGATGGTCGTGCGGTCGGCCGCAGCCTGGACAGCGTTACTCGAGGTCTGACCCGGATCCCATTCGCCCTGGGCGAGTGTCGCGTCGTTGAGCACCTTCATGACCACGCGGTATCTGCCGACGCGGTTGTGGGCTCCCCTCAACGCGAGCCTCACGCCGTCGACGACCGCCCTGCCGCTCACCGCCGAGGCCCCTCTGAGCGGTACGCTCACATAGACGGTCAGCTTCTTGCCCGGGATGCGCGCGCGCGCGGGAGCGTCGGTGCCGCCGCATGCGGCGAGCGTTAGCGCGGCCAGCGCCGCCACGGTGAGAGTCAGGCGATGCAGCCCGCCCCTGCTCACCCGTTCGCTTGCTCGAACCGGTACGGCTGGAGCGCCGTCCCCCGCACGCGAGCGAACACGAACGGGGCGATCGTCGGGCCGCCGTAGCGGTCGATCGAGTAGGAGCCAAGCACCGAGGATGAGCGGTGCAGATTCATGAAGTCGCGGACCACCGTGGAGCGCTCG
>DASYAP010000258.1:0-16132 GCA_036501265.1 Solirubrobacteraceae bacterium | reverse complement strand
CTCGCATAGATGGCATGTGCGGTGCGGCGTGGCGGGCGGCGGTGAAGGTGGCCGACCCGCCGCGTCGAACGACATAGCTTGAAGGCGCGCGCGGGTACGAGCCGCGCGGCCGGTCATTCGAATACGCGGAGGCCGACCGTGGTCCACCGTAACTGGTGGGTCGGGCTGACCGCTGCGTGCACGCGTGAGGTTTGTTGAGGCGAGGAGAGAGACGCGATGGCGATAGTGATGGGGCTTGATCAGCATCGGGCGCAGGTCACCGCAGAGTGGCTCGATACCGATACCGGGGAGATCTCGCGGGCTCGGGTGGCGCCGGCCGACCGCGCCGGCGTGCGACGGTTTTTGGGCCGGTTCGCTGGCCGCGAGCTTGAGGTCGCGCTGGAGGCTACGACCGGCTGGCGGTTTGTGGTCGAGGAGCTTGTGCGGATCGACGCTCGCGTGCACTTGGCTGAGCCGGCGCAAACAAGCGCGCTGCGGGGCCGCAAGAAGCGCCCCAAGACCGATCGCACGGATGCCCGGCACCTGCGCGAGCTTTTGATGCTCGGCAAGCTGCCGGAATGCTGGATCGCGCCCGACCACCTGCTCGATCTCCGCGCCCGCGTGCGTTTGCGCCACACGCTCGTCGACGCGCGCGGGGAGTGGCAGCAGCGGATCCGGGCGGTGCTCTACCACCACGGGATCGCCAACCGCTCAGAGCTCAACCTGATGTGGCGCGCCGGGCGCGAGTGGCTGGCCGAGCTGCCGCTGCCCGACGCCGCGCGCGAGCAAGTGAGGATCGCGCTCGAGATGGCCGACGCGCTCGACGCCAAACTTCCGCCGCTCGACCGCTATCTGCGCGCCTACGCCCGCCGCCAGGTGGGCTGCCAGGCACTGCAAGCTCACTACGGGATCGGGCCGCTGACCGCAGTCGCGGTGCTCGCGGAGCTCGGTGACTGCCGCCGGTTCTCATCCTCCCGGCACGCGGTGCGCTACTCAGGTCTTGACATCACCGTGTATCAGTCCGACCAGCGCCGCGCGCCCGGGCACCTCTCCCGCCAAGGCCCGCCGGTGCTGCGCTGGGCGCTATACGAGGCCGCACAGCACGCCTCCCGCCCGGCCTCTCCCGACTTCGCCTACTACCGCGAGGCCGCCGAGCGACTCGGACACAACCGAGCCTGCCTAGCGATCGCGCGCAAGCTGCTCAAACGCAGCTACCACACCCTCAAAGAGCTCGGCGACCAAGCGCTCGAGCCCGCGTGACTTCCCCACCGCGCGCACAAGCCCCCAGTCAGCCGATGCACCGCGGCCAGCTCCAGAACGCTCGCTGCCACCACGCTCGCGTGCACGGCCTCCATAGATTGAGCGGCCGCATCGGACTTCCCCCAAGCGGGAGACTCCATCACCATCATGTCGCCGGCACCGGTAACCACCCCGGGTCGTGGACCGAGATAAGCATGGGCACCCGCGCGCGCACCCCATGCATCCCTGCACTCTCCGCCGGCCCTCCATGACCGGCGGGCGACCCCCTCACCCAGACACCCCACCACCACAACCAGCAGTTGACAAACCGCGACACGCACAGATAAGCGAGCATGTTTCGCAACGGCATCCGGCGGCCGCCCGGGTGATGCGATTGTCGCTCGCAATTGGCCGAGCGCGTAGCCGAGCCGCTGATCGTGAACCTGTCAGATGCGCTCGCGAGTAGCTAGCTGTAAGTCCCGAGGTCCCGGGCGTGGCGCTCCCGGTGCGTGCGCCACGCCGGGACCTGCAGAACCTCAAAGCCTGCCGCCGCCTGATGGCTAAACAGCCAGTCGATCAGACGGCGATAACCGGCCGGGCTGTTCGGCAGCCAGAGCGCCGCGATCTGCGCGCCGCGCTCGTCGATCAACGCGGCGGCGTGGTCGTGCTTGTGAACGTCGATCCCGACGATCAGCTGGGCCTCCTCTCCTAGGGATAGATTGAGGCCGGGCCGGCGAGCGACGGTTCTGTGTTGGTGCAGCCGCATCGGCGCGAATCTACTATCAAGTCAGCTTGCCGGCCCGCCCGCAGTCCGTTGGTCGACGAATCGAGCGCAAGCCAAGGCCGCCCTACGGTTCAGAGCAATCGCTCGCTCGTATCAGAGAACGGACTGGCACGCCTTTTGCCTGAGTCAGACCAACGGGTGCGGGGGAGCCTCGCCGTCCCGCCGGACGGCAACGTCAAGCTAAGACACATGCTTTCCCGTTGGTCTGGGGACGGTAGGGACGCGTTCGAAGGTGTTTGATTCTCAAGCGTCGACAGGCGAGCGCGTGCAGCGTGGCGAGGTAGGCGCTGCCGTTGTCGGTCATGACTGCCTGCACGGCGATCCCGTGGCGGTCATAGAAGGCGATCGCCCGGCGCATGAATCCCACAGCCGTGGCGCCTTTCTCGTCTGTGAGGACTTCGGCGTAGGCCAGGCGGGTGCAGTCGTCAATCGCGATGTGCACGCATTCCCAGCCGACCTGTGAGCGTCGCCTGCCGGCCGCGTCTGTCCTGGAGCGATTGTGGCGCGGGTGACCCGCGATGCGGTGTCCAGCGCCGTCCTGGATCCGTCCGAGCTTCTTGACGTCGATGTGGATCAGCTCACCCGGTCGCTGGCGCTCATAACGCTTGACTGGCTCAAGACCGAGCCGGCCAAGCTTGCCCATGCCGATTCTGGCCAGGATCCCCGACACGGTCGAGAGCGCCACCCCCAGGACCTCGGCAATCTCTGGGCCTGTGAAACGCAAGCGCCGCAGCGCAGCGATCGCCTGGACGCGCTGCTCGCTTGTGCGATGCGGGATCGACCGCGGCGCGCAGCAGCGATCCAGCAACCCGAGCTCGCCCTCGGCGCGGTAGCGCGCCACCCATTTGCGGGCGCAGCGGACGCTGACCTCGGCGGCCTCGGCCGCCTCGCTCAACGTCCGCTCCCCCTCAACGACTCGCCGGCAAAGGTCGCGGCGTCCTTTCAGACTGAGAGCAGCGTTACCGTGCAACTCATCCGGCTTCCTCCTTGGAATGGGGCTTCGCAACCACCAGCCTCCAAGGAGGACCGGATGGACCAACCTACTCAGGAACTACACCTAGCCACTCGCGCTGAGCGACCTGATCGACCCGGGGCCACACGCCGAAAGAGGTGCACGTGCTCAAAGCTGCCTGGCTCATCGCCTATCTCTCCGCACGAAGGGCCTTTCGGAACGAATCCTCCTCGGTCGCGAGCGATGGCACGCGCTCATCCTCGAACTCCAGGTTGCCGGAGCCGGGTGCGACGCTCTCCGCCTGCTCGCGTGCCGAGGCAGCGCGCCAGCCCCTTACGAGCGCTTGGATGCCAAGGATGGCGGCGCAGCCGAGGAGGATCACAACGAAGACCACCACGACTCCGATGATCTTGGACGGCCCGCGTACGTCTGTGCCGGCGGGCGACGAATTCAGCGCGTTGATCTGCAGGCGACGGCTGTTGGGGATCCGCTCGGCCGCCGCCTTGGAGGCGACGTAATCGCTCAGGCTCGCGGTTGCGGCGTCAGCGAGCCGAGTGGCGGAGGTCACGGTGGGCGCCTGGGCACTGAGTTGGATGATGGGAAGGGTGTTGCCGGAGTTATCGGTCAGGATCTGGGTCGTTAGCGCGTAAACGTTCGGACCGGACGGCGCAGACACGGGCGCGGGTCCCGAAGTCGACGACCCAGTCGACGGCTCGGTCGCTGCAGTCGTCACGCCAACGAGCTGGTTGGGCTTCACCCCAACGCGGCGGGCGATAGCTGACTTGATCGTCCCGTCGACCATCACGGTGGCCAAAAGGTTCGCCTGGAGTGCTACTAGACCGACCCCCTTGGGCGAGACGTCGGCTACCTGAGAGCTTGGGGTATCGACGAGGATCCGAGCCGTTGCGGTACCTACCGTGTACTCGCGGCTTATGAGCGCAGCACCCACGAGCAATGCGAGCACGCAAACCACAGCGACGTAGCGCCGCAGGCGCCACAGCTCGCGAAGCACCATGACCGTATCCATCAGAGTTCGAGCATCCCTTTGCGTTTGGACGGCTTATTGCGTTTGGACGGCGTAAGCAGGGCGCACAGCGTTTTGCCCTTTTCAGGAACAACGGCGGGATGTTGGAGCTTCTTACGACATCGCCGGGTATGCTCGTGGCCGCGGAAGGCAAGTCCCGGGAACTTCGTTGATGAGGTGGGTGCCGGAGCGCTCGATCAATCTGACCTTCCACGGCATCGGCGAGCCCGGGCGCCAGCTCGACCCGGGCGAGCGAGATGTCTGGGTGAGCCGGGAACAATTCCGTTCCGTGCTTGACTGCGTCGTCGGTCGACCGGACGTGATGATCACGTTCGACGATGGCAACGCTTCGGATCTGAGGATTGCCCTCCCTGCGCTCCGCGATCGCCGATTGACCGCGACGTTCTTTGTCATCGCGGGTCGCCTCGGAAAGCCGCGTTTTCTCGATGAGGCGGGAGTCCGCGCCCTTGCGGCAGCTGGGATGGAGATTGGCTGCCACGGAATGCACCACCGCCGCTGGCGACGACTCGACCAGTCCGCTCTGCGTGAGGAGCTCGTCGAGGCCAAGGCAATCCTGGAGCAGACGGCCGAGCAGCCTGTCACGCTAGCTGCCTGTCCCTTCGGCTCCTATGACCGCAATGTGCTGCGCGCCCTAAGCCGGTACGGGTATCGGCACGTCTTCACTAGCGACGGCGGGCGTGCCAGGCCCGGAGATTTCCTACAGGCTCGCAACAGCGTGAGGCCGGAGCACGGCTCCGGTTTGCTCGAACAGCTCTCTGGGCGGGACGCCGGTCTCCCCAGCGGGGTGCGGCGACGCGTCAAGATGGCCGTCAAGCAGTGGCGGTGAACAATGAATTACATCTAACCCCACCGTGACCGCGATTTCGCGGCGTCCGCACGGCAGCGGATGAGCGGCCGGGCGACCGGCTGTCGGCGCGGCAAGTCGTCCGCGCGGCAGCGGATCAGCAGCTAGCCGACCGGCTGTCGGTGCGCCAAGTCGGCCGGCGCCGGCGGCTGACCGATGATGAAGGCGCGTAGGGCAGCGAGGAGGGCTTCGGAAGCTGAGGCGCTGATCCGCGGCCTCGCCGTAACCCGATCGAGTTCGTCGAGCCGAGCCGCAAGCTCGGTCTCGTCGAAAGCGACCGAGACGCGCCCGAGCTCGGCAAACCGACGGGCCGTCGCGAGCTGGTGGTCGTTGCGATGCTCTCCGAACTCCGCGCGACGTGGCATCACCAGCAGGGGCTTGCCCAGCTCGAGCGCGGTCAAGATGGTTCCTATACCCGCGTGCGCTACCACAGCGTCCGCGGCCGTCATCCGGTCAGAACACTCCTTGGGCGAGACAAATTCCGCGTACTGGATGTGACGGGGGCGGAGCCGGCTTGGGCCGATCTGCGCGAAGACGTCGCGCCCGGGCACCGCCCCAGCCCACTCGTCGACGGCGACGATCAGCCGGTCGAACGCCAACTGTGTGCCGACCGAGACGAAGATCACAGCACCGCCCCCAAGTAGCGCACGTTTCCGCCGACAAGGTGCGGCCACTGGGTCAGGCATAGGTCGGCGGTGGCGCTCGCCATTCGACCGGACATCGACAATTCGTCGACATTGGCGACGCTGTCGATCCAGATCGTCCGCGCGCCGAGCAGCCGTCCTCCTCGGATGGCCAGGTAGCCTGGAGCAGCGCCGGTCGACACTACGATGGTCGGCCGCTCGCGCAGCAGGGTCCAGAGCACCTTCAGCCCGCAGCGCACCAGCGCAAGTTTGTTCCAGCGATTCGCATCATTGACGGTGTAGAAGCGTGCTGTCCCGACCTCCGAGCGATGCCCAGTGTCAGTGGTGAGGTAGGCCACGTCCTGGCCGTCGAATGCCGGGGCGAGCCGCCGCAGCTGAACCCAATGGCCGCCGCTTGAGGCGACGGCTAGCACCCGTTGTTGCTTTGAGGCCCGCATCCGCTTAACAAACGGCGCAGCGAGTGAGCTTCTTCTGGTTCGGTCGCTACGAGCGCACCGGCTGCCGCGTCGCGTTGCTACGCGCGTAAACGAACGGCAGCTCGGATTCGATGTCGCGGAGCAGCGGCGCAGTAGCGTCCCGCTTGGACGGAATCAACTCCTCGACAGACAATGCCCAATCGATCGCGACGTCCGGATCGTTGTACGCGATCCCACGCTCGGTCGCGTCGGAGTAGTAGGTGCTCTGCTTGTACATCACGTCTGCAACATCCGAAAGCACGCAGAACCCATGGGCGAACCCAATCGGGCAGTAGACGGCGTGCAGGTTCTCCTCGCTGAGCTCAAAGGCCTCCCACTGGCCGAACGTGGGCGAGCCGCGCCGGATATCCACCATCACGTCGACGATCGCTCCCCGCGCGCACCGAACCAGCTTGGCCGCACCCTGACCGATTTGGAAGTGCATTCCGCGGACGATGCCCTTACGCGAGCGCGAATGGTTGTCCTGCACCATCTCCTCCGAGATCCCAAGCTCGGCGAACACCTCGCGGCGGTAGGTCTCGCAGAAGAACCCGCGCTCGTCTCCGAGCACGCCTGGCGCGATTAGGATCGGCCCGTCCAGCCTAGTCTCAATGCGTTCCATGGGACTCCCCTTTCGTTGCCCTGAGGTCTCAGACCGCTACGCCGGCGCGCAGGCCGGAACGCTCGAGGTATTCCGCGAGCGCCTCGCGCCAATCCCTGAGCGGCGCTAGACCGGCGCGCTTGAGCGCCGACGACTTCAATACCCCGTTCCGCGGACGGTCAGCCGCGCCGGGAGCGATCTTGGTGGCTCCGACCTCGACTGGGACCTCGATGCCTGCCAACTCCACGATCGCCTCGGTAAATCCGTGCCAGCTCGTGGCCCCTGAGTTCGTGAGGTGAACAGTCCCGGTTACGCCCGCGTCAAGTGCGCCGATAATTCCAGCTGCCAGATCGCGGGTGAAAGTCGGCGTCAACCACTGGTCTGCCACGACCTTGAGCGCGCCGTGCTGGCGCGCGCGAGCGATCATCCGGGTGACAAAGTTGCCCCCTTTCGAAGCGCTCCCTTGGAGCCCGTATAGGCCGGCGGTGCGCACGACCAGGGACCCCGGGGCGTAGGCCAACGCGGCGTGCTCGCCCGCGAGCTTCGAGATTCCGTAGACGCTGCGCGGATTGGGGAGGTCGTGCTCGTCATAAGGCTCGGCCGATGTGCCATCGAAGACGTAATTGGTGCTCAGGTGAACGAGCTGAGCGTCTGCGGCGGCGCAATTCAGAGCAAGGCTCTTCACTGCGCGCGCATTGACCTCGAACGCTTGATCCTCCTCGTCCTCGCACACCTCCACGTTGTGAAAGGCAGCGCAGTTGAGCACGATCGTTGGTTGAATCACCGAGAAGGCTGACTGGACGGCGGCGTCGTCCGTGACGTCGAGCTGGCTGCGGGAAAGGGCCACGACTTGATGAGAGTCCCTGAGCCAGGCGTCGAGGTCGGACGCCAGCTGGCCTCCGCCGCCGGTGATGAGGCACCGCCGCGTGCTCACAGCGCCGCCCGGAAGTGGTCGATCTGCGGCGTGAGCTCGTGGAGCAGCTCGAGCCAGCGGATGTTGTAAAAGCGCGGGTCGGTCAGCATCGTCTTGTCCTCTAGGTCAATCGAGGCGAGGATGGCATCGATCGCCTCCACTACAGACCGACAGGGCTGGAAGCCGAGACGGCTGGCCAGTTTGGCGTTCGAGCACTCATAGTCGCGGGTCAGCCTCGGGGCAGGCTCTTCCTTGAGCGTCACCGACCGGCCTAGCAGCTGGACGGAGCCGGCGACCAGCATGGCGAGCTCGCGGATCTGGTAGTTGGAGTGCAGCACGTTGAAGATCTCGCCACGGACGAGCTCCGCGGGCGCCTCCATGGCGGCGATCATGGCGTCCGAAACATCCCGCACGTCAACGAGAGGGCGCCACATCCAGCCGCCCCCGTGTAGAGAAAGTTGTTCCTTGAGCAGCGCATCCTTGACGAACGTGTTGACGACCAGATCGAAGCGCATGCGCGGGCTGTAGCCGTATACGGTGCCGTTTCGGAGCACGATTGGGCACAGTCCGTCCTTCACCAGCGATAGAAGTGCCTGCTCGCCGTAGTGCTTTGATGTCGCATATGCGCCTTGCGGCTGAATTGGCGCGGTCTCATCGTGCATACCCGGGGGCATTCCGTCGTAGAGCGAGCACGATGAGGCGAACACGAGTCGCTCGACGTAGCGGTCGATGCAATTGCGGCCCAGCGCCTCGGTGGCGACCGCGTTCATCTGCCAGTTTGCCTCGGGGTCGTACTCGGCCGTGGGGTCGTTAGATAGTCCCGCTAGGTGAATCACGGCCTCGACGCCATCCAAGGCGGTGGCCGGCATGTCTCGTACGTCGGCCTCAACGAGCTCGATCCGATCCAGGATTGCGGCGATTGGTCGGTGGCCCCAATAGAGCCGGTCGAGAATTCGCACGCGGTAGCCGCGATCGAGCAGACGCTCTGACAGGACACACCCGATGTAACCGGCGCCACCGGTCACCAAGATCAGCTGTCCAGGCTCGGGCGGCTCGGGGGCGAGACCGTTGGTACGGCGCGCGAGGGGAGCCGATTCCCTGGGCCGCATCCGGTTGTCACTCATGCGAAAACACTCCTCCGGTTTCGGAGCTGTGAACTGCCCGATGAACGGCCGACGGCCCAGGCTTCTTCCGCCCTGAGCGAAGAAGTCTTGGGCTGGCCGCACCGTTGGTCGTCTGGGTACTCGCCGCATGCTTGGCTTCGTGAAACGTCGTCGGTCGCTGTTAGCGCTGCTCGTGGTGAGCACGCTCGTCGCAGCAATAGCGGCGAAGCTGAACACATCGGGCAACCTCGTAGTAGCGGGGGCGACCAGCCATGTTCTCGTCGACGATCCGGGTCTGTCGATCGTTGACCGAACTGCCCTGCCGCAGGATCTGCAGACACTGCAGGCACGCGCTGAGCTCTACGGTCGTCTGATGACGACGAAGCCGGTGCTGGACGCGATCGCCAAACGCGCTGGGATACCTGCCGATCAGATCTCCGGTGTCGCCGACATAACAGGCAACGTGCCAATCCAGTTCTCCGAAGCCGGCAGCGAGGAGCATGCGAGCCAGCTCGTGGCATCGAATGCGGCGTACCGGCTCGAGCTACAAGCCGACCCCTCCGAGCCGATCCTGTCGGTCTACGCTGAGGCGCCATCCCTCCACCAGGCGCTGCGTCTCGCGAACTCGGCGCCGATGGGTCTGCACGATTACCTGCGGGCGCTGGCCGCCCGGCAGCGATTTCCACCCCACGAGCTGCCACAGCTGCGTCCGCTCGGTAGCGCGCGCGGCGGGATCACAAACAGCAGCGCACGCATCGAAATCGCAGGAATGACGTTCATCACTGCCTTTGCTTTGGCCTTCATCGGCTTGTTTCTTCTCATCCGGCGCCCGTGGAAGCGCCGGGAAGCGGAGGACCAGACTGGGCGACCCGCTCCGCGTTCGCGTCTGACCGAACGCGCGGCGGGAGACTGGCCAAGGACAACACGAGTCCTGCCGTGGTCGATCGCCGGACTGATCGCGATGTTCTGGCTCACGCCGTTCGACCAGCTCCAGCTGGGCGGTGCTAGCGCGCCTATCAACATCACGCTCGACCGAGTGGTGCTTCCGATCATCGCGGTCATTTGGCTGATCGCGTTCGCGGCTAAAGCCGGTCCGGGCGTCGCACCCCGGCTTCGCATCACGCCTGTGCACGTGGCCATGGGGATTTACCTCGTGTGCGCGTTTCTCAGCGTCGTCCTAGATGCTCACTACCTCAACCACACCGGAGAACTGGCGATCTCCGTAAAGAAGGTCCCGCTGTTGGTCTCCTACATGTCGGTCTTCGTGATCGTCGCGAGCTCGGTACGACGAAGCGAAGTCCCTGCGTTCCTGACCTACACGTTGATCCTGGCGGTGATCGTGGCGATTGGAGTCATCTACCAGTACCGCTCGAACACGGACGTGTTCACAAGCCTGGCTGGGTCGTTGGGTCCGTTCAAACTGGTCGGCCTCGATCCGACCAACGCATCGGTTCTCGATAGCCTCGGGCGGCGGTGGATTGCGGGACCGGCGGACTATGGAGTAGAGCTCGTCTTGATGCTGTCCATCGCGCTCCCGATCGCGGTCCTGGGAATCCTTAAGTCAAAGACCCGCCGGCAGTACCTCTTGCACGGAATCGCCGTCGTGGTCCTGCTCTACGCCATGTTCGCGACCGGTCGGAAGAGCGCGCTGGTGGCGCCGGCTGTGGTGTTCCTGACAATGGTCTACCTGCGACGCCGCCAACTGCTCACGCTGGCGCCGCTCGGTCTCGTGATCGTGGTGATCGCGATCGCCATCTCGCCTGCTTCGCTCCGGAACGTTTTCTCGCAGTACGCCGCTCCAAACGCCAGCCATGTCGCGACGGTGGATTCGAGGGTCGCGAACTACGACGCCGTCCGACCAGACCTGTGGTCGCACCTACTTTTCGGTCGCGGCCAGGGCTCGTATGCACCCCCGACCGATCGAATCGTCGACTCCGACATCATCCTGCCGCTGGTCGAAACCGGAGTGTTGGGGCTCGTGGCATTTCTCATGATTCCGGTCTCGGTGATCCTCATCGCACGGAAGGCCACCAACAACCCCGATCCGAAGCTGGCCGAGGTAGCCGTGTGCGGCGTTTCCGCAGCAGTGTGCTTCATTGCTGTGGCCACCCTCTACAGCGTGATGTCGCTACCGCATGGGCCTGACGTTTTTATGTACGTAGTCGGTCTGGTCGTGGCTGCACTGGGGGCGGAGGACAAAGCTCTGGCTAATCCACGCGGCAAACGTGGGGAGGTTCCGGCGCTGCACGTGGTACGTGCGCACCGGCCCGTCCGGACCGCAAGAGAACACGCTGTCCCAATCCGTTGAGCGGCGGAAGTCCGCCGGCACCGGCGGCGTTGATTTGTCACCGTGGGCCTCGGCATTCGACTCCGCAAGCTCTGGCATCTCAAGCTGGGCGTCCTCATCAGCCTGGTGGTCGCGCTCCTCGCTGCCTTCCTTAGCGTCTACAACGTCGGTCCGGGAGGAGTGACGCCACGGTCGCTGGCGATGGCAACCGCGAGCGCCCACGTGGTCGTGGATACGCCTAAGTCGATCATGACCGATCTGCGCCAGGACATATACAGCATCGACTCTCTCGTCAACCGCGCTGTCGTCCTCGGCAACGTCATTGCCAGCTCCTCCGTCGAGGAGAAGATTGCACAGGAGGCGCACATCCCGGGCACGCTCCTGCGCATCCAGGCGCCCCTCACCGCGCAGCAGTCTGCGTTGCCCGTCAACTCGCAGAACCAGCGCCAGATCACGGACATCATCAAACTGAACGACCAGTACCGCATACAGATCAACGCCAACCCGACGGTTCCGATGCTCGACATCTACGCACAGGCCCCCACTGCGACCAGTGCGGCTGCGCTGGCGAACGCCGCGGTCGACCAGTTGAAGGCGTACGTCGCGAATGTCGCCACCAGGCAGGGGACGCCGCCCAAGGACCAGACCCGCTTGGTGCAGCTGGGACGCGCGACCGGAATTGTGATCAACCCAGGCGTCCAGTACCAGGTGGCAGTGCTCGCGTTCATCCTCACTTTTCTGGCCTCGTGCGCCACCGTGGTATTCGTCGCCCGAGTGCGAGCGGGCTGGCGTGTCGCGTCATTGTCGGGGTCCGCGACCGGCACCTAATCGGGCGGTGGAATGGAGATCCTGCTGGTCCTTCGGGCGGTCTGGCCGCGTCGCCGCCTGCTGGCTGGGGGGCTGGTATGTTCGGTGGTCGTTTTCGTCGCTCTCGGTGGCGCGACGCGGGCCACTACGAGCTCGGTGGGGTCGACAAGCGTCACGATCGACACGCCGCGATCACAGCTAGTGACCGTGGCTCCTGCCGGTGCCGCAAGCTTGCAGTGGCGCGCGCCCCTGCTCGAGCATCTGATGGCCACCGGCGCCTCGACCAAGCAGCTGGCCCACCGCATCGGAGTGAGCCCAGACAAAGTCCTGGTCGTCGACTCGGATCTCTCTGTTCCCCTGGTGGCCACCTCCATGGCGCAGGCCGCCGGCAAGGCCGCGAGCGAGGCGCTCGCTCCCTACACGTTGACCGTATTCCTTCAGAACACATCGCTTCCGGTGATCTCGATCGAGGCCGACGCTCCCGCCCGTGCGGGCGCCAAGCGGCTGGCGAATGCAGCCGTCGGCGTGCTCAGGTCGGAGGCTTCGCCGCCCGGGACCTTCTCGTCGACAGTGGAAACCAACGCAGGTCACCTCGCGCGGCAGCCGTTCGTGGTCACGCAGATCTCGCCTGTCCGGATGAAGGCGCTCACGTCGACGTCGCTGGCGCTCAAGCACATCGCGGCGGCGTTGTTCGTATTCGCCGCGTGGTGCATAGCCGCGACACTCGTGGCGCGGCGGATGCGGCGGCTTCGCCTCGGCCGAAGGGCGCTGCCGGCATGACGAATTCACGTCTTTCTGCACATGATCGCTCAGGGCAAGTAACGCTCCGCCTGCAGCCGAATCGCGGCGAAACGACGGCGCTGGCGATCGGCTCCCAGGAGAGGCAGCATTCGCAAGGTCGGATGAGGTCCGGCGTTGGATTGCCGACCCGAGCGGGCGAAGACAACGGCATCCAATGATCGACTCCAATCCCACCGAGACCGAACGGCGATGAGCGGCGCGGGTCGAGCGCCATCCCGCGCCCGTGGCCGATGCTCCCGCCCGAAGCTGAGCGTCGGGCGACCCGGCCCGCTGGACCGGGCTCGCCAGACCAAGCGCCTTCTACGGATCGAGGGTTACGCGGGAGTGGCGGCGCGGCTGGCCCAGCGGATGTCGGATCGCATCTCGTCTTCGGGTAGCGCTCGCGTGTCGATCGATCGAGCGGACCTCGAGCGCGCGGCGGAAATCGCCGCGTCTGGGTGGGCGCATCCATCGCCTCTTCGCGCTGAGCGCGGCGAGCCGCTCACGATCGCTTGGGTCACCGTACCCCCGGGCCCTGGCTCGGGAGGGCATACCACGATGTTCCGTCTCATCTCCGCTCTCGAAGACGCCGGTCATCGTTGCATTCTGTACCTTTACGACCGGCACGGATGGGCCCTCGAGCAGCACGAGCAGACGATTCGGGCGTGGTGGCCGCGGGTCCGGGCGGAGGTGCGCGATGGCGCCCTCGGCATCGAGGACGCCCACGCCCTCTTCGCGACCGCTTGGGAGACCGCATACCAGGTTCTCGCATCTCCAGCGCGTGGCGTGCGCTTCTACTTAGTCCAAGACTTTGAGCCGTCCTTCTACCCTGCAGGGAGCGAGTCCCTGCTGGCTGAGGCGACCTACAGGTTCGGCTTCCACGGCGTGACGGCCGGACGCTGGCTCGCCCCGCTCCTGCGCCGCGAGTACGACATGTCGGCCGACCACTTCGACTTCGGGCGTGACCCTGTGTACTCCCTGCGTTTCCCGGTTCGTCCGGAGGAGCGGACCGCGGTCTGCTTCTACTCCCGGCCCGATACCCCCCGCCGAGGATACGAGCTCGGAGTGATCGCGCTCGACCTGTTTGCCAAGCGACATCCAGAGGTTGATATTCACCTCTACGGCATTGAGGGGAAGCGACTTCCCTTTGCGGCGACAAATCATGGCCTGCTGACGCCTGATCAGCTAAACGAGCTCTACAACCGGTGCATCGCCGGGCTCGTGCTGTCGGCCACCAACGTGTCTCTCGTGCCGCACGAGATGCTGGCCGCGGGCTGCATCCCCGTGGTCAACGACGCCGAGCACAACCGTGCTGTGCTTTGCAACCCCTGTGTCGCGTATACACCAGCGGCTCCGTTCGAGCTTGCCAACGCGCTCTGCGCGCTCGTGGAACGTCCAACCGCCGAGCGACTCACGCTGGCCAACAAGGCGGCAGCGAGCGTGCAGGAGAACTCGTGGGAGCACGCCGGCGCCACGGTCGTGGAGATTGTCGAACGTGTCGTCTCGGACAAGGTGGCCGGGGCCGGTACATCGTTCTCCTCCGTCAATGCGGCTCCCCAGCCATGTCTGGCTGCGCAGACATCGATTTGAGCCGCTCGCCACCGCGTCCCCGCGACAAGCGAGGACTTCGAGGAGCTCCATCCATGCCGGACCGACGTGTCGGAGTCACGCCCACATCCGCCTGACTTGCATCTCAGGATCAAGCTGGCGGCGATGGGTGACGTGGCTCGGATCAACGGGCCAGCTCAGGGTTACTACCCCAACACCCTGACAGCTTGCAACGAACGGTGGCCGTTGGCGTTCTTCAACCTCGGCTCGCGGCGCGCCGGCCTTTGACCTCGTGTTCGTCGGCGTGGCTGGGGAGCTTCCGATGCCGAGGAACTTCCCGACCTTGCCCGCCCAACGCTGGCCGCGAACGCCCTCGACCTGGCCTGTCGTGCCTACGATCGCGTGTCAGACACACCACGACCTCGTCGAGCAATACCTCGCGTTCGCATTCGGCACCTGGGCCGCGCGCACGAGCTCCCTGAGTGGACGAGCCCGGAGCGCCCGGCCGGAGCGGCTGTGCCGCGAGGACTCGTGGAAGCGGCGCCAGTCTGCGAGGCGGGGTCCATCGCCTTATGTAGTCCTGACCGCCTTGCGCCGTTTTTGCGTCAGGCGCACGGCGTGTCGTCAACGGTTGAGTTTTGACCCCGGGGGCAACGGTTGAGAATTGACCCACCGGGCGGGGGTGGGTCAGCCCTCGGGGAGTTGGGCGGCGGCGTCTTTCGGAGCGGGCCGTAGGCGAGCGGAAGAAGATGCCGCCGGCGCGCCGCCGTGGGGGTGGGTCACTTTTCGGTCGGCGCGCGGCCGAGGTCTCTGTCTTTGAGGCGGTAGCTGTCGCCTTTAAGGCTGATGATCTCTGCGTGGTGGACGAGCCGGTCGATCATGGCGGTAGCTGTCATGTCGTCGCCGAAGATCTCGCCCCAGGCGGAGAAGGGCTTGTTTGAGGTGACGATCAGGCTGGCGCGCTCGTAGCGGCGGGAGACGAACATGAACATCAGGCTGGCGGCCTGGGGATCGAAAGGGGATGTATCCGATCTCGTCGCAGATCAAAAGCGGGTAGCGCTCGAGCCGTTTGAGCTCCTCGTCGAGGCGGCCTTGGCGTTGGGCGTCGGCCAGCAGCGCGACCTATTCGGTGGCGGTCTTGAAGATCACACGCTGGCCGGCGAGGCAAGCACGCATCCCCAGCGCGATCGCCAGATGCGTCTTCCCCGTGCCGGGCGGGCCCAAGAGGATCACGTTGTCTTTGGCGTGCAGGAAGTCGAGCTGGCCAAGGTGCTCGATCACCGTCTTCTTGACCGAGCGTTGGAAGGTGAAGTCGAACTCCTCAAGCGTCTTGGGGGCCGGGAAACGGGCGGCTTTGAATGCGGCTCTCGCCGCCGTGCACCTCGCGGGCCAGCGCCTCGGTCGAGAGCAGCGCCTGGGCGAAACGCTCATATGACCACTCCTCCGCCCGTGCCTGGTCAGCGAGTTTGGGCAGCGCCCGGGCCGGGGCCGGCGCTTTTAGCTCCCGGAAGAGGTGCGTGAGCTCGGCCGTTTTGATCATGCGATCAGCTGGTCATAGACAGCCAGCGGCCGGATCTCGACCTCCGGCTCTGAGTCTGGCTCGCCGCGGCGATCTCTGAGCGCCCGGGCGTGCTCGAGCGCGATCACAGTCCCGTGGCGGGCGAAGCTGCGCTCGTGCCGGCACGCCAGCTCGCCGGTGTCCAGCGCGACTGCCAGCACCTCGCGCTGAGAGATCCTGACGTCGACTCGGCGGCCCACCAGACCGGGATCCAGCGAGTAGTCGTTGGTGTCGAAGCGCAGCATCGGATCCGGCAGCACCCTCGTCACCCAACGACGGTCGACGTCAGGCTCTCGAGCGGGCATCGGGCGCATCGCTTGGCGCTCTTCGGCCAAGCGATCGACCGGCCGGCAACGCAGCGTGCGATGCTGGCGAGCGTTGGCCTTCTCAAACCAGGCGTCGAGCTGAAGCTGGAAGTCCAGATGGTTAGCGAACCGCCGGCCGGGTTCGAAGTTGGTCTCGAAGTAGCCCTGCAGCCGCTCCACCACGCCCTTGGCCTGGGGATCGCCAGGCTCGCAGAACAACCAGTCCACCTTCAGCTGCCCGCAGAAGGCAGCAAACACCTGCGTCGGATTCCCACCGCCAGCGTGCAG
>DASYAP010000257.1:0-15076 GCA_036501265.1 Solirubrobacteraceae bacterium | reverse complement strand
CGCCGGTAGATCCGGCCGCACGCGCCGCAGCACCAGACTGAGCGGCCACGACAGAACTATGACCCCGAGCAAGTTCAAGATGCCTCCCAGGAGCACTGCCGCGAAGATCGCCTGGCTGTCGCCGATCGGAGGCAGCTCGTGGCCGATGACCGCGTCGGCCGCGGTCAGTACAGCGAACGTCGGCCACAGCCATGCACCGCGCCTGCGCCAGCGCAGGCGGGCAAGCTGGGAGCGGATTTTGGACCGCTGGGTGCCGAGGAGCCAGGCACCGTCCATGCTCGAAGGTTAGTCCGCGGGGGGCGGTGGAGGTTCGTCCGCGCGGGCGGTGGAGGTTCGTCCGCGAGGTGCGCGCAAGCTGCGCCCCGGTCGTCTGCCTGAGCCGGTCCGTGCAGTAAGCTCGCAGTGTCCCGACGAGGGGCCCGCCGGAGACCCCGGAGGGCTCGTGGAAGGTGGTTCAGACGGAGATCCCGCTTCTGACCACGGATCAGGGAGAAAAGATGGCAACGCAAACTGCTCAGGCGACCGCTCAGGCGGGCGGCGCGGTGGGCCACCTTCAGGTGGAGGACCGCGTCTGGCTGCTGCGGGGCATGCTGCTGATGCGCGGAATCGAGGAGCGCGCGATGACGCTCTACCGCCAGGGCAAGGTGCCGGGCTCTTTCTACGACGGGTTCGGCCAGGAGGCCGTCTCCGCGGGCGCCGCCTTCGCGATGGCTGCCGAGGACCGCCTGTGCATTCTGCATCGCGACCTGGCCGCCCACATCGTGCGGGGCGTCACCCCGGCACGGATCTTTGCCCAATACATGGGCCGAGAGACCGGCATCACGGCCGGTCGCGACGGCAACGTCCACTTCGGCGACTACCGGCTGGGGTGCGTCGGGATGGTCTCGATGTTGCCCGACATGATGCTCGTGGCCGCCGGAATGGCGATGGCCTTCAAGATTCGGGGCGAGCCGCGCTGTGCGCTGACCTGGTTCGGCGACGGCTCGACCTCACGCGGGGATTTCCACGAGGCCATGAACTGGGCCGGGGTGCAGCGGTTGCCCGTCATCTTCGTGCTCGAGAACAACCAGTACGCCTATTCGACGCCCTTGGATAAGCAGTTCGCCGTCGATCCCGTCGAGCGCGCCGCCGGCTATGGACTTGTCGGCGTCGCGGTCGACGGCAACGACGTCGAGGCGATGTTCGAGGCGACACACGAGGCGCGCGAGCGGGCTCTGGCGGGTGACGGGCCGACCATGATCGAGGCGGTGACGATGCGCATGCATGGTCACGCGGCCCACGACGACATGAAGTACGTGCCCAAGGAGCTGGTCGAGGAGTGGCGTAAGCGCGATCCGATCGAGCAACAGGAGGCCCGTTTGCGAGAGGTCGGCGTCGACGTCGATGCCTTGCGGGCCGAGGTGACCGAAGAGATCAACGCCGCGGCGCAGGAGGCGCTTCAGGCTCCCATGCCCGACCCCGCAAAGGCGGTTGAGGGGGTTTTCTGCGAGGGCGAGGCCGAGCCGCTCGGCGACGGTCAGGCACCGTGGAGCGGGTTCCAAGGCTGATGGCCCCGCTCACTTATTTGCAAGCCATTTCCGCCGCACTCCGGGATGAGCTGCGCGCGGACGACCGCGTGCTGATCATGGGCGAGGACATCGGCGCATTCGGCGGCGCGTTCAAGGTGACCGACGGCTTCGTCTCGGAGTTTGGCCCCGAGCGCGTGATGGACACCCCGCTCGCGGAGTCGGGCATCATCGGCACCGCGGTCGGCGCCGCGGTCGTGGGGATGCGACCGGTCTGCGAGATGCAGTTCTCCGACTTCATCTCATGCGGCTTTGACCAGTTGGTCAACGTCGCGGGCAAGATGCACTACCGCCAGGGCCTGGCCGTCCCCATCACGGTGCGCCTGCCCTCGGGCGGGGGCTTCTCGGGCGGGCCTTTTCACTCGCAGAACCCCGAGGGCTGGTTCATGCACGCACCGGGGATCAAGATCGTCGCTCCCTCGACGGCCGAGGACGCCAAGGGTCTTCTCCACACCGCGATCCGCGACCCCAATCCGGTCTGTTACATGGAGCACAAGCACCTGTACCGGCGCATCAAGGGCGAGGTTCCCGAAGGTGTGTTTGAGACTCCGCTGACGGCGCGGGTCGCCCGATCGGGCTCGGACCTTGTTGTGATCGCCTACGGCGCCATGGTCCACACGGCGCTTGAGGCAACCGAGGATCTCGAGGACGCTTCGATCGAGGTGCTCGACCTGCGCTCCCTGGTCCCGCTCGACGAGGACGCAATTCTCGACTCGGTCGCTCGCTGTTCGAAGGTCGTGATCGTCGACGAGGCGAACTCCACGTGCGCGGCCGGCGCTCAGGTGGCCGCTCTGATCGCCGAGCGCGGCTTCGAGGACCTCGACGGCCCGGTGGTCCGCGTCGCTACGCCAGACGTCCCGATCCCGTTCTCGCCGCCGCTCGAGCAGGCGGTGTTGCCGAACGTAGACCGCGTAAGGGAGGCTTGCCGTGAGCTCCTCGAGTACTGAGACCGCCTCGATCGTCGACGTCACGATGCCCCAGATGGGGGTCTCCGTGGCGGAGGGCACCGTGGTCGCCTGGCGCGTCGAGGTGGGCGACCGGATCGAGGCCGACCAGACCATCTGCGAGATCTCGACCGACAAGATCGACACCGAGGTACCCGCCCCCGTGAGCGGGGTCGTTACCGAGATCGTCGTGCCGGTCGATACGACCGTGGCCGTCGGCGAAGTGCTTGCCAGGGTCGCGACCGGTGAAGGGGCCGAGGCTGCGTCCACGGAGCGCCCGCCGGCGCCCACTGAAGAGCCGGCGGAGGCTCCCGGGCCGAGCGCGGAGGCCGAGAAGACGACTCCGGCGAGCCGGCCCTCGTACGCCCATGCCGACGGGAATGGGCACGCTGACCGCCGCCGCTACTCCCCCGTCGTGCAGCGGATCGCCTCGGAGCACGGCGTGGACCTGGCGCAGGTTCCGGGAACGGGGAGGGGCGGGCGCGTGCGCAAGCAGGACCTGCTCGCGTTCATCGAGCAGGGCGGAGCGCCCGAGGCCGGCGCCGCAGCCGCGGGTGAGGAACCGCCACTGCACATAGAGAGTCCATACCGGCCGGAGCCCACACCACCTAGGCCTGCGGCGCCTCCGCCGGGCGCGGCGCCTACCGCTGCTCCCGCACCGGGCGAGCTCTCGCGCATGCGCAGGCAGATCGGCGAGCATATGAAGCGCTCGCTTGAGACCGCGGCCACCTGCACGACGTGGATCGAAGCCGATATGAGCCGTGTCGAGTCCGCGCGTAAGGGTCTCGGTGCGACTGCGCTGGCGTTCGTCGCGCGGGCGACGATCGCCGCCCTGCGCGAGCACCCCGATCTGAACGCCTGGCTCGAGGGTGAGCGCTACACCCGCCACCACGCCATCCACCTGGGGATCGCGGTGTCGCTGGGCGAGAACGGGCTGATCGTGCCCGTGATCCACGACGCGCACGAACTGTCGGTTGAAGGGCTGGCCGGGCGCATCAAGGACCTCGCGCGCCGCGCGCGCGACGGCGGCCTCACGCCTGACGAAGTGCGAGGCGGGACGTTCACGATCACCAACCCCGGGCAATTCGGTTCGATCATGGCGACGCCGATCATCAACCAGCCGCAGGTGGGGATCCTGGACTTCGAGGCGGTTATAAAGCGGCCCGTGGTGGTCGCCGACGCCGACGGGAACGACTCGATCGCGATCCGTCCGATGACCATCCTCGGGCTGAGCTGGGACCACCGCGCGCTCGACGGCGCGATCGCGGCGCAGTTCCTGGCGAGCGTCAAGCGCCACCTCGAGGCCCGGACCGGCGCGTAGCGTCATGAATCAGCCCGAACTCTGGGTCTGCCACCTGGGCACGATCGAGTACCGGGAAGCGCTCGCGCTGCAGGAGCGGATCCGCTCCGCGCGGCAACAGGATCTCGTCCCCGACGTGATACTCACCCTCGAGCACTCGCCGGTCTACACCCGGGGACGCCGGTCCGCGCCCGGGGAGCTGTCGATGGGCGAGGAGTGGTACTTGACGCGGGGCATCGAGATCGTGCAGACAGATCGAGGCGGCAAGCTCACCTACCACGGACCGGGGCAGCTCGTCGGCTACCCGATCGTCCGCGTTGACGACGTGGTGGCCTACGTGAGGCTCCTGGAGAGAGCGCTGGTCGAGGCCCTGGCGCAGGAGGGCGTCTCGGCCCGAGCCCGGCCCGAGGACGGCCCCGACTACACCGGAGTCTGGGTGGAAGACCGCAAGCTCGCCTCGATCGGCGTCCATGTGGCGCGCGGGGTAACCACGCACGGGTTCGCGATCAACATCGAGAACGACCTCGAACCCTTCAGTTGGGTCGTCCCGTGCGGGCTGGAGGGAGTTCGCATGACTTCCCTGGTCACGGAGACCGGAGCGTCCTCGAGGCAGATGAAATGCTTCCGCCGGCGGGCGGCCTTCGCGCTGGCACGCGAGTTGGGGTGCCGGCAGCGGCTTGTGTCGCTGGCTCGCCTTGAGGCGGCGTCGGGCGTCGTCCCGGCCGGGGCGGTCTGAGGCCGCCTACGGGAACAGCAGGCCTCTGAGCGTCGCCTCGAGTTCGGCCGGCCGGTAGAAGATCTGCCGCCACCCCGTCCGAATCGGCCTGAAGCCGTGAACGGTCAGCCGCCGGTCGTCGCGCGCATCCTTGCGTGAGCGTTGCGCCGTCCCGTGATACTTCTCGCCGTCGGTCTCGACCACGACGCGCTGCTCCATTTCTCGGCCACCCTCGGACGCGGCGCTAATGGTGGCCCTGAAAGCGTCATCAGTGGGTGACGCCGTGTGGCAGTTCGGTAACGAGGCCCCGGTAGCCTTGAAGATGTGACCGCGACCAAAGGCCGCACCCCGACCCGTTCCCGCTCGCATCCAGGGGGGATCGGCGACCCACTCAAAGTTCTCGGGCCCGAGGTCCAGGAATTCCGCGGGCGCAAGCCCCCGTGGTTCAAGGTTCCCGCCCCCGGCGGGCCGAAGTACCGCGAACTCCATGACCTGATTCAGCG
Organism: Solirubrobacteraceae bacterium; assembly: GCA_036501265.1. Classification (GTDB taxonomy): domain Bacteria; phylum Actinomycetota; class Thermoleophilia; order Solirubrobacterales; family Solirubrobacteraceae; genus Palsa-465. The sequence goes on along the minus strand of DASYAP010000257.1, from coordinate 10,049 downwards.
CGAGCAACTCCACACCGTCTGCCAGGAGGCGGCATGCCCCAACATCGGCGAGTGCTGGCAGCGGGGAACGGCAACCTTCATGATCCTCGGAGACGTCTGCACGCGCCGTTGTGGTTTCTGCAACGTGAAGACCGGGACGCCAACCTGGAACGATCCGCTCGAGCCGGCGCGCGTGGGGCGCAGCGTGGCGCGGATGGGACTCCGCCATGCCGTGATCACCAGCGTCGACAGGGATGATCTGCCCGACTACGGAGCGTCCGCGTTTGTGGGGGTGATCCGTCAGATCAGACGGCAGGCGCCCGCGTGCAGGGTCGAGGTTCTGACGCCCGATTTCCGTGGCCAGGAGATGCCGCTGGCGAAGGTGATCGCGGAGCGACCCGACGTTTTCAACCACAACGTCGAAGTGGTCCCCCGGCTGTATCCGCTCGCGCGCAGAGGATCGCAGTTTGAGCGCTCCTGCCGCGTGCTGCGCAACGCCAAAGAGCTGGGCGGAGACGAGGTGGTCACGAAGTCGGGCCTGATGGTCGGGCTGGGCGAGAGCTTCGAGGAGATGGTCGACGCGCTGGGGACCCTCCGCGCGCATCACGTGCAGGTGCTGACGATCGGTCAGTACCTGCGCCCCACCAAGGACCACCTGCCGATCGTGCGCTACTGGCATCCGGATGAGTTCAAGGAACTCGAGCAAGCCGCCTACGAGCTCGGCTTCGAGCACGTGGCGGCCGGACCGCTCGTGCGCTCGAGCTACCACGCCGATGAGCATGTGCCCATCCAGGGCCCGGGGAGAGGACCCGTAGCGGCCGCGGGACTCGCCTAGCTGGTTCAACCCAGAACCAGTGATCCCGCTCAAGGACAACGTCGCGGCCGACCGGTTCCCGGTGGTCACGCTCGCGTTGGTCATCGCGAACTTCCTGGTCTACATCCTGGCGATCAGGCACGGGGGCTCGTTCATCAACGGTCCCACCCAGGGCCAGGAGCTCAAGTACGGAGCGATCCCTTTTGCGCTGACGCATCCCGGCGTTCACTGCGCGGAGGTCGTACGGCACACCTTGTCTGGGACCAGTGCTCCGGAGATCCTCTGCAACACCCGGCTGCTCAACGCGAACCACATCGCGGCCGAGAACCTTCTTCCGAGCTGGCAGACGATCTTCACCGGCATGTTCATGCACGCCTCGATCATTCACATCGGCGGCAACATGTTGTTTCTATGGATTTTTGGCAACAACGTCGAGGACGCGTTGGGCCGCTTCAAGTACCTCGCCTTCTATCTCGTCAGCGGGATCGCGGCGTTGGCCCTCCAGGTCGCGGTTGCACCCAACTCGACGGCGCCGACGCTGGGCGCATCGGGGGCGATCGCGGGGGTCCTCGGTGCCTACATCGTCCTGTATCCACGGGCGCGGGTCCTGACGCTCGTGCTCATCATCTTCTTCTTCACCGTGATCGAGATCCCGGCATATGTGATGCTCGGGATCTGGTTCGCCATCCAGGCCGTGTTCGGCGCGACCGGGCTAACGACCGCCTCCGGTGGAGGCGGAGGGGTGGCGTACTTCGCCCACATCGGCGGATTCGTTTTTGGCCTCCTCGTGATCCGCCTGCTCGTGAGGCGGCGAAAAGAGGTTCCGCCACCTCAGCCGGTGTACTGATGGGAGAGGGCCTGGGCTGATGCGACAGTTCGTCTTGCTCATAGTGCTGCTGTTCATCGGCCTTCTGGTCTATCTCACGGCCTCCGAGATCAAAAGCAATGGCCTGGACGTCGGGGGGGTCGTGGCGATCATCGTGATCGTGTTGCTCTCGGTAGGCATCGTCGGGTCACTGCTGCACAATCCACGGCGGTGACGGAGCCACGGCGCGGGGGCCCCGGCCGGCGAACCGATTGCATGATGAGGTGCTGTGAGATCGACTGGATGAAGTAGCTTCGTGACGAGCGGCAATGACCGTGCAACGCACCTTTGATGACGGGAGGCATCGGCGGGGCTTCGGCAGTCCATCCGTCCTTCACGCGCTGCGCGATGCTGTGCTTGCGATCGTGGTCTTTTTGGCCGTGCTGCTTGGGTTGATGGCGGCGCAGGCCTCGGGACCGGCAATCCCCGCTCACACCAAAGTCGCGGTGCAGCACCACATGCCGCCGCCCTATGCGAACACCCCGGCCCCGCAACGAGTGCACGTGCACCTCAAGCTCGGCGTGCGCGCGGGACTGCTCTTCAATGTGCGGACAGGCCAGGTTCTCTGGTCGCACGACCCGCAGCTCCGGGTGCCGATCGCGAGCCTGACCAAGATGATGACCGCGCTGCTCGTCGTCTCCCACACCCGTCCGAGCGACAAAGCGTTCATCACCCCGAACGTAGTCCACTTCTCGGGGTCAGGCATGGGCATATTGCCCCTCCACAAGCACGTGCTGGTCAAGACCCTCCTCTATGGGCTACTGCTCCCATCCGGCAACGACGCCGCGATCGCGCTTGCCCAGCGAGTCGCGGGCACCGTGGACAACTTCATCAAGATGATGAACGCACGTGCGCGGGCGATGAAGCTGTCATGCACGCACTACACGACGGTCTCGGGCATCGTCGACCGAGGCAACCACTCGTGCACGCGGGACCTCGCTGTACTGGCTCACGCGATGCTCAAGCAGCCGCTTCTGGCGCGGATCGTGTCGACGGCGCACGCCGTGGAGCCGCTCCCGATCAAGCACGGAAAGGCGTGGCTCAACAACAACAACCCCCTCCTGATCGAGGGTTATAGAGGCGCCGACGGAGTCAAAACTGGGTTTACCGACGCGGCGGGACAGTGCCTCGTCGGCACCGCCCGGCGCGGGCGGACTTGGCTTGGCGTGGTGTTGCTGCACTCGGCCAACACCGCGATCCAGGGGCCGCGTCTGCTGGACGCGGGGTTTGCGGCGATGGCGCCACCGAAGCCGGCGCGCAAGAGCCACCGTCACCGGAGCAAGCAGCGCTAGCCGATTGGCCGTGAGAGACGCGGCGCCCGGCGCTGCGTCAAACCGCGGGTCCCAGCTCTGGGTCGCGCCACTCTATCCGGCCAGCGCAGAAGGTCGCCGCGACCAGAGGGACTCCCGGGCGGTAGATGAGGTGCGAGTAGGAGGGCGCGGCCAACACAACCGCGTCGGCGCGCGCGCCCGGCGCAAGCCTTCCGATGTCCGTTCGCCGGAGCGCCTGGGCGCCTCCGACGGTCGCTGCGTGGAGCGCCTCCTCGGCGGTCATGCCCAGCTCCCGGACGGCGAGCGCGATGCAGAAGCTCATCGAGGTCGTGTTGCTCGAGCCCGGGTTGGTGTTCGTCGCCAGCGCCACCGTCGCGCCGGCGTCGATCAGCCGCCGCGCGTCGGGATACGGCTGGCGGGTGGAGAAGTCCGTCGCCGGCAGCAGGGTTGCCACCGTGCTCGAGGACGCAAGCGCCTCCACGTCAGCGTCCGACAAATACGTGCAGTGATCGACGGAGGCCGCCCCGAGCTCGACTCCGAGCCGGACCCCGGGCCCGAGTCGGAGCTGATTTGCGTGGAGCCGCATCCCCAGACCGGCATTCCTACCCGCCTCGAGCACGGCCCGCGTCTGGTCTTCGTCGAACGCGCCTTGCTCGCAGAAGGCATCGATCCAGCGGACGTGCGGAGCGCACGCTTCGAGCATCTCACCGCATACGAGCTCGACGTAGTCATCCCCCCGGTTCTCATACTCACGCGGGATCAGGTGGGCTCCAAGGAAGGTGGCGTCGTCCGTGAGTTCGGCGGCGAGTGCGCAGAGACGCCCCTCGCCCGTGGTGTCGAGGGCGTAGCCCGACTTGACCTCGAGGTGGGTGATGCCGGCGCGCACGGCCTCGCGGCGGCGGGCGCTTGCGAGAGCGCGCAACTCGGCGTCGGAAGCCTCACGCGTGGTGGTGACCGTGTTCCAGATGCCGCCGGGCACGTAGGCACCAGCGGCCATTCGGGCGACGAACTCCTGGGCGCGGTCGCCCGCGAAGACGAGGTGAGTGTGGCTCTCGACGAACCCAGGGATCACGCAATTGCCGGATACGTCGACGCGGGTCTCGGCTGCCGCCCCCGCCTTTTCGACCGCCACCACGCGATCGTCGTCGAAGACCACCGCGGCGTCGCGGACGAGCCCGAGTGGCCCGTCCCCCAGCGCTGGGTCGTTGGTGACCAGCAGGCCAATGTGGTCGAGCGCGACGGTACTCATCGGTCCAGGCCAGCGATCGCGGCTTGCAGCTCGCGAGCGACGTCGAGCGCGACGTGCGCTCCGTCGCGCACGACGAACCTTCCACCGACCATCACGTCGTTGACATCGGCCGCCGCGCCGGCGAAAACGAGCGCCCCGAGCGCGTGGTCGGGCGAAGTGCCTGTCAGGCGCACGCTCCCCAGGCGAACGGCGACGAGGTCGGCGGGCCCGCCCTCCCGCAGCGAGCCGCCTTCGGGCCAGCCGAGGCTCTCGTACCCGCTTCGCGTGGCGGCTGCGAGCAACGCTCGCGCCTCGTGGTTCCCGCGCACCCCGGTCACCAGCCGCTCGTCGAGCTCCACGGCACGGGCTTCCTCAAGCGGCTCGATGATCGCGTTCGAGTCCGTGCCGAGCGCGAGTCGTACGCCGGCATCGGCAAGAGCCCGGGCAGGCCCCACGCCGTCGGCCAGGTCACGTTCGGTGGTGGGAGAGAGGCAGCAACACGTGCGCGCGGCACCCAGGAGCCCAATGTCCTGCACCGAGACATGGGTGGCGTGCACCGCGGTGAACCTCGGCGACAGTGCGCCGGCCCGGTCGAGCAGCTCGGTTGGCGAGGCGCCGTAGGCCTCCAGGCACGCCTCGTTTTCCGCCGGCTGCTCGGAGACGTGGGCGTGAAGAGGAGCCGCCCGGCGAGCCGTCCACGCCGCCACGATCTCCGCGGACGCGGGGTCGACAGCTCGCATGCTGTGGATGGCGGCCCCAACCCGCACGAAGTCGGCTGGACTACCAACCCCTTCGACCAGCCTGTCAGCGCGCTGGCGCCAGTCATCGGCGTCCGCATCACAAAACCGAAGCTGTGGGCCCTCCGCGGCGGCGCCAACCCCCCCGTGCAGGTAGCACGTGTCCAGCAGCGTCAGCCGCAGCCCCACCTCACGCGCCGCCCGCGCGACGGCTAGGCCCATCTCGTTGGGCTCGGAATACCGAGCCCCGCCGCGATCGTGGTGGAGGTAGTGAAACTCCCCCACCAGCGTGACGCCCGCAAGCGCCATCTCGGCAAATGTGGCTCGGGTCAAGGAATGCATGGCCTCGGGGGTGATGGACTCAGCGAGCGCGTACATCTGCTCGCGCCAGGTCCAGAACGACCCCCGGGAAGAGTTTCCGTGTGTCCGCCCCCGCAGCGCTCGCTGGAAAGCGTGCGAGTGCGCGTTGGCAAGCCCAGGTATCACCAGCCCTGCGAGCCGCTCGGATCCGGGCGGTGGCGCCGCCACGTCGACACTGATCGCCGCGATCCGCCCGCCATCTAACTCAAGCACCACGCTGCTCTCCGGTCGCTCGCCCCCCAGCCAGGCGAGCTCGCACCAGAGCTTCACGGCTTCTCGGTCATCGGGATGCGCACGCCCCGCTCCGAAGCGACGGCCAAGGCCCGGTCGTAGCCGGCGTCCGCATGGCGGGCCACTCCAGTCCCAGGGTCCGTGGTCAGCACTCGGTCGAGCTTCTCGGCCGCCAGCGACGAACCATCGGCCACGCACACCATCCCGGCGTGGATGGAACGCCCGATTCCGACTCCGCCGCCGTGATGTATCGAAACCCAGCTCGCCCCGGCGGCCGTGTTGACGAGCGCATTGAGCAGCGGCCAGTCGGCGATCGCGTCCGATTCGTCGGCCATTCCCTCGGTCTCCCGATAGGGAGACGCGACCGACCCCGAGTCGAGATGGTCGCGCCCGATCACGATCGGCGCGCGCAGCTCCCCTGAGCGAACCATCTCGTTGAAGCGCAGGCCGAGGCGGCGGCGCTCACCGTACCCAAGCCAGCAGATGCGAGCCGGAAGGCCCTGGAAAGCGATTCGCTCCGAAGCGTTGTGAATCCAGCGCGCTAGCGGCTCGTCGTCAGGAAACTCGTCCAGTACGGCGCGATCGGTGGCCGCTATGTCCTGCGGATCCCCCGAGAGCGCGACCCAGCGAAACGGGCCCTTGCCGGCGCAAAACAGCGGACGGACGTATGCGGGGACGAAGCCGGGATAGGCGAAGGCCCGCTCGAAACCGCCGAGCCGCGCCTCGGCCCGGAGGCTGTTGCCGTAGTCGAAGACCTCGCTGCCGGCATCCATGAAGCCGACCATCGCGGCGCAGTGGGCCGTGATCGCGGCGCGCGAACGGCGCACGTACTCGTCGGGATCCTGCCGTCGCAACTCAACCGCCTCGGCCACAGACATGCGGTTCGGGACGTAGCCGTTGAGTGGATCGTGGGCACTGGTCTGGTCGGTCACGATGTCGGCCTCGAAGCCCTGCTCGAGAAGCGCGGGAACAACGTCGGCAGCGTTGCCTTGGAGCCCGACGCTAAGCGCCCGGCCGTCTCGCTTGGCCTCAGTGCAACGCGCGACGGCGTCTTCCAAGGACGAAGCCACCTCGTCGAGGTACCGCGTCTGCACCCGCCGCTCGATGTGGTGGGGATCGATCTCGACGCACAGCACCGCGCCCCCGTTCATCGTGACCGCGAGTGGCTGCGCGCCGCCCATGCCTCCAAGCCCCGCGGTCAGCGTGATCGTGCCGCGCAAAGAGCCCTCGTACCGCCTCCGCGCGATCTCGGCAAAGCATTCGTACGTGCCCTGGACGATTCCCTGGCTGGCGATGTAGATCCATGAGCCCGCCGTCATCTGGCCATACATGGTCAGCCCAAGGGCCTCGAGGCGACGGAACTCATCCCAGGTCGCCCATTCGGGTACGAGGTTTGAGTTGGCGAGCAGCACGCGAGGCGCCCACTCGTGCGTCCTGAAGACGCCAACCGGCTTACCCGACTGCACGAGCAGGCTCTCATCGTCGGCGAGCGTCCTCAGCGTGCGGACGATCGCGTCGAAGGCCTCCCACGAACGTGCCGCCCGGCCGGTGCCGCCGTAGACCACGAGGTTGTCCGGATCCTCCGCGACCTCGGGATCGAGGTTGTTCATGAGCATCCGCATCGCCGCCTCCTGCTGCCAGCCGCGGCACGAAAGGTCGGTTCCGCGGGGAGCACGGACGGTCCGGGCTCCGGCGCTCACCGCAACCCCCCGATCGCGGACTCGACCGCTTGCAGCAGCTGTCCGGAGCTAACCAGTTGCTCGACAACTCCGAGTTCCGGAGACATGAAGCGGTCCGGCCCAGGTCCGGGCACCCGTTCTCTCACCGCCGCGAGCGCGGCCGCGGTCCCCGCCGCGGGCCGCAACGGTGCACGTAGGTCGAGCGCACGCGCCGAAGCGCTGAGCTCCACAGCCAAGATCCGGGTGAGGTTCGAGATCGCCGCACGCAGCTTACGAGCGGCTCCCCATCCCATCGAGACGTGATCCTCCTGCATAGCGCTTGTGGGCAGCGAATCGACGCTGGCGGGGGCGGCGAGCCGCCGGTTCTCGGCGACCATCGCCGCCTGCGCGTAGTGCGCGATCATCAGACCAGAATTAACGCCGGCATCCTGCGCCAAAAATGGTGGCAGCCCTTGGGAGCGGGTGTGATCCATGAGCCGATCGGTACGCCGTTCCGCGATCGCGCCCACCTCGGCGGCGGCGATCGCGAGGAAATCGCATGCGAAGCCGAGCGGCGCGCCATGGAAGTTGCCGCAGGACTCCACACGCCCGTCGGGCAGGACCATGGGGTTATCGATGGCGGAGGCGAGCTCGGCCTCGGCGACGCGGCGGGCGTGGGCGAGCGTATCGCGGGCCGCTCCGGCTACCTGAGGCGCACACCGCAACGAGTAGGCGTCCTGAACGCGTGGATCGCCGTAACGGTGACTTGCAACGATCTCGGAATGGCTGAGCAGGGCACGGAGGTTCGCGGCGCTGTCCGCTTGGCCGCTTTGGGGGCGCAGCGCGATCAGCTCTTCCGCAAACGCGCGGTCGGTGCCCAGAAGGGCCTCGACCGACATCGCCGCGCAAACGTCGGCGACGCGCACCAGCTGCTCGAGGTCCTCGATCGCGAGGACGAGCATGCCGAGGATTCCGTCGGTCCCGTTGATGAGGGCAAGCCCCTCCTTGGGCCCGAGCGTGATCGGCGCGAGGCCGGCGCCGGCGAGCGCGTCTGACGCCGGCCGGCGGGTGCCGTCGGGGCAGTCGACCTCTCCTTCGCCCATCAACGCCAGCCCGCAGTGAGCCAGCGGTGCTAGATCTCCACTTGCCCCGAGCGAACCGTACTCCGGCACCACCGGCGTAAGCCAGGCGTTCAGCAGCGCTACCAACTGCTCCGCAACCACCGGTCGCGCACCCGAGCAGCCCATCGCCAGCGAGCGTGCGCGCAACACCATCATCGCGCGGACCACTTCGCGCTCCACCGCTTCACCCATGCCCGCGGCGTGGGAGCGCACCAGCGCTCGCTGAAGGTCCTCCCGGCGCTGTGCGGGGATGGCGACGAGGGCGAGGGAGCCGAACCCGGTCGAGACGCCGTACGCCGGCTCGGCGGACTCGCCGAGCGCCTCCACAACGCGGGCGCTTTGCTCCATCGCCACACGGGCGTCGGCGCCGAGCAGCACTGGTACGTCGAGTCGCGCGACGGCGACGACTTCGCCAGCGCTCAGCCCCTTTGCGGTGAGCTCTACTTCACTCGCCAACAGGTCGGCTATCCGAAACGAGCGTCGGCCAGAAGCGCACTAAAGCGAGCTTATGCTGCGGGCGCGTGCCGGGCAAGTGAATCGCTGATTCACCCGCGGAGTCGGCCGATTGGCGGTTTGCGGTGGTCGAGCGTCGCCTTGCCAGATGTGGCCGGATCAGCCGCCACCGAACCCGAACCCCGCTCGCGGATCTCGAGCGCGCGATCGCGGATGCCCCAGATTGCCGCCTACCGCGGACACGCGAGTTAGCGTGCAGGCCGCGAGCCAGCCGTCAACGCAGCTGCGTGCTCGGTGTCCCTGCTGCGGGGCGATTGCGCGGGCGGTTCGTCGGCAAAGTGGTAGCGGCCGCCCCGCAGCAGTGAAGCGGCGGCGGCGAGCAGGCACGCAACGATCGCAAACACGAAAGTCTCGTGTAGGCCGTTCTTGAAAGGCGCTGAGATCAGGTGCGGAAAGAAAGCGCGCCCCATCAGTAACGCCCGGTTATGCGCGCTCAGGTGGGCGAGAACGTGCGCGCCGAGAAGGTGCTGCGTCGGGTTGTAGCCGAGGAAGGCCGCGAACAAGACCGAGATTGCGGGCAGGTGGGCGACGTGAGCGGCGGTGCCGGGATCGACGCCGTGGGCGCGCAATCCGCTCGCCACCGCGGTCGGCAGTGTGGCTGCGAGGCCCGCGATCATCAAGGTGAAGAAGACGCCCACGGAGGCGACCTGGGCGGAGTTCTGAAAGGTCTGGTTCATACCTCCGCCGGCTCCCCGGTCCCTGCGAGGCAGGCTGTTCATCACTCCCGCTCGGTTCGGTGAGGCGAACATCCCCATCGAGATGCCGTTGAACGCCAGTATCAGCGCAAACAGCGGAAACGGGAAGTTGATTGGCAGGAGGTCCAGCAAGACAAAGCTGATCGCCACTCCGACCATCCCCCCACTCGCGAAGGGTCTCGCTCCGAACCGATCGGAGAGGATGCCCGAGATGGGGCCGGCGAACAGCATCCCCACAGTCAGCGGGAGCATGTAGATGCCCGCCCACAGGGGCGTGTCGGCAAAGGCGTAGCCGTGCAGTGGCAGCCAGATTCCCTGCAGCCAGATGATCAGCATGAACATCAGGCCACCCCGAGCTACTGCGGATAAGAAGGTCGAGGCGGTGCCGAAGCTAAACGCACGGATGCGGAACAGGGTCAGGCGGAACATCGGGTCCTTGACCCTGCGCTCGATCGCAAAGAACGCCGCCAGAGAGATCACACCCGCTGCCAGTAGGCCGATGACGCGGGGGCTTCCCCAACCCGTCGCGTGGCCGCCGTACGGCCGAATTCCGTAGGTAACGGCAACCATCAAAAGG
>DASYAP010000256.1:0-3232 GCA_036501265.1 Solirubrobacteraceae bacterium | reverse complement strand
CGCGGTGATGCGCTTGAGCAGCGCCCGCGCGACCCGCAACTGCGGGCTGGGCGTCAACCGAGCAAGCTGCCGGGTCAACCGAGCGCACACCCTCGGGCCTTTCAACGCGGCCTGACACAGGCCGGCCTCGAGCTCAGGGGCGATGGAGACCAGGTGCCACCGCAGCCGGTTGATCATGCGGGTGCGCTCGCAGATGATCTGATCTCGGTAGTCGCAGAGCACCCGAATCTCCATCGCGTGCTCGTCGGTGAACGCGACCGGGAAGCTCTCCACCCCGTCGCGGACGACAGCCAGCGCGACGGCGCGCGCGTCGATCGGATCAGATTTCCCAGCCTCGCGTGAGATCTTGCGGGTCTGGCCGGTCATCCCTGCCGGCACCCGGATCACCCGCTCCCCGGCGGCGAGCAGCGCGCGCTCTAGGCGAGCGGAGACGTGCCGACAGTCCTCGATTGCCCACACCCGCTCCGCATCCAGGTCCGCGGCAAACCGCAGCGCGTCCAACGATCCCGCGTCGCTGGCGAGGATCGCTCGCTGCCCGCGGACAGCGCCGGTCTGCCCATCGAGCGCGACCAATGTGTGGTTGTGCTTGTGGGTGTCTGCCCCGATCACGATCATGTCCCTCGGTTCCCTTCGTTGAGATGGTCGACGAAGCGGACTGCTGGCGGACACAACTCAGTTAGCCCGGAACGTGCAGTAAGCGCTCGAAGGGTGACGGGGCGAGTGGTGTCGGCGGTCCGCTGGCGATGGTGAGACCGTGTTTGGGGTTGTCGTCCGTGGTGCCCGGCGCTTCCGCGGAGGCGTCGTGAGCGGCTGGGCCTGTTTCCGGGCAGCGGTGATCGCGGCCTGGTGGCCGGGCGGTCTGTTGGAGGGTGGTCGGAGCGCCGGCGGCTGCCGTCAGCTGCTGGTGGCTGCGAGTGTCCTGAGTTTTCGGAACGCGGCGAGGAGCTCGGCCGCCCATGGCCAGGTGTTCTGGAGGTGAAGCTTCGCGCGGCGGCCGGAGAACGCGAGCCGTCCGGCGACGTGCAGCAGCCGGTAGCGGACGCGCTTGGGCTCGGCCTTGGCGAGGTCGCCGTCGAGGAGCAGCGCTTGGGTCCAGACAAGCAGGTCGTGCGCGAGCATCACGATCTCCAACCACACCTCGTTCAGCGCGAACGCCTTGAACGGGAACTTGGACAGGCCGGTGTCCTTGTCGTCTCGGATGCGGTCCTCGACGTGCGCGTGCTGGCGGTGGCGGCACTCCACGACGGCGATGTCCTTGTCGGTCTGGTCGGTGAGGATCGCTTGGAAGCGGTAGCCGTCGTGGTCGGTGAACGACAGTTGCGCGCCGGGATGGGGACGCTCGCGGCGGACGATCAGCCGTGAGGTCTCGCCCCAGGCGGACAGATCGACGCGGTCGGTGATCTCGGCGACCTCGCCGTTCTCGCGCTCTGAGCCGTCCTGGTCCAATGCGAGAACCCACGCGTCCTTGGGGATTTCGAGGATCGCGTCGCGGACGGGCACGGTCAGCTCGTAGCCGACCGAGAACCGCATGCCGCCATCACGGCAGTACTCGACCCGGCCATGCGTCGCACCGGCGGAGTCCGCGCGGACCAGGATCTCCAGGGTCGCGACGTGCTCGGCGGGGATCTGCGCGAGTGCTCGGTCGATCACCGTCTTGTGATCCTCGGCGGTGTTCGACCCGGCGTTCCCGGGCCTGAGCAGACCGCCGAGCGCTTCGCGCGTCTCGTCGAGGTAGACCTGCAACGGGTGGAAGCCGTAGCCGCCCTTGTAGTTCCCGGCCGCCTGCTCCTTCTCCGAATGCGCGGTGATCAGCGTCGCGTCCACATCGAGCGTCAACCGCCCCGGCGCGCCACGAAGCTCCCAGAACTGCGACCGCGCGCGCGTGAGCCTGTCTGACCGCGTCCAGCAGTCCGGGCGTGGACGCGATCCGGTCGATCACCCTGAACGCGGTCGAGTCAGACGCGACCGCCCCGAACAACGCGTCCTGCTGACGGACCGCGCCGAGATCCGAGACGCACTCGCCGCCGTCGACGAGCATCACCGCCAGGTCACGGATCACTCGGCCCGGGTGATGCCCCCGACGCCGCTGCTTGATCCCAGCCAGCCGCGTCGACAACGAACTCGTCAGCCCAACCTTGTCAGCGACCTGCGCGATCAGCGCGGTGCCGGCGTGCGACACCAAGCCCGCTCCGTCCGACGTGACTTCTACGGTTACCGGGCGTCCATCACGCATCACCTTCAAGGTGAACCTCCAAGCTCGGGATCACGGACCTTCGACAAGCCCAGGATCCCTGCTCAGCCGGACGTTTCCGCGCCCCCGCCCACCGGGGGCGCGGGCCGTTACGCCGCCGCTACTGCACGCTCCGGGCTAGGCAGTTGCCGTCCAGGTCGCCGTGCACCCAGACCAGCGGTCCGTCGTAGGGCGCAGCGGCGAGTGCCTCCTGCCACACCCGCGTGGCTGCAGCCTCATCAATGAACGCGCTCGCGCTCTGGATCGCGGCCTGGGCAGAATCGGCGTACTGCCGCAGCGCCAGAGCGCGGTTCCGGGCTGGTGGCGCACTGTCGGTCGGCGCCCGCCACAGCCCGCGGATGGCCGCGGCCAGGTCCTCCGCGAACGCGACCGGGTCCTTCATCAACGCAAGAGTCGCCCCGTGACCGGGGACCCACCGGTTGATCGCCCAGCGGTACGGGTAGCCGCCGCCGGGCTGGCCGACGGCGATCGGCTCAGGCACGATCACCGGCAGGTGCGGCGCAAGGATCGGCAGCCACCGTGCCTCATGATCGGCCTGCTCGCTTGCCCAATCGATACGCGGCAGGCGTAGGACGAGGTCGTCGCCAAGACGCCAGATGGCGTTGTCGGTACCCCACGGCTCGACCGAGGCGATCGACCGGTCCGCCAGCTCGGGGAACTGTTCTTCAAGCAGGCGCCGGACGAGGGCCTCGTCGATCGCCACCTCGTCATCGTGCATGCGCGACACCATCCCCCGGAGCGTCTCACACGCACTATCAGAGTGGCCGGGGCGTGCCTCAGGTCAGCGCATTCGGCGCATCGTGTCATGGACGTCGCCGACTCCTGAGCGCGTTGCGGCGCTCTAGTGTGCCGTCCGGTTGATTCGTTGGCAGTAGCGTTTGATGCTGTCGAGGATCTCATCAGCGGTCTTGGTCCACACGTAGGGGCGGGGGTTTTCGTTCCAGGTGTCGATCCAGTCGCGGATGTCGGCGTTGAGCGCGC
>DASYAP010000255.1:0-4426 GCA_036501265.1 Solirubrobacteraceae bacterium | reverse complement strand
TCGTTCGAGCACGTCGCGTTCTTCGACCGCCGCCGGGAGTGGATGGAGATGCGGCTACGCGCGCGACGCAGCATGAAGGTCAGGATCGCCGACCTCGATCTGGACGTGAAATTCGACCGCGGTGAAGACCTCCGGACCGAGATCAGTGCCAAGTTCACGCGCGCGCGGCTGCGCTCGGACCTGGCTGCCGCCGGCCTGCGCCTGGATGGGTGGTACACGGATTCAGGAAACCGGTTCGCGCTGGCCCTCGCCCGCCGGGATTGAGGGCTACCTTCCGCGCGCGTAGGTCGCGACGTCCTGCGCGAGCGTCCCCTCGCTCACGTACTGCCCGGTGTGAACGTAGAGGACTTTGCCGGTCGGCCCGAGGAAGATGGTCATGGGCAGTCCTTGGAGCGCCGTCATCGGGCTCAGCGTGCTCGCCGATGCCTGATAACTCGGGTAGCTGACGGGGTGCTTCTCGAGGAACGCCTGCGCCGGCGCAGCCGAATCTTCGGTGTCGGCGCCCAGGAACGCGACGCGGCGACCGAAGCGGGCGGAGGCGGTCGCGAACAGCCCAAACTCCTGTTGGCATGGGGTACACCACGACGCCCAGGCGTTAATCACGATCGGGTAGCCCCGCAGCGCCTTGATCTCACGTGTCAGCGACGCGTTCGAGCCGAGCAGTTGACCTGCCCGGCGGTGCAGGGCGGCCAGCGGCGGCGGCGACCCCTTGAGCTGCTGGAGTGCCCCCGCGAGCCCGTTGGCCTCGGGTGGCGCGTGACTGAGCGCGGCGTGAACGCGGCTCTTCAGCGAGGCAAGCGACGGCCAGCCGTTGGTCGAGACATCCGTGTACCACAGCAGGTGGCCGCTGGGAGAGATGAGCACGAGCCAGGGCTCGTCCTGAACGCCGTAGCCGTCGGCCACGCGGCCCGAACGGTCGATCGCGACCGGGTAGGAAAGTGGTTTGCGCAGCGTGCGCATGAAGCGCGGCAGTGCAGCGGCCGCCGGCTCCACGCTGCCCTCGTCGACCGCCGTCAGCTCCGGCAGCTGCTCGCGGGACGCGGCGCGCTGGTAGTCGTCGAGCCGCTTTAGCTGTCCGGCGAGGTTCATCACCTCGGAATCCCAGCTGGCGAAGAACAGGTACAGGCGCGGCGACGGTCCCGGGCCCAGGCTAACCCTGCCACCGCCGTAGCGCGGAAGCGTTGTTGGCGTCGACGGACGTATACCGGGAATCGGCTTGTAGGAAAGCCCGGCCTTTACCGACGGATGATTGGGCAACAGCCGCGATGCCTCCTGGGCCAAGAGCTGCCCGGCCTGGTCCACGGTGGCGTAGGACATCTGCGTGAGGTAGACCTCTCGCAGCTGGCCCCTTGAGTCGATCTCAAACAGCGCCGGCGTGTGGTCGATCTGGCCGTGCTCGACCTCGGCGGCGATCCCGTATGCCTTCCATATCCGCCTCAGTTGGGGCACAGAAGCGGTGAGGAAATGCCATTTGTTCATCATTCCGTGCACCACGGAGTAGTCGCGCACATCGCTGACCCGGGTTGCTTGCGGATTGGCGTCGATGCCGACGAGCGCGACCCGGGATGCGGCGGGACCGAGCAGCCGCTTCGCTTGCACCATCGAGGTCGTCGTGAGTGGGCAGACCGTGGTGCAGCGAGAGTCCTCGAAGGCGAGGAGCACCACCTTGCCCCGGAACTGGCTCAGCGAGACGCGGCGTCCGAACTGATCGGCGAGGGTGAAATTCGGCGCGGGTCGGTGAAGCGAGGTGCCGGGATCGAGGTACGGGTTGCGCTTCAGGCCCTGGCCCGCGGAGTTGGAGGAGCGCACCAGCGCGCTGACCCCCTGGGTCACCCCGACGATGAGCGCCACGGCGACGACGAGCAGCGCGATCAAAACCCAAGGCTTGTTCGCAAGCGTCTTCTTCATCACCCTCTTGGAAACATGATGCCGAGTGCCGGTTGCCTGAATAGCTGAGGCCCTCGCTGGTCTACGATCTTGGCCGTGGTTGCAGCGATCTCGAGCGACCCCGCGAGCGGGGTCACGGTGCTCGCCGCGGTAGCCGCCGGTGCCGTTTCGTTCCTTTCGCCGTGCGTGTTGCCGCTTGTCCCAGGCTATCTCTCGACGGTGGCGGGAGTAGCACCGTCGGAGTTGAGAGGGACGCGCAAGCGGCGCGTGCTCGTGCCGAGTCTGCTCTTCGTTCTGAGCTTCTCGGCGATCTTCGTGGTCCTGGGGGTCGGCGCGTCGCTGTTCGGCGCGGGCTTCGCGGCGGATCGGCAGGTGCTGGACAAGATCGCGGCGGTGGTGATCATCGCGCTGGGCGTCTTCTTCGTGATGAGCACGGTGATCACCCGGCTGAACCACGAATGGCACATCGACGCACTCATGCAACGCGCCGGCCGAGGGGGACCGCTGGTCACGGGGGCGGCCTTCGCCCTGGCCTGGACTCCGTGCATTGGGCCCACCCTGGGGGCGATCCTGTCTGCCGCCGCACTCTCCAGCTCGGCCCTGCACGGCGCCGTGCTACTCGCCTTTTACTCCGCGGGTTTGGCGATTCCGTTTCTGCTGACAGCGCTCGCATTCGAGCGCATGACGTCTCTGTTCGGCGTCGTCAAACGCCACTATCAGGTGGTGATCGCCGCCGGCGGCGCGGTCCTGATCGCGATGGGGGTGCTGGTCTGGTCGGGCGAGCTGTTCCAGCTCAACATTCAGGCCCAGCAGGCGCTCAACGCCCTGGGGATCAACTTCTTCAACATCTGAGGGCGGGGGCCTCGGGGGCTTTCGGTCTCGGGACTCGTGACGCGGGCGGCCCGAGACAGAGCCCCGGTACGAGACAAAGCCCGGAAAAAAGCCCCACTCTTGCCGCCCCCGGCGAAAGCGCGGGGAATCTTGGTTCGCTGGCGGACCCTCTCGCCCCACTCAAACGAAGAGAGGGTTTGACTGGGGAGTCTGGCCCAATTTCAGTGGCGAGTCTCGGTCTTAGGTGGCCGGCAGTTCAGGGCTGGCTGATCCGATAGACGGTGCCTTCGTCTGGCGAGGAGACCCAGATTGCTCCGTCAGCTGCGACAACGTCGGAGTTGGCGTCTGAGATGAAGGCGTCGGATAGGTGCACAGTTCTCGAGAGCTTGGCAACAACTCGCCGGTGTACTGGGATCAGGCCGCCGCCTCGGCGTCCTCTGCGCCGCCGGGCACGTCGGCGTCCTCGGCTCCGCTGGCCGTCTCGTCGTCATCGGAGCCGTCCGTGAGCCCCTCCGTCGAAGCGTCCTGCGCGCCGTGCGGGGCTTCCTCAGCAGCGGGACCGTCGGTCGGATCGCCGTCCACAATCTCCTCCTGCCCCACGGCGCCATCACGCGCTGAGCCGTCCTCACCCGAGACACCGTCGGACTCTTGCACCAGTTCTTCCACCTGCACGGCCGTTGACCGCCCCGCCACGTCGCCGTTGCCCTCGGCATCGGGCCCGTAGCCCTTCTTGCGCCGGCGACCGCGGCCGCGGCGGCCCTTGGGGAAGTTACGCAGAAGCTCCCGCGCCAGAGCGGCCGGTTTGCGCGCAAGCCGCGTGCGGGCGCCGCGCAGGGCCTCCTCGGCCTCGGGGGTGTGCGCGAGCGCGGCGGCCAGCAGAGCCGCCGACAGACGTCTGTCCTCCTTACGCGCCGCGTGGACCAGTCGTCGCGCGTTGCGGGCGTGAGCGGGTCCGCTCGAGTTGACCAGCAGGCCCAGCAGCCGCTTGGTCTCCGGCCAGCGCTGGGTCGCGTACTCCTCGTGCACGTCGCGCGTGTATTCGGCCATGCGCCAGATCCAGGCGTTGGCCTGGTCGCGGCGGCCAATGCGGCGCTCGGCCAGCGCCTGAAGCATGATCTTGACCCCCTCGCGGCGCTCGTCTCGCGGCCAGCCCGCCATGATGTCGATCGCCGTGTCGAAGGCCTCCGGATCCTTCGATGCGGCTATCTCCTGGAGCGCGCGCAGCCGAAGCTGGGAGTGGCGGTTGCGCTGCAGGGCGGTGATCAGGAAGCGTCGCTTGAGCTCGCCCGTGCGGTCAAAGTGGAGCATGGCCTTGGCGCGGCGCCAGCCGTTCGGCGCGACGCGCGCTCCCGCAAGCGCCGCCCATACATGCTGCTCGCCGTAGTCGAGGTACTCGACCGCGATCCGCCACAGTTCGCGCTCGAAGACCGCCGCGCGCCGCTCTGGATCCGGGGTGACCGGCAGCACGCGCCGCTCGACGCGGACCCGGCGGCCGCGGCCGCGGCGCACAGGCCCCACAACGATTGCCCCGCCGCGATAGACGTCGCGGTCGAGCAGGGAGTGAAGAGTCACGACGGGATCGTCGTGCTTGGTGGCCGGGTGGACGAAGTCGACCACGATGCCGGCCTCCTTGCCCGGATGCCGACGCGTCACGCGTCCCACCCGCTGCTGGTAGACGCGTCGGGAGGCCGTCGGGGCCAAATGCATG
>DASYAP010000254.1:0-2733 GCA_036501265.1 Solirubrobacteraceae bacterium | reverse complement strand
GGAACTCGCCCTGTGGCTGGCGGAGGCCGGCGTGACCTTGGTCGGGATGGAGGCCACCGGCGTGTACTGGAAGACGGTGTTCCAGGCGCTCGAGGATCGGTTCGAGTGCTGGCTGCTCAACGCGCACCACTTGCGCAACGTCCCCGGGCGCAAGACCGACGTCAAGGACTCGGAATGGATCTGTCAGCTTGTCCAGCATGGGCTGGTCCGCCCGAGCTTCGTACCGCCAGTGGAGATTCGGCGGCTGCGTGATCTCACCAGGTTGCGCAGGGCGCAGACCAACGAACGCGCGCGTACGATCCAGCGGCTCGAGAAAGTCCTCCAGGACGCCGGGATCAAACTCACGAGCGTCGCCTCGCACACGTACTCGAAGTCCGCCCGCGCGATGCTCGAAGCGCTCCTCTCAGGCGTCACGGATCCCGAACAACTCGCCGAGCTCTCCAAGGGCAAGATGCGAGCGAAGATCCCGCAGCTACGCGAAGCGCTCGAGAGCCGCTTCCAAGTCGAGCACCACGGGATCATGGTCGCCCAACTGCTCGCGCACATCGACACGCTCGATATCGCGCTGCAGAACCTCAGCGAGCGGATCGAGTTCGTCCTCATCCCACACGCCGAGATCATCGAATTGCTGTGCACGATCCCCGGCGTCCAGACGCACGCCGCCCAGGTCCTGATCGCTGAGTGCGGCCTGAACATGACGTTGTTCCCAACAGTCGGGCACTTCGCGTCCTGGGCCGGCGTCTGCCCGGGACACCACCAGTCAGCCGGCCGTCGCGGCTCGGGACGGACCCGCCCCGGACCGCGCTGGCTCACCGACCAGCTGACCGAATGCGCGAAGGCGGCGGTCCGCACCAAGAACACCTACCTCGCCGCTCACTACGCACAGCTCCGCGGCCGCCGCGGCGAAGCCAAGGCAATCGGCGCGATCCGCCACGACCTGCTGGTCGCCTACTTCCACATCGTCCGCGACCGGGTCCCGTATCGCGACCTCGGACCCGACTGGCAACGCAAGCGGTACTCCGTCGAGCACCGCGCCCGCCGCCTCCAGCGCCAACTCGAAGCACTCGGCTACGCCGTCACCCTCGACCAAGTCGAACAACCGCCCGCAGAGCAAGCCGCCTAACCCCCCGAACAAGCGAGCCGGGCTACCGCCGACCGACCGCCGGCGCGAACGTCTACGGCCCAAACGTGGTCTCAACTCGGGGATTCACAGGACAGCCTCTCGACGACGGAGCGGTGACGCCGCGACTTCTGCTCTGGGCATCTCCGGACTCGACACGAGAGCTTCGATCGGACCGTCCAGACCGCTGAATGTGAGGGCTAAGGTGGCGCGGGTGCGCTAGCCCGACGGTGTCTTCGATCCGGCGGCCCTGACCGGGGCGATGGTCGCGGGCGGGTTCGGGATCGCCTGGACGCTTTGGGGTGCCTCGGGACTCGCCCGCGGCCTGGCGGTCACCGTACGGGTAGGTGGGATCGTGATCGGCGCGGGAATCTTGGCGGGCAGCGTCGTGCTGCAGCGTCGGGCCCGCCGCGCCACCCGGGTGGGGCGGTGGGCCGGTACGGGCGGCCGGTCAGGCTCGATGTTTTCCTCTCGGGGCTACCGCCTGGTTGTCGCGGTGGAGGTGATCGCGCTTCTCGCCGGAGCTGCGCTGCTCGGCGCGACCGGACACAGCGAGTACACGATCGCCTGGTTCGCCGCCGTGGTCGGGATGCACTTTCTCGCTTTCGGACGACTGTTCTTGACCGGTTTCTACTGGCTCGGGGCGGCTCTGCTTGCCGCCGGCGTAGCAGGGGCGATCGTGGGCTTGGCGGGCGCAGGCTCAGACGCGATCAGAGCGGTTTCCGGGCTGATCGCGGCCGCGAGCCTGTTCGCGGCGGGTGGCTGGACCGTGATGGTGTCGCGAGCAGGCCTGCGCGACTAACCCAAAAGGGCGGTCACTCGAGAACGTGAATGACGGTGACCAGCGGCGAGAGCGCACTCCGACTTGACCGCCAGCGAGCCGGTCCTCGCCAGCCACCGCAGCCCCTCCAGGGCCCCCAAAGCCTTCGCCGCCAGGCCGGCTAGTAGAGCCCGCTCAGACCCGGGAACCGTGGGTGCCTCGCCGGCCTGGGAGCGCGGACCGACCGCGGAGGGCGAGCATCGCGAGTGGGACCGCGGAGTTAAGTGAGTGCACTCCGAACGCCCGGCGGGTGATCAGTCGGATTTGACCATTTGGAACCTGCCGGGCAGGCGCGAAAACGGAAGCTCCCAGCACTTGACACAAGACAACGGGAGGTATCGGCACCGGCGCGTCTACCAAAGCAAACCTCGAGTACAACGTCGGCTGGTGCGCGAGAAACAAGAACAACCTCCAGGGCAACGGTCCGAAATGTAACACCGAGTCGAAGTGGCTCTGGGACTTCCATGGATTCAGCTGGGGCAACGCGCTATGCGCGGCGTCCTACATTGGCGCGATCGCCGCGCTCGGCGCAGGAGTCGGCGTCGTGTGAGAGGCCGGCTCGTACTTCTACTATGCCGCTAGCGTTGTCAGTGGTTCGAGCGCGGCGTACGGCATCTACAGAAGCTGCTGAGATCCGCAGTCACACCCGGAGAGCAACATGGCCCCGCGCGGCGCTCGCTCTCGCGCTCGTATGCGCCGCGATCAGCGTCCACGATCATCCGGTGCTTCTCGGCGTGCTCGTCTGTGTCGCAGTCGCAACACTGTCCGAGGGGCGGCGAATGGCCAACAGCGC
>DASYAP010000253.1:0-8184 GCA_036501265.1 Solirubrobacteraceae bacterium | reverse complement strand
GACCGCGGCGCTGAAGGCCGGCCTCCCCGACACGGTCCCCGGCGTTCAGCTCAACCGCTTCTGCGCCTCGGGCCTCGAGGCCGTCAACGTGGCCGCCCAGAAGGTGGCCTCCGGCTGGGAGGATCTGGTGCTGGCGGGCGGTGTCGAGTCGATGTCGCGCGTGCCCATGGGGTCCGACGGCGGGCCGATGGCCACCGACCCGGAGACCAACTACGACACCTACTTCGTGCCTCAGGGCATCAGCGCCGATTTGATCGCGACGCTCGAGGAGTTCAGCCGCGACGACGTCGATGCCTACGCCGCCCGCTCCCAGCAGCGCGCGACCGAGGCCTGGGAGCAGGGCAAGTTCGACGGTTCCGTCGTCCCGGTCAGGGACCTCAACGACCAGATCGTGCTCGAGCGAGACGAGCACGTCCGCCCGGGTACGACTGCCGAGACGCTGGCTTCACTGAAGCCTTCGTTCAAGATGATCGGAGAGGCGGGCGGCTTCGACGCGGTGGCCCTGCAGCGCTACCACTGGGTGGAACGCATCGACCACGTGCACACGGCCGGCAACTCCTCGGGAATCGTCGACGGCGCTGCGCTGATGGCGGTCGGCAACGAGCAGACCGGCTCCGAGATGGGGCTAAAGCCGCGGGCGCGCGTCCTCGCCACAGCGCTCTCAGGCGCCGACCCGACGATCATGCTCACGGGGCCGGCGCCCGCGAGCCGCAAGGCGCTGGAGAAGGCGGGTCTGACTGTCGACGACCTCGACCTCGTGGAGATGAACGAGGCCTTCGCGGCCGTGGTCTTGCGGTTTGTCAGAGACATGGGTCTGCCCATGGAGAAGGTCAACGTCAACGGCGGCGCGATCGCCATGGGCCACCCGCTCGGCGCGACCGGGGCGATGATCCTGGGAACTCTGATCGACGAACTGCACAGGACGGGTGGCCGCTACGGCCTCGCGACGCTGTGTGTCGGCGGCGGCATGGGTATCGCGACCGTGGTGGAGGCGATCTAGTGAGTGCAATTCGCTGGGACAAGGATCAGGACGGGGTCGTCGTACTGACGATCGACGATCCCGAGCAGTCGGCCAACACGATGAACCAGCGGTTCGTCTCCTCCTTTGCGGAGACCCTCGACCGCGTGGAGTCAGAGCGCGACTCGATCACCGGCGTCGTGGTGACCTCCGCCAAGAAGACCTTCTTTGCGGGCGGCGACCTCCACGACCTGCGCAAGGCGCGCCCAGAAGACGCCGAGGAGATCGCGCAGATGATCCGCGGGGTCAAGTTGCTGCTGCGTCGGCTCGAGACGGTCGGCAAGCCCGTGGTCGCCGCGATCAACGGGGCGGCCCTCGGTGGCGGCCTCGAGATCTGCCTGGCCTGTCACCACCGCATCGTCGTCGACGACCGCTCGGCGGTGGTGGGTTTCCCCGAGGTTCAGCTGGGCCTCCTCCCGGGCGCCGGCGGGGTGGTCCGGACCGTCAGGTTGCTGGGGATCGTCGACGCGCTCATGCAGGCCCTGCTCCAGGGCCAGCGCCACCGACCCGCCAAGGCCAAAGAGGTCGGGCTGGTCGACGAGATCGTCGAGAGCACGGACGACCTGATCCCTGCCGCCAAGCGCTGGATCGCCGAGCACCCCGAGTCGGTCCAGCGCTGGGATGGGGAGGGCTACAGGATCCCGGGCGGGACGCCCGCCAACCCAAAGCTTCAGATGAACCTGCCCGCATTCCCCGCCAACCTGCGCAAGCAGATCAAGGGCGCCAACTACCCCGCGCCGCACCACATCCTCGCCGCCGCGGTGGAGAGCGCCGAGGTCGATCTCGATCCCGCTTTCGAGATCGAAGGCCGCTACTTCGTCGACCTCGTCACCGGGCAGGTGGCCAAGAACATGATCCAGGCCTTCTTCTTCGACATGCAGCGCGTGAACGGGGAGCGCGGGCGCCCCGCGGAGATAGAACCGTGGCGTGCCGACAAGGTGGTCGTCCTCGGCGCGGGGATGATGGGCGCCGCGATCGCCTACGTCTGCGCCCGGGCGGGGATCGACGTCGTGCTCAAGGACGTCTCGCTCGATGCGGCGGAACGTGGGAAGCGCTACTCGGTCAAGCTTGTGGAGAAGGCGATCGAGCGCGGCCGCTCCACGCGCGAGGACGGTGACGCCCTGCTCGCGCGCATCCACCCAACCGAAAGGCCAGAGGATGCGGCCGGTTGCGACCTGATGATCGAGGCCGTGTTCGAAGACCCCTCGCTCAAGAGGAAGGTCTACGCCGAGACCGAGCCACACGTCGATCGCGACGCGCTGCTGGGCTCCAACACGTCGACCCTCCCGATCACCGATTTGGCCGAGGGCGTGTGCCGTCCCGAGGACTTCATCGGCCTGCACTTCTTCAGTCCGGTCGACAAGATGCCGCTGCTGGAGATCATCAAGGGCCGCGAGACCTCCGAACGCGCGGTCTACCGCGCGCTGGACGTCGCCAAGCAGATCAAAAAGACGCCGATCGTCGTCAACGACAGCCGCGGCTTTTTCACCAGCCGGGTGATCGGGACGTTCATCAACGAGGGCATCGCGATGCTGCTGGAAGGGGTCCCGGCGGCCACGATCGAGCAGTCCTCCTCGCAGGCCGGGTATCCGGCGCCGGTGCTCCAGCTCTCGGACGAGCTCAACATGAAGCTCATGCGCAAGATTCGCGACGCGTCGAAGACAGCAGCCCAGGACAGCTCGAGCGGCTGGGACGCGCACCCCGCGGAGCGGGTGATCGACCGGATGCTCGACGAGTTCGACCGTCCTGGCCGGCTCGATGGCCGCGGCTTCTACGAGTATTCGGACGGCAAACGAGTCGGACTGTGGCCGGGTCTGCGTGACGCGTTCCCGCCTGTCGACGACCCCTCGGCGCTCGACCTGCGCGACCTCGAGGAGCGGATGATGTTCGCCGAGTCGCTCGAGTCGGTCAGGTGCCTCGATGAGGGCGTGATCGAATCCGTAGCCGACGCAAACATCGGCTCGATTCTCGGCATCGGCTTCCCTGGCTGGACGGGAGGGGTGCTGCAGTACATCAACGGCTACGAGCACGAGGTCCACGGCCGCGGTCCCGCGGCGTTCGTGGCGCGCGCACGAGAGCTCGCTTCCAGCTACGGCGAGCGGTTCGAGCCGCCGGCTTCGCTGGTCGAGAGGGCCGAGCGGGGCGAGACGTACATCGATGCGCAAGAGCGCGTGGCGGTGGCATAGTGCGCTGTCGATGACCGCGACCGCCCCGAAGCTCACCGCCGCGCTGCCGCTCGTGCAAAGCGACGAGGAGCGCGCCGTGCGCGAAGCCGTGCGGGGGATCTGCTCTGGCTTCGGCGAGCACTACTCGCGCGAGTGCTTCGAGCGCGGCGAGCCCCCTAGCGCGCTGTGGGAGGCCCTCTCGGACAAGGGGTTCGTCGGCGCCAACATCCCCGAGGAATGGGGCGGCGGCGGGATGGGCATGAGCGGGCTGATCTGGGTCGCAGAGGAGTGCGGAACGGCCGGCCATCAGCTGCTGATGCTGGTCGTCTCGCCGGCGATCACCGGCTCCATCCTGATCCGCCACGCCACGGATGAGCAGAAAGAGCGGTGGCTGCGAGGCATCGCGGGCGGAACCACCCGCGTGGCGTTCGCGATCACCGAGCCCGACGCCGGCACCAACTCCCACAACCTGCGCACGGAGTTGCGCCGCGAAGGAGACCGCTACCTGCTCTCGGGCCAGAAGGTCTTCATCTCCGCGGTCGAGGACGCAGACGCGGTGCTGGTGGTCGCACGGCTCCGCGGTGAAGACGGAAAGCTCGGCCGGCTCTGTATGTGCATCGTCGACACCGACGCTCCGGGTTTTACGCGCGAGGTCATCCCGATGCCCTTCATGGGTCCCGATCGCCAGTGGCAGCTGTTCCTCGACCGCGTCGAACTCGAGCCCGAGCGACTCGTCGGCGGCGAGCAAGGCGGTCTCGCCGCGGTCTTCGACGGACTCAACCCTGAGCGGATCATCCTTGCGGCCTTCGCCAACGGGACCGGCCGCCGGGCGCTGGACAAGGCGAGTGCATACGCTCGGGAGCGCGTCGTCTGGGGCGTACCGGTCGGCGCCCATCAGGGCGTCTCGCATCCCCTGGCCAAGGCAAAGATCGAGCTCGAACTGGCGCGGCTGATGACGCAGAAGGCGGGAGCGATGCAGGACGCAGGTGCGCCCGGCACCGGTGAGGCCGCCAACTACGCAAAGTACGCGGCCGCCGAGGCGGGCATCCACTGCGTCGACGTGGCGCTACAGGCTCACGGCGGCAACGGCTTCACGCTCGAGTACGGCGTCTCGGAGCTGTGGTGGAGTGCACGCCTCTTGCGCACCGCCCCGGTGAGTGCCGAGATGATCCTGAATTACGTGGCCCAGCACTCGCTCGGGCTGCCGAAGTCCTACTGAGGCCCGAAGACTTCGCGCTTCCCTCGCTTTAAGCGTTGTCCGGTCGGCACATGTGCCGACCGGCCGGCCGAGCATGCTCGGCCGGCGCCGCGCCGCATGCGGCGCGGCCTTTTACTATACTTTATGAAGCATTGACAACTTTCAACCGACTGCTCCGATTCCTTGAGCCGTACCGCAAGGGGGTAGTCGTCTCCTTCCTGCTTGCCTCGGGGGGGGTCGGGATGACGGTCCTGATCCCACTGCTGACGGGTCAGGCGATCAACTCGATCCGCGGGCACAGCCGCCACACCTTGACGCTTTGGGTGGTGGGGATCGTGGTTGCCGGCCTGGGACGACTGGTCCTGAGCGTGTACCGCCGGCTGGTCGCCGGCCGTGTGTCGCTGGGGGTCGAGCTCGACCTGCGCAACCGCCTCTATGAGCACCTGCAACGCCTGGAGCTCTCCTTTTTCGACCGCCAGCAGACCGGCCAGCTCATGTCGCGCGTGACGGTCGATCTACAGTCGGTTCGCTTCTTCCTCGGCTACGGATTGATTTTCATCGGCCAATCGGCGATGACGATCCTCCTCTCGGCGGTCGCGATGTTCATCCTTGACCCCGAGCTCGCCGCGCTCTCGCTCGCGCCGGTCCCGTTCGTGGTGCTCATCGCGCGCACCTACGGGCGCCGGTCGCGCCCCGCCCTTCAGGAGGCGCAGCAACGGATCGCGGAACTCACCGCGGAGGCGGAGGAGAACGTCTCCGGCGTACGCGTCGTCAAGGCGTTCGCGCAGGAGCAGCGCCAGCTCGAGCGATTCTCTCACTCCGTCACGCGCGTCTTTGACCAGCAGATGTACGCGACTCGTATCCAGGCCCGCTTCGGTCCCACGATCAGCTTCCTGCCCAATCTGGGGCTCGCCGCGATCCTGCTCGTAGGCGGCCGCGAGGTGATCGGCGGCAGCCTGAGCCTTGGTGCCTTCACCGCTTTCTACGCCTACCTGCTGATGCTGATCTCCCCGATGCGGACGCTCGGGTACATGCTGTCGGCGGCCCAGCGCTCGACGGCGTCCGGCGCCCGAATCTTCCAGATCCTCGACCGCGAGCTTGCGATGCCCGTCCCTGCCGACGCCCCACAGCTTCCGAAGGGCCCGGGCAGCGTGTCGTTCTCGAACGTGAGCATCACATTCGACGGAGCTACACAGCCGGCGCTCGAGGCCATCAACTTGGAGGCTTCGGCCGGGGACACAATCGCGCTCGTCGGTGCCATGGGCTCGGGCAAGACGGCGCTTGTCTCGTTGCTGCCTCGCCTCTACGACGTTTCCTCGGGATCGGTCCGCATCGACGGTGCCGACGTGCGTTCGGTCGACCCGCACTCGCTTCGCAGCGCGATTGCGATCGCCGGCGATGACCCCTTCCTGTTCTCGGCCACCGTGCACGACAACATCGCCTACAGCCGGCCCGAGGCCACACGCGAAGAGGTGGTGCAGGCCGCGCGCGCGGCCCAGGCCGACGACTTCATCGATGCCTTGCCCGATGGCTACGACACGCTCGTGGGCGAGCGCGGGTTGACCCTGTCGGGGGGCCAGAGGCAGCGGCTCGGGATCGCGCGCGCGATCCTCGCCGATCCCCGCATTTTGATCCTCGACGACGCCACCTCCTCGGTGGATGCCTCGACCGAGAACAAGCTCAAGACCGCGTTGCGCGATGTGATGCAGGGACGCACCACCTTCGTCATCGCCCACCGCGCCTCAACAATCGCGCTTGCCGACGAAATCGTGGTGCTCGAGCGGGGACGGATAGCCGCTCACGGCACACATGAGGAGCTGCTCTCAAGCTCCGATCTCTATCGCGAGATCGTGGAGAAGGGAATGCCCGACCAGGTGTTCCTTACCGAGCCCGAAGCTGAGGCGGTGGGCCTGTGAGCAGGATCGAGAGAGCTCGGCGGGCGGTGAACAAGATCCGGGGCACCGGGCGGGCGCGGAAGCTGCGCGGGCTGGCGGAGCTGCTGGCTCCGTACCGCTGGCGTGTGCTGGCCATGCTGGCCGCGTTGGTGGCGGCAACCGCGGCTGCGCTGGCTCCGGCGCCGCTCGCCAAGCTCGCCATCGATAACGGCATCCAGCGTCACGACGTCGGCACGCTCGACCTAATCGTGGTCGCGTTCCTGGTCTCGGCGGTCGTCTACGCGATCTGTTACTACGCCCAGACCTACCTCGTTGGCTGGGTCGGCCAGCGGGTCCTCCAGGACCTGCGCATCAAGCTGTTCGCGCATTTGCAGCATCTCTCGATCGGCTTTTACTCGCGCAACCGCGCGGGCGTGATCATCTCCCGGCTGACCAACGACGTCGAGGCTCTCGACCAGCTGGTGGAGGACGGGATGGCCACGCTGTTCCAATCAGGGCTCACGCTGATCGGCGTCGTTGGGATCTTGGTGGTGCTCGATTGGCACCTTGCGCTGCTCACGTTTCTCGCGCTCCCGCTGCTTTTGATCGGTGGGCTGATCTTCCGAATCGCTTCTGCCGACGCCTACCGGATCACGCGCGAGCGCATCGCGGCGATCACGGGTTATCTGCAGGAAACGCTGTCAGGGATGAGGGTCGTGCGCGCCTTTGCGCAGGAGCGGCGTCACATGCGGGAATTCGCGGCGCTGAACGAGCAAAACCGCGCGGCGAACATGAAGACCGTCAACCTCAACGCCGGGTACTTCCCGGCCGTCGAGCTGCTGTCGGCGCTTGTGACAGCCGAGATCCTGATCATCGGCGGCATCGAGGCGATCACCGGCCACACCTCCACCGGCGTCGTGTTCGGGTTCATCGCCGCGCTCAACAACTTCTTTGACCCAATCCAGCAGCTCTCGCAGCTGTACACGACCTATCAGTCCGGAATGGCCGCGCTCGACAAGATCTTCGAGCTGCTCGATGAGCAGCCCGAGCTAAAGGACGCGCCGGGAGCTTTGGAGCTCGGACGGATCCGAGGCGAGCTCCGCTTCGAGCAGGTGTCATTCCGCTACAGCGGCGACAAGGACGGCCCCTGGGCGCTGCGCGATATCGATTTGAAGATTCCCCCGGGGCACACGGTCGCGCTGGTCGGCGAGACCGGAGCGGGGAAGTCGACGTTCGCCAAGCTGGTCGCGCGCTTCTACGACCCGGTCCAGGGACGCGTGCTGATAGACGGGCACGACCTGCGGTCAATCACCGCGCACTCGCTGCGTTCGCAGATGGGAATCGTGCCGCAGGAGGGATTCCTGTTCTCTGGAACTGTGCGCGACAACATCGCCTTCGCCAAGCCGGAGGCCTCCGACGAGGAGATCGCGGCCGCCGCGCGGGCAGTGGGCGCCGAGGACTTCATCGACGCGTTGCCTGCCGGTTACGACACCGAGGTAGGAGAGCGAGGTGTCCAGCTCTCGGCTGGGCAACGCCAGCTGATCGCGTTCGCGCGCGCGCTCGTGGCCAACCCCCGCATCGTGGTGCTGGACGAGGCCACTTCGAATGTCGACGTCCACACCGAGGGGCTGATTGAGCAGGGCCTGCGGCGCTTGCTCGCGGGCCGGACCGCGATCGTGATCGCCCATCGGCTCTCGACCATCCGCCACGCCTCGACGATCCTCGTGCTCGACCACGGCGAGATCGTGGAGCAGGGTAGCCACGAGGAGCTCCTCGACGCGGGTGGCCGCTACTGGGAGCTCTATCGAGACTGGGCCGAGCGGTCCATCGCAGCGTAGGGAGCGCTCGCGCAGCGTCGCGCGGCGCGGCGTCTCCAATAGGCTGCCTGCATGACCGAAGAACGGGTCCGTGTGGAGGTTTCGGACCACG
>DASYAP010000252.1:0-19636 GCA_036501265.1 Solirubrobacteraceae bacterium | reverse complement strand
ACCGCGCAGCGGTTCAGTGCATGTGCAGCGGAGCGCTCGAGGCGGTCGTCGTGCCCGCCGCGTTCGACGTGGTCACACTGCAGCTCACGCGGCGATGCTGGCGGGCTTTGCCCAGGGTCAGCCTGGGCTTGCGGGCACCTTGCCTTGCTCTGCCATTCACGCGCCACGCGTAGGAGAAGCGGACAGTCTTGCGCCAGCTCCCGCGCCTGCAAGTCAGGGTGCTTCCCGAGCGCGTGAGCCTTGGTCGACTTGTGTTGAGCGGCAGGGCAGTGGGGCTGGCGGTCCGCCAGAGCGTTCCACTCTCCCAGACGCGCAGGTACAGCGCGCGTGAGGTCAGCCAAATGCCCGACAAACCCGTCGCGGTCACGACCGCGGACGGAAGCGGGATCGTGAACGTCTGAAGGCTGGGAAGGAACAGCCCGTTCAGCCGGTTGGGGGTTGCCGCCTGCCACACGATCGCGCGGCGGTTCGAGGCCGGAACCCCATTCGACAGCAGTCGTCGCAGGCCCGTCCCGCAGTGCTCGAGAAAAGCTGCCGGGTTGCCTTGGTCCTCGCTGCCGATCGCCACCGCGAACTGACCCAAAGGAGTCAGCGGACCCCAGGGACTTCCACTTCCGTAGCCCGCCGGGACACGCATAAGGCGCACCCCCGGGCACGTCGTTTGAGCCAGAGCGGGCGAGTCCAGGTCCGCGAACGTCGTCGCGTTGGTCGGGTCGCCCCGCAGCTCACCCGTCTGGATGTTCTGAAAGTAGACCTCGGTCGGGAGGTGGTGATAACTGCTCCCGACCCACTCAATCCAGTAGGCCCCGACGGCCTCCGCACGACAGTCGACCTCCGGGTCGACAGGAGGAGATGAGCAGTACGGCATCCCGGGGCTGAGCGTAACTGTCTGACGTGTCCCGCCAGCGAGCGAATACAGCTCCACGTCCTGAGTCGTCCCGAACGGAGCCGACGTCAACTGGCACAAGACCCACGGAGGACCGAGTCCAACCACCGGGCACTGCGGGTCGAGGGCGGTCGTGGTGCCAAGCCTGTCATCGATCAGGACCCAGGCAGGGTTCGAGCCGGTACTGAACAGCACATAATCGCCACTCGCCAGGAAACCCGTAGGCGCCACCCCGATCTGGTGGACCGAGCCGCGCAAGACAACATGGCTTGCAGGCACCAGTCGCATTGGTCTGTGCCTGACCACATCGGCCCGGGCCAAGGTGCCGCCAGCAGCCGCCCCAAGGACAACAAAAACCAGCATTGAACGCCAAAGTGCCCGCACGTAGCACGTAAGCAAGAACGTACCCCACCCCCACATAGTTCTGGGTTAGGCCTCCCCCCGGCGTAAGCGAGACCGCCACGCCTGTCGCTTTGGGCTTACTGGAGATGATGTGCTGGTCGGCGGATGGCGGGAGAGCGCCGCTTTTGGGCTTGCCCGTGCAGAGGGCCGCTTTTAGACCAGCGCCTCCCGACGTTCCGTCGAGGTGCCCGTTGAGCGGCAACAGGAGGTCGCGCCCAGAGCGCCATCAGTAAGCAATCGCCAGGGTACCTCGCGCCGACGATCAGTCAATCGGTGTTGGAGGGAGTGGTGGTCATGTCTGATGGTCGGTTTGCCGGGGTGGATTGGGCCAGTGAGGAGCACGCCGTGTGTGTGGTCGACGAGCGGGGTCGGATCGTGGAGGGCCGCCGGTACCGGCACAGCGAGCCGGGGATCCGGGCGTTGTGCGCGCGGCTGGTGCGGTTGCGGGTGGCGCTGGTGGCGTTGGAGCGGCCGGACGGGCTGTTGATCGAGCGGCTGTTGGATGCGAGCCTGGCGGTGGTTGCGGTGCACCCGAACCAGGTCAAGGCAAGCCGGCCGCGGTACAGCGTCGCGGGCGGCAAGTCAGACGGCTTTGACAGCTTCGTGCTGGCCGAGCTGGCGCGCACGGACAGTCATCGTTTTCGGGTGCTGGTCCCGGACAGCGATCAGACCAAGGCGCTGCGGGCAATGACCCGGGCCCGGGAGAGTCTGGTCCGCACGCGGGTGGGGCTGGCGAACCAGTTGCGCGATCAGCTGGGCTGCTTCTGGCCGGGCGCTAGCAAGGTGTTCTTCAGCGTCGACTCGCAGATCGCGCTGGCGTTCCT
The DNA here is from genome assembly GCA_036501265.1 of Solirubrobacteraceae bacterium. Taxonomy (GTDB): domain Bacteria; phylum Actinomycetota; class Thermoleophilia; order Solirubrobacterales; family Solirubrobacteraceae; genus Palsa-465. Next base: position 17,524 of record DASYAP010000252.1, on the reverse strand, counting down.
GCGCCGGTACCCGACGCCGGTTGACGCTCGCGGTCTGGGTGAGCAGCGGCTTGCCGCGTTCCTGAAGCGTCACAGCTACAACGGCCGCAAGCCCGCCCGCGAGCTGCTCGAGCGGCTGCGCAACGGTGCCGAGGGACGCGCCGGCGAGCTCGAGCTGCAGGCCCGCCGCCAGATCGTGCTGGCGCTCGTCTGCGCGCTGGAGCCGATCGTCCTGCGGATCAGCGAGCTCACGATCGAGACCCGCCACGCGCTCCAGGCGCACCCCGACGGCCCGACGTTCCGCTCGCTGTTCATCGCCCCGGACTCGTGGCTATGCGCCGCGAGCATGCTGGCTGAGATCGGCGACTGCCGCGACCGGTACCCCAGCTACCGCACCCTGGCGGCCGACGCCGGGCAATGCCCGGTCGCCGTCGAACCGGGCAAGTTCAAGCACGCCCAATTCCGCTGGGCCTGCGACCACCGCCTCCGCGACGCGTTTGACACCCCGCCGACGCAAGCCGTCGCCACGACCCATGGGCGGCCGACATCTATGACCGTGCCCGCGCCAGAGGCGCCGGCCACGCCCACGCCAGTCGCATCCTCGGCCGCGCGTGGTGCCAGGTCATCTGGCGCCTCTGGCAAGACCACGACACCTACGATCCCGCCCGACACACCGCACGGCGACGCCCGATCGCCGCCGCAGCCTGACATCGTCGGCCCCCACCGGGGCCGACCTCCCCGGCTCACCCAGCGACGGCCCGGCGCCGCCGTCACCGCAGGCTGCCGCAGGACAGAGCGCGCAGCGCTTGACGGCAAGCCGGCCGACGCTACCCCTCAACCCCCCGGCACTTGACACAGGGGGTCTAATAGGAGCAGCGACCGCGCCTTGTGCGCGACGGCCGCGACGAGTCGTCCAGGGGGCGTTCGCAGGACTGCTCGTTTGTCGCCGATCCGGCTCTGAGTCCACCGAGGAAGGCGAGTGGGTGCTGTGTGAACCCTTCCTTGTCCAGCCGGCGTCCTGCCCCGGTGAGCCGGCAAAGGAGGTTGACGATCGAGCGTCATTCGACTGTCGTGTCGGTTAGCGCGATCGATAGCTCGGCGAGCCGCTCTGTGGGCTTGTAGAAGCCGAGGCGTGTGCGGGGCCTGGATGTGGCGGGGAACGGAGGTCCGTGGCCGTGATCTGCGACGTGTACGTGGCGCGTTGGCGCGAGTAGGATCGGGTCGTGTGCAAAGATCGACGAGATCAACCGCGAGCCGCGCGTAAGCGGCTAGGTACGAGTGATGAGCGAAGACTGATGGCATTTGGAGTCGGGGCGCGTGTCGTGGCGGAGTCCGAGTCGACGGGCCGTCGACCTCGCCGCGGTGTCGTGCCGGAAGTCTTGCGAAGCGACCCGTCGCCTCGCTATCGGATCCTCTGGGACGCCGGCCACGAGACTGTCTACACGCCCGCGAGCGGCGCGCTGCGAGCCGAACCGCGCTCCAGGCGGCCGCGAACAGCGCCGCCACGGAAGCGCTAACTCGAATCCCGAGGGGTTGGATCCCTTGTGCAGGGTCCAAACAGCGCCAGACCTGCCGGGCGACGCCCGTGTCGGCGACCTCGCAGGTCGAAGCGGACCGAACGGCTTGGCTAGGCGTCGCGAAGCTGCGGCTGGCGATTGGCGGACCGCGTCACCGCCGCCGCCCGCGCCTATAGTCGGAGAACATCATGAGAGGGGAACGCCAGGCATGACCGCTGCTACTGCCACACCCCTACAGAGCAAGCTCGGCCCTATCGTCGCTGACGCCGCCGGGACGATCACCATTCAGGAGGCGAGCGACCTTCTAGACTGCTCGCGCTTTCGTGTTTGCGAGCTGCTGAATCCTCGCTTCGGGCGTCTACTGGTGACCGACGTGCTGGCGCTCAAATCGTCCGTGCCGCCCAGCGCGCCCGAACCCATCCCTGCTGCCAAGCTCGCCCGCTGAAGCAGCGTGCTGATGACGCTCGCGAGAACCGCGCGCGCGTGTCACTGCACTGAGGCAAGTACGCGCCCACGCAGCGCGACGGAAACAACCACGAACTCTGCGGGCGTCTGCGCAGAGCTCGCGAGCGCCACCGCCACGCCGCGATGTCGATGATGTTGCCCGTGATGCGCTCAAGATCGGGATGACGGGGTGGTCGGGGCAGGCTGGCGCGCGGGAGCGGTTCGTCGTAACGAAGGCTGAGCGGGAGGTGGCGGACCTGCTTTGGATCGAGGTTGCCCCTGGTCTGGCTCGCGCGACTTTGGAATCGGTGCCGTTTTGGTTTCACACCTTTGCGCTGAATCGCGCTGAGGGCATCTATACGCCCGGTGCCGCGCGTGATCATCGCTATCGCGTCTGCGCGCTGCCCGAGGACTTCGCCGGGGTGAGCGTGCTCGATGTCGGCTGCTTTGACGGCTTTTATGCCTTCCTCGCCGAGCGCCGGGGGGCCGAGAGGGTGCTGGCGATCGACAACGAGCAGTACCGCCTTTGGGTCGCTTCTCGGTGGGGAGTTCAGCTGCAGGGCGGAGAGGGATTTCGCGCAGTCCATCGCTTGCTCGGCTCCGCCGTTGAGTATCGACGGATGGACGCGTTCGCGCTCGATGGCGTCGAGGAGCGCTTTGATCTCGTCTACTGCTTCGGGATTCTGCACCGGGTCGAGAACCCTCTCGGGCTGCTGCGGGTGCTGCGTGGGCGGACGGTGAGCGGCGGGATGGTGCTGGTCGAGACCTACGGTGTCGGCCCGGAAGATCGAAACGACCCGGCGATCAGGGTCTCTGACCCAGGGGAGGTGTACGCGGGCGACGAGTTCGTCTACTGGGGGTTCGGCGACGCCGGCCTGCAGCGCCTTGCGCGGATTGCCGGCTTCTCGCGAGTGGAGTCGCTCGTCAACGTGGAGGTCGACGGCCACCCGCGGATCATCGGCCGGCTGGTCGCCTAGAACGCTCCCGGAACGGCGTTCTGCACAACCTGTTCACAAGACAGTCGCAGGCTCGTAACGACCAACCGTGCCTGTGCCGCGAGAGTTGCGGCAGTGCACCCGGCCATATTCGCCCACCGCCTCGGCCGCGCCTACGGTCCTGACTCTTCGCCCGCAGCACTCACCCGCGCATTGCACGAACCAGTCGACGGCCTCGAGACGGACTGCTGCCTGACCGCCGACGGAGAGCTTGTGCTGCTGCACGACCCGAAGCTCGAAGTCGGGACCACCGTATCCGGCTGGGCGCATCAGCGCACGGCGGCAGAGATCCGCGCCGGGTGGCTGCGCCACCGCGACGGCACCCCAAGCGACGAGCGCCCGCTGCTGCTCGACGAGCTGCTCGACCTCGCCCCCCCACGGTGACGTTCCAGCTCGAAGTCAAGGCGCACGCCGACCAAGCCCTCGCGCTCCGCACCGCCCGAGCCGTCTGCGAGCGTCTTTCAGACCACCCAGCGCGGGAGCGGACCGAGATCATCAGCTCCTGGTCCTGTGCATGTCAGCTCGCCGCCGAGCTCGGGCTTCCGCTCGCGGCTGGTGATCATCGCCGACTACCGCATCCACGCACTCGCCGCCTGGGGACAACGCCTCGGCCTGCACGGCGTATGCGTCGATCACTTCCTCCTCTCTCACGCGCTGGTCGCAGACCTTCGAGCCTCCGGGCTCAGCGTCACGACCGGCACTGTCAACCACACCGCGTTCCTCGCGCCGCTCTTGCCGCTCGGCCTCGACGCGATCACGAGCGACTCTCCACACGAGCTACGCCAAGCGCTCAGCCGCGCATGCCAGACGCCGCCGCTCGCCGCCTAAACCGCTTTCGACGCTGACGCCCGCGGCGGGTGATTGCCCGGCGGGCAACCCCCGGGGCGAGAGGAGCCCGGCCGCCGGCGAGAAATCAGCCGATGCCGCCGACGCCGCACCACACTTTTTGGGGTCTGGGGCACATAACGGCCGGGCTAGGAGTACAGTCGGACAGGAGCTGGCCCTGCGGCCAGGATTCCCGGCCCAAGCCGGCACGCCACCGACGGCGCGAGCCGCGCCACGAGGCGAGAGGCGTGGGTTACCGGTTTTGACTGCGGGGCCGGCGCGGTGCTGTATCGGCGTCATGCCACCGCCCGGTGGACGCGTCCCAATCTGACCGACGCGCGGGGTTCTTACCCGCTTGCGTGCGGTGCCAACAGAGAAACGGGAAGGCCTCAACACGATGACGCGCACAGAAACCGATCGGGCGGCCGGTCGGCACGGCGAGTTGACTCGCGATCGCGGGTCGCGGCGGATCTCGTCGGCTATCGATGCCCAACGACGCCTGAACACGCGGCCGGCACCCGCCACCCCCGACCAAAGCAGACACAGTCGGTCCGGCCGATCGCGCGACGCGCACCTGACGCGATCCTAGTCATGAGGACGGCGCCATTTCCGAAAGTGGCGCCCACACGAACGTCACCGTTGACGTGTCCCCGGTGGGCAGGCCTCAGACCCGCGCCAGCGGGTCTGAGCCGCGCGAGCTAAACGCGAGGCTGCAACGGGATGTCAGCAGCGGATCTTGAGGAGCTTGAAGAGGTCAAGGGTCTGATCGCGCGCGGGCTGCAGGTCGGCGTGCTCACATACGCCGAGGTCGCGACCGTCACGGGCGATCTCGGCCTCCAGGAAAGCGACGTCGAGGAGTTGCACGGCCTGGTCGAGCGCTATGAAATCGAGCTGGTCGAGGAAATCGACCCGGCCACCGCGGCGGGCCGGATCATCGAGCGAGCGCCGGAGAAGCGCACCCGCCGCACGGCTTTGCCGGATCTCGAGCCGGGGGGTACTACCGACGGTCTGCAGTTGTTTCTCAGGGACATCGGCAAGGTGCGGCTGCTGACGGCTCAGGAAGAGGTCGCTCTCGCCAAACAGATCGAGCGTGGCCACATGGACGCCAAGCAGAAGATGGTCGAGTCGAACCTGCGGCTGGTGGTCTCGATCGCAAAGAACTACCGCAACCAGGGGCTGGCGTTCCTCGACCTGATCCAGGAGGGCACGATCGGTCTCATCCGCGCGGTGGAGAAATACGACCACCGCAAAGGATTCAAGTTCTCGACGTACGCGACCTGGTGGATTCGCCAAGCCACCGCCCGCGCGCTGGCTGACAAGGCGCGCACGATCCGGATCCCCGTCCACATCGTCGAGAAGCTCAACCAGATCGGTCGTGCAGAGCGGAAGCTGATGACTGGGCTCGGCCGCGAGCCGACGGCCGAGGAGATCGCGGAGGTGACGGGCATCAAGCCCGAAGAGGTCGAATCGATCAAGCGCTCGGCACAGGCGCCGATCTCGCTCGAGAAGCCCATCGGTGACGAGAACGACTCCGAGCTCGGGCAGTTCATCGCCGACGAAGGAGCCGAATCTCCCTACGAGCGCGCCGTGGAGCTCCTCACCAAGGAAGCGCTCCGAGACGCGCTCGAAAGCCTCGCCTACCGCGAACGGCGCGTGCTCGAGCTGCGCTACGGCCTCGGGGACGAACACCCCCGCACACTCGACGAGGTCGGGCGCACATTCAACGTGACGCGCGAGCGGATCCGCCAGATCGAGAATCAGTCGCTGAAGAAGCTCCAGAACCTCCGCGAAGCCCAGCAGCTGCGCGACGACGTCGACATCGCTTCCGGCGAGCCGCCGCGCCGCACGCTCACGCACTGAACCGGTGGCGCCCCAGCACAGAAGAGCGGAGCGGGCTTCACGCACGTGACCCCACAGCGCGCGATTCCCGCGCCGCTCGATTCGGGCACCGCCGAGGGCCGCCCGTCGTGAGCTGGACACGATCCGCGAGCCGGACAGCGAGATCAGTCATAAACACCCAAGCGTCCGAGAGATTGCGCTCGCCGATTAGCCACGACGGAACAAGCTCCGTGTCGGCGCAGATCCCCGTCCACGTCCACACGTCGCCGTAACCGAACGTGTCACGGTGCTCCTGCGAGACGTTCTTCTGCTTAGAGGAGCAGTACGCCCAAATCTCACCCGCATGAAGAGTTCGGGGCGAAAGGTGTGCATGACCTCGGCCTGGCACCCCCCGCGCCAGCTTGCCGAGAACGACCAACGGCCTGGTCACGGTGTTCTTCGCCCCGTCCCATTCGGACCGAAGGCGAATGCGGCTGTTGCCCTCGACGCACTCGCCCTCGACGCACTCGCCCTCGACTCACTCGACACGCGGCTACCCGGCACCGCCTCTGCAACAACGCGCGAACCGCTCGACCCAAGTACCACTTGGGTCGAGCGCGTCTGCGCCAAACGTCCTACCAAGCCAGCTCGGGGCTCTGTTCGCTGGCCCGTCCCGCGCTAGACACCATCGAGCTACCCGCGTGGGTTGTGAATCAAATCCCCCGGGTTGAGGATCGGTGACGGGGCAATTACCAAGCCCACCGTGGAGTCGGAGTGGTCCCCACAGAACGTCGCCGAGCTCTACAAACACGCAGCGAAGGCCCGACAACACGCTGAGGCGCTTGCGAAGCGCACGACGACCGCAGGTCCGCCAGCTGACGAGACTGCGAGCGCGCATCCGCGAGCCGAGGTCGCGGGCGAGCGGCCAGCCGATTCGACCTGACCCCACTAGCCACGGTCAGTCGCGAGACGCTTCCCTCGTGCGCGGCTGGTAGCGCGCGACGCAAACGTACCGAGATCACACATCAAACAACCCAACCACAGGTTGCGACCCGCCGTTCGGATCGTCCGCTCGTCGGCCGAACGGCCGAAAGAGTTCCGGGGAGCCCAGACTCGTTCTGGGCTCCCCGGGTAAAAGCCAGGGAAGTGGGGGCGCAGTTCCCCGACTGGTCCCTTGCTTTTTTACCGGGATGGCAGCCGCGAAACGGTAGATGTAGGTTTCAAACGTCGGCCTGACCGCCGCTGGAGCGAGTTGACGGCGAGCTCGAGCCCTTCTTGATTGCTGTAGCCCCAGTAGCGATGGTTGGGTATGACCACCGGCATCGCAACCCCTCAAACCAGCGCGAACCCGATACGTCTCAGGGAGCCCTCGTAGCAACATTCAGCTCGTGCGTGCGAAACACGGAAACCCCGTCTGGGTCCAGACCCTTGGGCTCCACAGCCTGGGAAGATCACGCCACATCGCTCATGCCTCAGAGCGATCGTCGATTACGACGTCCCCACCCACCGTCTTCGCCGTCAGCAGCGCGTGGTCAGCGCGGGCGAGCAGCTGCTCGGCCGACATGCAGGGAATCCACTCCGCCACCCCGATGGATGCCGTCACCCGCTCATCGCGCGTTGAAAGTCGTGCCGAGGCGATCTCTGAGCGCAGTCGCTCGGAAAGCCCACGGGCCTCGGGCGCGCTCGTCTGGGGAAGGATCGCGACGAACTCGTCGCCGCCGTAGCGTCCGATCGTGTCGCAACTGCGCACGCCGGCGCGCAGCACCTGGGCGGCGTGAGCCAGGACCTGGTTTCCGTATAGGTGGCCCTGACGATCGTTGACGCGCTTGAAGCCATCCAAGTCGATAAAGCAGCAAGACAGGCAGTCATCGCTACGCGTGGCACGCTCGATCTCACGCGAGAGCTCACGCAGGATGGTGTCGTAGGTGATGCAGCCCGTGAGGTGATCGGTACGGTTGACGTCAAGCAGGCAGGGCAGCGCGTCTGGGTGCCAGCGTACGAGTGCCGCCATTGCCGCGTAGGACTCAGCGGCCCACATCGTCAGCCCAAGGTCCGCAGGTGCGGCTGCGAAACCGGCCACCAGGGCGCCACCGATGTCGCCCGGACCCCAGACTGGGGCTGCCAGGGCCTGGGTCAGGAGCGTGTGGGGGCACGCGGTTACCAGCGCCGCGTCGAGCTCGGGATCAAGAAGCTCGACGGTCGCGCGCTCATGCGTGAGCGCGCGACCGACGAAACCCCTGCTTGCCCCACGTTTGTCCTGGTCAAGTGCCCCATTCCGGCGCCGTTGGGCAATGCTGCTGGAACCATCCGTGCCGAAGGCGCAAACAATCTGGGGCCGGCCCGCGAGATCGGGCTCGCACAGGAGGGCGACCTCGCAGCCGATTGTTCTGGCCAGGTCGCCGAGCAACACTCGCACCGGGAGCGCGTCGTTTGGGTCGAGCTTCCGAGCTGGCTCAGACGCCTCGCCCGCATCGGTCAGCGGCGAGCGGCTGATCGCCTTTTGGCCGGCGCTCATCGCGCGTTCCTGTCGCCGGCACGGCTTCGCTTCAGCCCGGCGGCGGTGAGCGTCCGGATGGCCACGGCGTCCGCTCGTAGCCAACGGGAGTACTCGCGCAGCCGGCGTGAATGGTCACGCAGGCCGCGCGAGGCGGCCGCCAAGCGGTAGCCGGGCGCTCGGCTGGGCACGGTCGACGCGGGGTGGCCGGTGATGTTCGTCATCGCTCCTCTGTAGCTCGCGCTTGGCAACCAACGGTGCGGTTGGATTGATCGGGCGCCAGCCTGAGGATCGAGCCGGCCATCGTCCGCCGAGGGGAAGAGCGGACAGATGGAACTATAACGCGACGGTGGTGCCGTCGGCTGGGTGCGGTCATGCTTTGAGTCGATGGGCGTGTCCTCGATCGATCACCTGCGGGTTCTGGTCGCCGATGAACGGGTGGACCGGCTCGATCAGATCGCGGCGGTTCTAAGGGTGCTGGGACACGAGGTGGTCGCAGAGTTGACCGATGTCGCGGGGGTCGCGCGCGCGACCAAGCGCGAGCGTCCGGACGTGGCGATCGTTGGCGTCGGGGAGGAGAAGGAGCATGCGCTGAAGCTGATCTCCGAGATCGTCCACCAAGCCGCTTGTCCGGTGATCGTCGACATCGACGCCGAGGACCCGGCGTTCGTCGATGAGGCTGCCACGCGCGGGGTGTTCGCGTACGTCAAGCACGGCGGGCGCGACGAGATCAAAAGCGCGCTCGAAATCGTCCTGCGCCGCTACGCTGAGTTCACGCGCGTGCACGGTGCGCTCGGCCGCCAGGCAATCATCGAGCAGGCCAAGGGCATCTTGATGGAGCGACACGGCCTTAGCGCTCGTGACGCGTTCGAAAGTCTGCGCCAGCACGCCCGCAACACCAACCAGACCGTCTACGACGTCGCCGAGGCCGTGACCCTGAGCTACTCGCTGTTTCGCTCATCCCCCACGGGCGAGGACTGACCCGAAGCGCACGGTCGCGGCGACGACGGGCTCAGGCGGAGGAGTCGCCCTACTGGCCCGCGCGGGAGGACGACGATGGCTCGGCCGCGATTGACCATGGGGACACCGACCCGGAGAGGATCCCACCCATACCGTCGAATACCGGTCCGACGTGCATCCCTTCCCCGTCGATTGTGAACTCGTGGATCCGGGTGTCATGCGCGGACGCGCGAATCTTCAGAACGCAAACCGCCCGGCGCACCGCGGCGGCGACCTCCACGTAGCGCAACAGGATGACGACGTCGGTGAGCGTCGAAACGTGGGCCTCGGTGACCGAGTCGGGTCCCAGCAGCGTCGCGGTGGTCGAGGTGAACATGCTGCTGATCTCGCTACGGCGCAGATACGACGCGATCCCGACGATGAAGTCGCGCAGCCCCCGCGGCGTCGAGACCCGCTGGAGCGCGGACAGGTTATCGATCGCCACCCGCTCGGGCTTGAACTCGTCGATCAGCTTGCGCAGGGTGACGAAATGGTTCTCGAGCGACGCCTCCTCCGGATAGGTGCCCAGCACACGAAGCAGACCGGCACCCTCCATCGCCTCGAGATCAAAGCCCCAGCTCTGAGCGCCGCGCAGCATCTGCTCGCGGCTCTCCTCGAACGACAGCAGCAGTGAACGCTGCCCCACACTCGCGCCAGCGGCCGCGAAGGTGGTCGCGAGCAGCGTCTTACCGGTGCCGGTCGGGCCCGACACGAACACCACCGCATCGCGGTGAACCCCTTCACCCAGCATCCGGTCAAGCTCCGCGTTGCCGACGCTGACCCGCTCAAGCGACGCGTGCTCGCGCTCTGCGATCAGGGCGATCGGGAGCAGCGAAATGCCCTCGCCGGGAACGATCGCGAACGAGAACTCCCCGATCCGATGCGGCACGCCGCGGAACTTGAGGATCTCGAGCGTACGCCGGCGATTCCCCCGCTCGACGACGTTGCGCAAGATCACGACATTGTCGGCAACAAATTGCTCGACGCCGAAGCCGGCGATCGAGCCGTACTCCTGGTCGCGCTCGGCAGTGATCACCGCGGTCACCCCGAGCTCCTTCAGCGCGATCACCAGCCGCGCGAGCTCAAAACGCACGAGCCCGGGGTCCGGAAACCGGGCGAAGATCGTCGCAAGCGAGTCGAGCACGACCCGCTTCGCGTCGACCGTCCGGACCGCCTGCGCGATCCGCGCGACCAGAGCGCCCAGGTCAAACGCGCCGACCACCACCTGCTCGCGCGCGTCCGGCGAGGCATCCACGAACGCCCATCTCCCCTCCGCCTCCCAGGCCGCGATCTCGAAACCGAACGACGCCATGTTCTCCCGGATGCCAGTCGGGGTCTCCTCGAAGTCGACGAACACCCCCGCCTCGCCGAACTCGCTGATCCCCCGGGCCAGGAATTCAACCGCGAACACAGTTTTGCCACTCCCGGTCGTGCCGGTCACCAGCGTCGGGCGGCCGGCCGGCAGCCCGCCAAGGGCCACCTCGTCAAAGCCGCCGATGCCAGTCGGTGACTGATGCACGCCTTCGGTTGGAAAGCTCATCGCTCAGGCTCCTCGTTCGTAGGGTGCTTCAGGATCGGCGAGCTCAAGCGCGAGCGCCGCCAACCGCCGGTCAGACAGGTCACCAATCACCCAGCGCGGCGGCTCAGGCGCCAATCTCAGGACCGTCGGCGTCGCCACGACGCGGTCCTGCTCCGCGAGCTCAGGCTGCTTGCGTACGTCAACAACATCGATCTCGTACGCGCCCCGCACCAGAGCCTCACAGATCGCCCGCAAATTGCCCACCGCAACAGCCGAGCGCAGCGCGGTCCCCGTCACGTACACCCGAAACCTCAAACGCTCCACGCACCCACCCCTTCAGACACAGGCCTCAACCGCCCAGCGCAACTACCGCCACGATCACGTTCGACCACGCACCCGCCGCTCACCGGACCAGTTACCGTGATCTCGACAGTAGCGCGAACCGCACAGCTCCAGCCAAATGATCAGCTCGGGTGCTTCCAACGCGCTTGCGTCCGTGCGACTCGCTCGTGCTCAGGTCCGCACGTGCGCGTGACGCCGATCACCGCCACAGCCAACACGAACAAGGACGGGACGGTTGCCCGCGGCCGGCTATCGATCCGACCCTGAGAGCAGAGCGCCCGCGAGGACGCCGAACGCGAGGCGCGGCAACCTGAACCACCACCCACCGGACCCGACCTACGTTGAGGCTGACGATCCTCAGCAATTCGGGTCAGTGCTTTGTCGCCTGCGATCGAGCCACCGTGCCTACCGGGTGGTGGAACGCCCACGGCGGGTCCGTAGTGGGGTACGGATGACAAGCGCACCCGCCCCGAGCGGCATCAGCTCGGCAGCGGCCACCGCAGACTCGCGCTTCGCCGGCTGGACGCGGCACTCCCGCCCGATCACACGAGGCCGCGCCCTGCATTTCCCTCGGCGCGGTAAACTGGCGTCCGGGTCGTCGTATGAGCGGAATCGGAGCAACCGCTGGCCGAGGTGCTTGCAAAGTAGCGGCAAGCGATCGGGCCAAAGCAGGAGTGCGCGACGACTCCGAGCTGTCTCCCTCAGTGGAACGCCGCAGCCAAGCGCGCGCGCCAACCGAGAGTTCTGGTTCGTCGCCCGACCGGCACTGAGACCGCGGCTTCCGCTTCGCGAGCTGGCTGAATCGAAGCGGCACTGTCGACCTGGCGGTAGACGTCGGTTCTCACGGCCGGTGGTTCGTGACGGCGACAGTCTCGGGCGTGGGTGTCGACTCCCGGCTACCACCCCAGCGTGCTGCCGGCGCGCGAGAGCGGCGTCCGTTGAGGAGCGCCACGAGCGATGAGTTTGCCCGCGGACCGCGGTCGTAGCTGGCGTGGGACCCTCGCTGACAACGGAAAGGATGCGATGCCTCCCATCGTGAGCACATTTTCCCCCGTCGATGCCACGACGCAGTCGGGCGGTCACACCAAGACCAAGTGGCCGCTGCGATGACCATCGTGGGACCCGACTTCCTCTCGATCCAGGTCCGTGACCTGCAGCGCTCGGCGGCGTTCTACACGAGCGAGCTCGGCCTCACGCGCCTCCAGGGCACGCCGCCGGAAGTCGTCGGGGTCGTCGTCTTCGACACCACGCCGATCCCTTTCGCGGTGCGCGAGCCGCTGCCGGGCACCGACCTTGACGCCGGGCCGGTCGGCCTCGGGGTGCTCGTGTCGTTGCGTGCTGACGACGCACGGGCGCTGCACGACCGGCTACGCGACCACGGCGTGCCCATCGTCACCGAGCCATTCGACACGCCCTTCGGACGCACATTCATCTTCGCTGACCCCGACGGATACCGAGTCGCCATTCACGGCTAAGTGCGCTAAGCACCGCGCCCGGGTGGTCGCGCTCGGGTGGCCGGCCGCGCCGAGGGACCAAAACGTCGACCCCGAGCTCCCGGTTCGCCACCGCCGATGAGAAGCAGCGAAGCCCTGTCGGTCGGCTCAGACTGCTGCTCCGTCGCCGACTGGGCAGCGCGCGATCGACTGCTGCTTCGAGGCCCGGTCCGGCCAGAGCAGAAGCGTCACGTTGGCGTGGATCGATCGCGTCGGCTGCCGGTGGTTCGTGAGTCTCGGAAGCGAGCTATGGACTTGAAGGCGTGCCTTGTCGTCCTCGGCACCGTGATGATTCCGGCGTCGCAGTCATTGCCGCTTTGACCGATGTCTGCTTGCCGCTACTCGGCTTGCTGGCACCTGAGCGCTTGAAATCCGGGGTGCTCAATTGCTGCCGGGCTGACAGGGCCGTCCGGCTCCTCTGCAAGGCCTAGCGATGCGTCGCGGCTGGCACGCTATCGGCGCCGGTTCCAGGCCCGTGATCCTGCGTGCTGAGGATGGCTAGGAGCTCGCCGATCCTTTGCGTGCGGGCGAGCCTGTCGGGCAGCGGCAGGTCGCGGTGGACCGTGTAGTGGTTGCGGCGGCCGGTGCGGGTTCGCGACACGTAGCCGGCCGTGGCGAGTTCGTCGACGATTCGGTGGGTGGCGCGTTCGGTGATACCGACACGGTCGCCGATCTCGCGCAGGCGGATCCCTGGGTCCTGGGCGATGCACAGCAGAACCAGGGCGTGATTGGTCAAAAACGACCACGCGGGAGCATCGAGGTCCATTATTCTAGAATATCGTTTCTAGATATGCATTTCATGTATAGTCAATCGTGAAATCCAGTGGAAGGGGTTCGATGCAGCACTACATGTGCGCGCCGTGCAAGGCTCGGCTTCGCGTTTTGGGGAATCCTGCCGAACCAGACGAGCGTCTGTGCCCCGAGTGTGGATCTCGCTTGGAGCCCGTAGCCCACCTCGCCGCGCTTGTCGGCTTGCGATCGATGATGTCCGTCGATCAGGCAGCGGCTGCGCCGCTCGCAAGCTCGGGCCAGCGGATCGCGGGTCGCGTCGAGGAGTTCGCCACGCGGCGAGCGGCGATTCTCGAACGAGATCGCTTCGACGCCGGGCACTGGCTTGATGAGGGTGGCGGCGAGCGCGCCTGGGCTGTCGAACTGCCCCCACCGCAGACCAATCCATGATCGCCACCGTTAAGCAGATGCGTGATTGCCTGCGGGTCGGCCTGTGCATGCCACCGGCTAACTGTCTTGACCAGTTCGAGGAGTGTCAGCATGGACGATGACTCGATTCTTGCCCTGGTAACACGGTTGGCCCGCCCTCACCGCTCCGGCGGTCAGGTCATCGAACGTGCCGCGATCCTAGCCGCCGGCCCTGATTCCTCCGCGGTCCTGGCGTGGATCCGCGCCCATGCTGGCGAGCCCGAGCAGGCCGTCTCAGCGGCTCCGACACGCGGGCTTCACGGCGCTCGAATCAGCGATGTCGCTGGGACACCGCGCGCGCCGCAGCGCTTGGTGCTGCCCGCCGGCGTCTTGCAAGCTCGAGCGCGGCAACCGCCGGCTACAGAAACGGATTCACGGAGGAAGTCATGGCAGCCAAGCACAAGGTAACCGCGTTGGTCGGGCCAACAACCCCACGAGCAAGCTCCGCCGAGCGACGCGCAGCACAGATCGCGGCGCTCTCGACCCAGCAGTCCGACCTAAAACGCGAGGCGGCAGAGCGCCGCCGAGAGCGCGACCGTGATGAACAGGCGCTGGCGCGTTCGACGCCGCGCACGAGGCGCAGCCGCGCCCGCTGATCGGCGACGACATCGCAGGGGGGCATCAACCGAAGTTGCAAACCCCGGCGCTTGGCCGGCGGGCGGTGCTCAGCATCCTTGGAGCGGTAATCGTCACGGGCGTGCTCGCGGTCGAGCTCACCGGACGCAGAGCCCAATTCACGGCTGCGCTCGATGCCGCTCCGATCTTGATCCTGTCGTTCGCGGTGATGCTCCAGATCGTCTCGCTGACCGCTCGCACGGAGGCCTGGAACGTCTGTGTCCGCGCGACGGGCGCGACCGTTCCTCGCCGCGTGTTGTTCCGGGCCGCGGGCGTTGGCTATCTCTTCAGCGTTCTGAACGGATCACTCGGGCTGGCGGCACGGATCGCCTCGCTGCGCCGTGCGGCGCCCGAGACAAGCCCACGAGTCCCGGCCTTGTTAGCCGCTGAGCTTCCAATCATCGGCGTCGAAGCCATGCTGGCCGCGGTGTTCTCGTTCACCCTCGTTGGCCCGCTCGGCATCGCATGGTGGCTGCCCGTGATCGCCGTCGCGATCGCGGCCGGGGTGATGATCGGTCTGCGTCGCCTCTCCGAGCAGCGTCGAGTCGGAATCTGGGCCGGCTTGGCCGTGATGCGCAGCGGACGGTGTCGAATGATCGCGCTCGTGCTGCTCGCGGTCTGCGCTCAGATCGCACGCAACTGGCTGCTGCTGCGCGGCATCGGCGTGCACGTGTCGCTGCTCGACGCGGTCGCCTTGCTGATAGCGATGTTCACGCTGGGCCAGCTCCCGATCGGCCCCAGTCTCGGCGCCGCAGCCGCCGTTGTCATCCTTGGCGCCCACGGCGTCGCCACCGTAGCCGCCGCCGGTGTCCTGCTGACCGCCACCGCAACTGTTGGTTCCCTCAGCTACGCGGGCTGGGCAGTAGTCGATAGATTGTTCACCGGCCATCCGCCGGTTACTCCCGAGGGCGGCCTAGCCCCAAGCCGCGCCTGAGTTCTTCCCTGAAGGCCACCGGCAACAGAGGGCGCAGGCGCAGGCGCCGCTGGGAGGCCTCTACGGCCTCGAGACGGACTGCCGCCTGACCGCCCACGGAGAGCTTGTGCTGGTGCACGACCCGCCGCTCGAACTCGGTACTACGGCCTCGGGGACGACCCCCCCGCCCTCGACGAGGCGGCGCACACGGTTAACGTCACGCGCGAGCGGATCCGCCAAAACCGAAAACCAATCGCTCAAGAAACTCCAAAACCTCCGCCAACCGCAAAGGATTCACGACGACCTCGAGCTCGCCTCCGGCTCTCCGCCGCGCACCACTAAACGCCGGCGCCACTCCAGCACTCGCGAGAAAAGCTGAGCGAGCTTCACGCGCGTGACCCCAGTGCGTGAGATCCCCGCGCTGCTCGATTCAGGAACGGCCGAGGGCCGCCAGTCGTGAGCAGGACACGATCCGCGAGCCCGACAGCGAGATCAGTCATAAACACCCAAGCGCCCCAGAGGGAGCGCTCGCTGATGAGCCACGACGAGACGAGGGACGAGCTCCGCGGCGAGGCAGAACGCCATTTACCTCCACACATCGCCATGACCGAACATGCGCTTGCCGTGATCGACCAACAGCTCGATCACGGTGTTCTCCGCCGCGGCGGTCAGCGGCCGTAACGCGGATGCCGCCGTTGCCCTCGACCCACTCAACACGCGGCTACCCGGCACCGCGTCTGCGAGAACGTGCGAAACCACGCGACGCAAGTACGACTGGGCCGAGCGCGTCTGCGCCAAACGTCGTACCAAACCGGCTCCGGCTCTGTCCGCTGGCCCGTCCGCGCTCGACCAACAGGCTACCCGCCCGGGGTTGCGAATCAACCCCCCCGGATTGAGGACCGGTGACAGGGCAATTTACCTAGCCTACCGTGGATTCGGAGTGGTCCCCGCAGAAGGTTGCCGAGCTCTACGAACACGCAGAGAAGGCCCGACAACGCGCTGAGGCGCTTGCGAAGCCCACGACGACCGCAGGTCCGGCACCTAACGAGAGTCCAAGCGAGCCTCTGCAAGCCGAGGTCGCGCGGGAGCCCCAGCCGATTCAAAGTGACCCCCTACCCACGAGCGGCGCGAACGATGTCGCCGACAAGTAAGAAAGCAGCCGCTGACGTCGAGCACAGTCCCCACTTTGAGGACACTCGTTCTCGGCCGGGAGCGGCAGGTGCCAGTCTCGACCCGGCTCCCAAGCCGTCTGACACTGCCGGATTGTCGCCGCAGAAGGCGTGCTGGAACGGCTTCCGCTTCGAACCTCCGCGGACGCAGAGCAGCGGTATCCCCGTGGCGGGCGGCGCGTGATCTCGTGGCCGGTCGTTCGTGGAAGGCGCGCTCTCGCATTTGGGGCGAATCCGTTCGTCCGCCGTGGCGACGATCTGTCCGATCGGGGCGATGCCTATGTCGCGACACGGTCGCGCGCCGCGAGCTGGCGCGAGGATGACGAGCGACCGGGCGTGTCTGGCGAGGGGGTCTTGGCCGTTATTTGCAGGCGTCTGTGGTTGGCGCGGATGTGGGTTGCTGGTGATCGCGGCCCCCAGACCCCGGGTCGCGGCCGGAGGTCCGGTGCCGGTTCGTCTGTGCGTGTGGTGAGCCGATGTTCACGGTGCGGCGATCAGATGGGCATGTGTAAACAAGCGTCTGTCGCCAGGCGGTGGAGGCGTTTCCGGCGGCACAGGCTGCTCTGGGCGTCATTCGCAGGCATAATCCTCGCCTGCCGTGAGTGGGCTGCTTAGCTGGCCAGGTGTTAGATGCAGAGCGCGGCGAGGTCGATCCCGTAGAAGGTGTCGGTTTGGCAGCCGGTTCTTGCTGAGAAGAGGTCGTGATCGGCGCTATAGCCAATGGCGACCATTGGCGCGGCGTTGCGGGCGAGGTCGAGGTCGAGCTTCGAGTTGACGGCAAGCTCGAGCCGTTCTTGATTGCGGTGGCCCCAGTAGCGATGGGTCGTACGACGACAGGCGTCGCAACCTCTCACACCGGTGCTAACGCGATGTCACTGCCCAGCCCTCTCAGCAGGCCCTGGTAGTAACACCAGCGCCGGACCGCCCTGAGAGCCAGCGAGACTGCCAGATTGTCGCCCGACCGGCGGTGAGTCCGCGGCTTCCGCTTCGCGAGCTGGCGGGATCGAAGCAGCACTGTCGACCTGGCGGTAGACGTCGGTTCTCACGGCCGGTGGTTCGTGGAGGGGAAGTGCAGTGAGTTAGTCTGCTGTTACGCGAGGTCGGCCTCAAGAGCGGAGTGGTCGCTTAGGTCTTGGTCGCGCCAGGCGTGGTGATAGAGCGACGTGACTGGTCGCAGCTGTGGCGAAGCGAAGATGTGATCGATG
>DASYAP010000251.1:0-3943 GCA_036501265.1 Solirubrobacteraceae bacterium | reverse complement strand
GGTGGTGGTCCTGGAGTCCACCGATCAGGTCGGTGGATTGGCACGGACCGAGGTGCGGGACGGCTACCGCTTTGATCTCGGCGGCCACCGCTTCTTCACGAAGGCCAAGGAAGTCGACGACCTCTGGCACGAGATATTGAGCGACGAGTTCCTGCGCCGGCCGCGCCAGTCCCGGATCTACTGGAACGGGAAATTCTTGGAGTACCCGCTGCAGGGCATGGACGTGATCCGCAAACTAGGCCCCGTCGAGCTGACTCGGTGCGGCCTGTCATATCTCTGGGCCGCGGTGAGGCCCAAACGCCGGGAGGACAGCTTCGAGGACTGGGTCTCAAACCGGTTCGGCAAGCGCCTCTACCAGCACTTCTTCAAGACCTACACGGAGAAGCTCTGGGGAGTCTCCACCGCCGATATTCGATCCGAGTGGGCAGCGCAGCGGATCAAGGGGCTGTCGTTCTTCAGCGCGGCCAAGTCCGCCTTCTTCGGCAACAAGGGCAACCAGATCAAGTCGCTGATCTTAGAGTTCAACTACCCGCGGTTCGGCCCGGGCCAGATGTGGGAGCAGATGACCTCGGAGATTCGCGCCCACGGAGGCGATGTGCGCTTGAACGCACCGGTCACCCGTCTGCGGCTGGACGCTTTGGGTGGTCGCGTGGTGGAGGTAGTCGCCGGCGGGGAGACCTTCACGCCCTCCTACGTGATCTCTTCGCTCCCGCTTCGGACGACCGTGGCGATCACCGAACCGGAAGCTCCTGTGGAGGTCAGGGATGCCGCCCGCGGGCTGCGCTACCGCGATTTCTTGACAGTGGCTCTGGTCATCGAGGGCGAGGACCTCTTCCCCGACAACTGGATCTACATCCACCAAACCGGGGTGAAGGTCCTGCGCATCCAGAACTTCCGCTCGTGGAGCCCGTGGATGGTACCCAACGACCGCGACGCTTCGATCGGGATGGAGTACTTCTGCTTTGAGGGCGACGAGCTGTGGACCATGCCCGACGAGCAGTTGGTGGCGCTGGCGACGCGCGAGATCCAGAAGCTGGGGTTAGCCCACGCGGAAAAGGTGAAGATGGGCTTTGTGGTCCGCGTCAGCAAGGCCTACCCGATGTACGACGTCGAGTACGGCGAGCGGGTCCAGACCATCCGCCGCTGGCTCGAGGGGCTCCCCAACCTGATTCAGGTGGGACGCAACGGGCTGCACCGCTACAACAACTCCGACCACTCGATGTTGACGGCGATGCGGGCCGTCGACAACATCCTCTTGGGGACGCGGCACGACATCTGGGCGGTGAACGCCGAGAGCGTGTACCACGAGGAGGACGTCGTCCCCGAGCAGCCCTACCGCTCGGCCCCCGAGACCCCCCAGATGGAGCAACCGCTTCGGTGATTGTGCGTCCCTCGACCCGAGCAGCCTTCGTTCGGGTGGGCGCAATACTCCTGGGCGCGCTGGCCCTCGGGTTCGGCGCTCCGACTCTCGCGCTCGCCCAGGGCTCTGGCACACCGAGTCCTGGCACCGGCAACCCGCTCTCTCCCGGGTTGCCCCAGTCGCAGACGCCCACGCCGACCGCGCCCGCGACGACGACTCCGGCTACGCCAAACTCTTCCTCTCCCGGGGTCACAACCACGGGCTCGAGTTCTTCGAGCGGTGGCGGCTTCAGCGGCACGGACGCGGTCGTGATCGCGGTCGGGGCCATGATCGTGCTGGGGGGCATCTCGTTCTTCATCTGGCGCGATTCGCGCCGCCGCGCGCCACTGCGCCGCGCCGCGGCTGTCACGGCGGGCGCCGGAGGACGCTCGCGAAGCGGCTCCAAGGCCCCGCCCAAGCCGCGCAAGCTCAGTGCGGCCGAGCGCCGGCGACGCAAGCGCGGCCGCGCGCGGTAGGGCGCGCCTGGGGGCGCGTCATTGGGCGCCCCTGGGGCGCGTCGGTCACTCCGCGGCCAACTTGCGCAGCTTCCGCTTGCCGCGCAACAGTTGACGCTCGACCGTCCGTGTCGTCGACCCCGTCCGCGCCGCGATCTCCGCGTAGCTGAAGCCCATTCCGTGTAGCCACAGCAGCCGCTGCTGGCGCAGCGAGAGCGAACGGAGCCCCTCGAGTCGGGTCCGCAGCTCGTAGAGATCTGCGGCGGGCGGGGCGTGCAGCGGAACGGCTCCGTCCCCCAATTCCTCAATCTCCCGCTCGAGCGACAACAAATCGGCTTGACCGCGAAGCAGCCGAAACGCCTCGTGGACGGCCGTCGTTATGAGCCAGGAGAGCGCGGTCTCGCGGCAGACCTCCTGCCGGTGAAGCCACAACCGGTTCCAAGCGGACTGGCAGGCGTCTTCGATAAGGGGCCTCGGGGCACGGACGTCCATTCCCACGATCCGCTCGAGCCTCTCGGACAGGCTCGCGTAGAGCTCAGCGACGTCGCTGGCATCGCTACCGGCGCGGTCCATCGCTTCGGGCACAGTTGACTCTAAATAAGACAAATTTGATACCAACCAAGGTACCAGATTTCCTCTGCCGTTGGTACCTTCGTTGGTGCTCGCTCAGTCTCGATTGATCTCAGGAGGTACATATGGCATCCATGCCCTTGTGGGCGAACGTCGTGCTCGCTCCGGCCGTCAGCGCCAGTCCGAATCCCCACGGGCTGCCGGGCAGCAATGTCCTCCAGCAGCTCGTGAATGGGGCGGAAGCGTGGGCGCTGGCCCTAGCGCTGGTCGGTGCGTTCGTCGGAGCGGCCGTGTGGGCGGTCGCGTCCCACACGCATAACCACCACTACGCTGGCCGGGGGCGCATGGCCGCGATCGTCTCCGCGGCCGCGGCGCTTGTGATCGGAGCGGCTCCCGGCCTCGTCAACTTCTTCCAGCACTTGGGGACGACCGCGAAGTGAGGGTCTCGCGCTGGCCCGACAACGGAGTGAGACTCTCGCGCTGGAGCCTCGTGTGCGCGGCCCTCGCCGCGACCATCGTCACCGTTGCCTACTGCGCGGCGACTCCTGCTCCGGCATCCGCCGGAGTCATCCCCGAAAGTGCTTGCAAGGCGATCGGGGATCTGAACGGTCTCGGCGGCAAGGCCTGCAGTGCACTGAGCAATCCGGGGAAGCTGCTGAAGACCGGCAAGAGTCTTATCACCGGCCACCTCGGCAGTGCGATCAAGGATCTGCTCGGCAGCGGCGGCGGGTCTTCGGCATCCGCGGCGCTGGGGCTTGCGGCGCTCGTCGCCTGGGTCGTGGACGGCGCGAGAACAGCTGTCCACGACATGGGCAAGGTGGTCAATGAGACCTCCGCTCCGCAGCTCGGGAGCGTCTGGTTCTCGTCGACCTACTGGCGCATAGCCGCCGTCTCGGCACTACTCACCTTGCCATTTCTCTTCGCCGCGGCGGTACAGGCGCTTGTGCGCTTGGATCTGTCGCTGCTGGCGCGGGCAGCGTTCGGCCACCTGCCGATCGCACTGGTCGGCGTGGGCATCGCCGCGCCGGTGACGATGCTTCTTCTCAGCGGGACCGACGAGCTGTGCAGCCTGGTGTGGTCGCCCAGCAGTAGTAACGGCCTCACCTCGTTATTCGCCGGGGGCGGGACGGTCATTGGCGCTGTCGCTCTGGCCGGCTCCCCGTTCCTCGCATTCCTGATGTGCCTCTTCACCGCTGCTGCGGCGATCCTCGTCTGGCTCGAGCTGGCGATGCGAGAGGCCGCGGTCTACATCGTGGTGTTGCTGCTCCCGCTCGCGTTCGCCGCGCTCGTGTGGCCGGCACGCCGCGTCTGGGCGGTCCGCGTCGTCGAGATCCTGGTCGCCCTGATCCTCGCCAAGTTCGCGATCGTCGCGGTCCTCGGACTCGGTGGAGCTGCGCTGGACCAGGCCGGCGCCCACGGCCTGAGCGCGATGCTCGCCGGGATGGTCCTCGTCCTGCTTGCGGCGCTGGCTCCCTGGGCCGTGTTGCGCCTGGTGCCGCTCGCCGAGGTCGCGAGCAGC
>DASYAP010000250.1:0-3340 GCA_036501265.1 Solirubrobacteraceae bacterium | reverse complement strand
CTGCTTGCGGCCGCGCAGCGCGCTGGTCTCCGCCGGCTCGGCCAAATGCGCCCGCGCACCGACACGATCAAGCTCCTGAACAACGAACCGCCACCCAGTCGTCGCCTCCAACGCGACCTCCAGCTCCGAATCTGCAAAGCGTTCCAGAAACTGCCGCACCCCGCAGCGATCGCCCGGCACCACCCGCGCCCGCGAGACCTCTCCGCTGACGGTATCGACCCACTCCGCAGTGATCTGCGCTCGATGCTGGTCCAAGCCCATCACGATCGTCATCACATCACCTCACCAGCGTGTCGTCGCCACGCGCACAAGGCGTCCAGCCACCCCTCTCACTACCGTGAGAGACGGTCGGCCCTTCGTGTTCGAATGACCCGGCCGCGCTGGGCTGCAACCTGCGCGCGCCTTCAAATGTGTCGTTCGACACGAACGGCCGGCCCTCCTCCCACCAGCCGATCGCGTCACTCAGCTCATGCCATCTTGGCGACGGATCCGCTTTGCCCGGCAGTGCCGAATCCGGAGTGGCAGTGGCAGTCGGGTCAAGAGTGCCGCGCCGGGGAGCCGAGGCGGTCTCCTATCGCCGGAGCGCCGCGGCCATGCGGGCTACCGCCTCGGTGAGATGCTCGGGTCCGGTCGCGAAGTTCAGGCGAGCATGGCGGGCTCCGGGCTCTCCATAGTCGAGTCCGGGTCCGAGGGCGACCCGGCCTCGCTGCAGAAACACGTCGGCCGGCTCGTCCTCGAGGTCCAGTCCTCGACAGTCCAACCAGGCGAGGTAGGTCCCCTGCGGCGGTTGCCAGCGAACGTCGGGCAGGCGCTGGCGCAGCTCTACGCAGAGCTGTTCACGGTTACGCGCGAGCTGGTCGACGACCACGTCCAGCCACTGATCGCCCTCCCGGAAGGCGACCTCCGCGGCGAGCTCGCCGAGCAGGCTCGCGTGGTCGTGCTGAGGACCGATGCGCTGCACGACAGACCGTGCAACCGGATCGGCGGTGACAAGAAAGGCCGTCTTGAGCGCGGCCAGGTTGAACGCCTTGGACGCCGAGGTAAGCACGATGCCCCATCGCCGAGCCGCATCGGATACCTCAAGCCAAGGGACGTGGGTCGCGCCCGGGAGAACAAGGGGGGCATGGATCTCGTCGGCGAGCACCCACACCTCGAACTCGGCGCAGCGCTCGGCGATCGCGGCAAGCTCGGTCTGCGGCAGCACTCGACCTGTCGGGTTGTGTGGGTTGGACAGGACCAGCACGCGAAGGCCCGAGCGTAGAGCCGCATCGAGTTGACCGGGATCGATCGACCCATCCGGGGCGAGGCCGATCGGCACGGTGTCGAGACCCGCCAGCGCGGGCTCGCGAAAGAACGGCGGATAAGCGGGCGTCGCGAACCCAACCGCTCCGCCGGGTCCGGCGATCGTCCGACACAGCTCGACGATCCCGAGCATCACGTCCGGCACGATCGTCACCTGCTCGGGATCCAGCCGCCAGCTCAACCGACGCTCGGCAAATCCGGCCAAGGCCTCACGCAACCCGCGCGGGGCGGGAACGCCGTAGCCCAGGTCGCCGCGCTCGATCGTCGCGGCCAGGACACGACCGACCTCAGCCAGAATGGGAAAGTCCATCTCCGCCACCGTCAAGCTGAGCACGTCAGAGTCGAACAACGCCCACTTCTCACTACGTCGCCGGCACAGCTCCTCAAGCGGCGGCACCGTGAGATCGATCGCGGACATCGTCACTCCTCCACCAGACTACGCCCCCAGCTCATGAGGAGAAATGGGCCAACAGATCGAGGCCGGCCCCACCGCGTCCCCGGACGCTCGCTCTCGCCGCCCCAGGATCGGCACCCCGACACCTCTTCCGCGACGCCAGCGGGCGCGCGAGAGGTCTCGCCGCCGGCGCATGCTTTGTCGAGAAGGGAGCGTCGGCGCGGGCGGCGCATATAGGGATTCCCAGATCGCTCAAGCTGGTCGCCGCGCCGGTGATCCACATTGCGGCGGAGGAATCGTCCGGCGCCGCATCGGCCGGGCGACCGCTTCGTCGCTGAAGTGATGGCGCGCCCCCGCCCTTCCGGGCGCGGAAGCGATCGCGCGAGAGATACGAGGCTTCCGCGCGGGGGAGCGCGCTCGGGTGCTCAGCCTGCCGGGCGCCGCATGCTTGTCACCGGCGGGCACGCTCCGGCTTGAGAAACGCTGGTGACAACGAATCCGTGGCGCTCGTAGAACGGCACAGTCCGCGGATTCGGCGTTTCGAGAAACGCCGGCAGGTGGTCCGCGTCTACCCGGGCGAGACACTGCTTCATGAGCTCCGCTCCGAGACCAGCGCCCTGCCGCGCGCTGTCGACGCCCAGCCACGGCAGGTACCAGTGTCGATCCTGGGGGCGAGCGGCATCCATCTGCTCTAGCACCGAGAACGTATCGGCATGCTGCTCGGCGGGGACGGACTCACTCAGGATCGCCACGATGGCATCCGCGTCTGGTTCAGTACCCGGCGGCATCCAGATCGCCACGGCCGTAAAGCCTCCGAGGCTGAACACTGTTTCGCTCTCAAAGCCGCCGCGGCCGAACGCTGCGACGAACCGTGAGAAATACGTCAGGTACTGCAGCGGCTCCGAGAAGAGCCATCGCTCAACCGGATCGGCAATGAACGCTGACACCAGAGTTGCGAGGACTTTGGCCTCGTCGCTCTTGTCCACCGATGCGATCGTCGCTGGGTACACGCCGAGAATCCTACGGGGAAACGCTGAGCCCCGAACCTGCTTTCGCCGCGAGCAGGGCTCACGCACGGTCTTGCAGCATCTGCGATTTGCCTACGCATCCGGTCGGCCGGGCGTGTCGGCCTTGTGAGGTCGGGCGACCCGAGCCACGGGGCCGGAGAGCGACCGCCGCGGTCTTCCCGCGCTGCCCCGTTGCACGGAAACCAGCAGCAGCGGCAGATCCGTCTGGCAGGATGGCGCAGTGGTTGAAATCGTCACGGAGCGCCTGCGCCTGCGCCCATTTCAGGCCGACGACCTCCCGGCGTTCGTTGCGTACCGCAGCGAGCCCAAAGTCGCGCGCTATCAATCCTGGGACACGGCCTACTCGCTGGCTGTTGCTGAGCGGTTTCTCGCCTCACAAGCCGGCGTCGAGTTCGGCGCTCGAGGAGAGTGGGTGCAGGTGGCCGTGATCGACCAAGTTAGTGGGACTCTGTGCGGCGATTGCGCTGTACGCGTCGTTGCGGACCAGCCGACGACCGCCGAGGTCGGCGTCACGCTCGCGGCGGATCGTCAAGGCTTCGGATTCGCAACTGAGGCGCTTGCGGCCGTGATCACGAAGCTGTTCGATGAGGACGGGCTTCATCGAGTGTACGCGCAG
>DASYAP010000249.1:0-19930 GCA_036501265.1 Solirubrobacteraceae bacterium | reverse complement strand
GGCGCGCGGGTCCGCGCTGGGCTCGTATCTGGTGGAGTGATTGTCGCCGTCGCGGCGGTGGTGATCATCGCCGTCTCGTCGAGCAGCGGACGCGCGGGCCGGCCGCTTGGCCCCGACGCTTTGGCCACGCAGTTCGGGCTTCGATTGAACTGCTCGCGCCGTACGGTCGTCTCACCTGACGGCGCCTACGCTCGCATCGATCTCGATCATGCCGGGCCGTGCGGGACGTTCGGCAACCAAGTGACGTTGGTCTTGCACCGCCTTCACGGCGTGTGGGTGCGCGAGTTTGAGGCGTCCAGGTGGACGTGCCCGGTGAGGCGGCTTCCTCAACCGGTAGCGATCCAGTTACAGCTCTGTCGGTCGAACGGTGGTGCCAGCTCAACCGGTGGCGCCCTCTCCAAGATCGCCCTAGACCATTAGGTGCCCCCGGGATTCTTCTCGTAGGCGGAGCTCTGCCCACGCGATCGGTGACAAGGGGTGCCTGACCCCGCTGGCGGCTGGGTACCGCATCGCATGACGGCCGCGCACAGGCACGGATTTGTCATGAGCCAACTCGAAGCTCCGCTCGGGGACGAGAGACTCGCGGCCGGCTCCGAGGCGGTGGGCGACACGCCGCGTCTCGCCGCGGCGATCGACGAGATGCTCGCAAGCGCCGAGCGCCGCGAACAGCTCCACCGCTTGATCGCGTGGCTGCTCGGTCACGGCCAGGAGCTGCTCGGACACTGGGCCGACGTGATGGTCAGCTCGGGCGCGTACGCGGAGATCGTCGATCACCACGCCGAGCTCTACAGTCGTCTGTACTGGTGGGGCAGCGTGCTCGACGAGTCCGAGCCACTGGAAGAGCACCACATTCGACCGCAGCTGAGCCGTGTCAGCCCGGCCACTCAGACGATGGGCCCGGTCGAGGACGAGTGACTATGCGAGAACCTCGTGGCTATCGCCCAGCTCGCCGCGTCGCTCGATCGAGGGTCGTTCGAACTCGCGATGCGGATCGTGCCCTTCGACTGGTGGACCGCGCAGCTTCCCGACCGACCGGCGACGGCTGAAAATCTGACGGCAGACGCCCTCCCGAACCTGACGTGAGTACGCGAAGTCTCCGGATTGGAGTGACGACGGCTCACCAGGCCGCGCAGAGCATCATCCGGTGGTACACGAACAGTCCGCGGCCATGGCATCCGTGACGCGAGCATCCGCCGTTCAGTCGACCGTCACCGCACACTCCAAGACGGCGCTCATCGTCACCGTATGCCTGGCCCAGTTCATGGTCACTCTGGACGCCACCGTCACAAATGTCGCACTGCCGGCGATCGCGAGCGACCTGCAGTTCACCACCTCTGATTTGCAGTGGGTCGTCACCGCGTACACACTCACCTTCGGCGGGTTCCTGCTGCTAGGCGGCCGCTCGGCCGACCTGTTCGGGCGCCGACGCCTGTTCACGCTCGGCGTGACGATCTTCACCGTCGCGTCGCTGGCGAACGCGCTCGCCCAGTTCTCCCCTGCCCTGATCATCTCCCGCGCCTTGCGGGGCAGCGGCGCCGCGCTCGTGTCACCGGCCGCCCTGAGCATCATCACCACCTCGACCGCCGAGGGCCAGGAGCGCCGCCGAGCGCTGGGGATCTTCGCCGCGATCTCCGCGGCCTGGCCCTGTTCACCTACGCCGTGACCGAAGCAAACCGCTTCGGATGGGGCAGCGCGCGGACGCTCGGCCTCTGGGCCCTGTCGTTGGGCCTCATCGGCGCGTTCCTGATCGTCGAGAAACGCCTGCACGCTCCGCTCGTGCGCCTAGCCATCTTCAAAATCCGCTCGCTCTCGGCGAGCGCGGCCGCGACCTGCCTGCTCATGGCCGGGCTGTACTCGAACTTCTCCTCGGCTCGCTGTACTTGCAGGTCGTAAAGGACCACACGCCGCTGCAGACGGGGCTGATGTTTCTGCCCCAGAGCGCGTGCGTGGCCGTCTTCTCGGCCATCTCCCAGCGCGTGATGGGTCGCGTCACGCCGAAGCTGGTGCTGATCGACAGGCCTCTTGCTCGACGCCGCCGGCCTCGCATACCTGTCCACGCTGCAGGTGAGCGACAGCTACCTGAGCGGCTTCTTGCCCGGGATTTTGTGTGTGGCCACAGGACTCGGGCTGGCCTTCGTGCCGCTCACGATAACCGCGACCTCCGCGGCCAAACCGGACGACCAAGGCCTCGCCTCCGGCATCTTCAACACGAGCCAACAGGTCGGCGGCGCCGTCGGCCTGGCCGTACTCGCGGCCATCGCCTCCACCGTGACCGCGAACGCGCATGCGAGCAGCCACACGCAGGCGCTCGTGAGCGGGTACACGACCGCGTTCGCCGTCGCCGCGGTGATCACGCTCGCCGCCCTCGCCGTCGTGGTCGCGCTGCTGCCGGCGCGAACGATGCCGGCGCGCGCCGCCGCGGCAGCCGCGGGATGCCACGTAGGCACGCGGTCCGCGCTACCGGTCGAAGTAGCTTCCCCCCAGCCAGCGAGCGCCCGCTAATGTGCAACCCCGATTGCTTCTACCGGCACGATGGCTTAGGGCCGCGATGGGTAAAGGCCGTCCGACCACGCCCTCGCGATCACGAGGATCGAGCGATGACTGCTCACCTCAGGAGCCGAACGTCGGAGGTTCTAAATCGTCGCCGCCGGTACGACTTGAGTTGCGCAAGCTGCGTACGTGACTTGACGTCCAGCTTGCGGAACACTTTGTGTAGGTGTTCACACGCTCCGCACGCCGCGCGCGATGTGCGTATCCATGTTTGGGCAGCGGCGTCGGCAGGAACCACCCAGTGAACGGAGGAACGGTATGACGCCCGATACATCCCGCTCGCAGACGCATCACCACGAGGTCGCTCGGCCTGACCCGAGCGACACGCGTGCCTACCTCGAGCAGTTGACCAAGGCGGTTTTTCGCGCCGGGCTGAACTGGAAGGTCGTCGAGAACAAGTGGCCCGGGTTCATGGAGGTGTTTCACGACTTCGACCCGGAGTACGTCGCGAACCTGAGTCCGAAGCAGGTCGAAGCGATCGAGGAGAACCCGGCCGTGATCCGCAACAGGAGCAAGATCGAGGCGACCGTCGAGAACGCCAACGTGATGCTGGAGCTCGTCGCGGAGGACGGCACCTTTCACGACTTCCTCGCCTCGCACGCCGATCCGGAAGCCACGGTCCAGGACCTGAAGGGGCGCTTTCACCACCTCGGTGAAAGCTCCGCGCGCGGGTTCCTGTGGAGCGTTGGCGAGCCGACGCCTGAATGGCGGCACCAGTAGCAGCGCATCCGTATCGCACCCCTCCGTCGACGTAGACATCGCACGATTGCCTCGCCACCGAGGGAGCAGTCTGGCCATCCGCGCAAGACCGTCGGAGCGCGACCCGTATCGGACACCGGCGGCCACGAGAGCGCCGCCCCCTTGTTTACGCGCGCGAGGACGAATGTAGGGCCCGCCTCACTCACCGACGCCGGTTTCGCGCAAATCGCCAAATCCAGGGGGTCGGCCAGAGGTCCGGTACGAAGGCGATCGTTCGCCCGCGGCCAACAGAAAAAGATCGACACGATCGTGTCGTCGCCGTAGGCGGCGATACTTGCTGGTGAACGCGAGCTGGGTCCGTCAGTCGTGGAGAATTTTCGAAGGTGGATGGTCATTTTCAGCAACTCGGCCGCGGTGGGTTCTCCGCGACGGCTTAGTCGAGGCCGAGGAAGCCTTCGAGGTCGCACGCGCGCTCGTCAACGCGCGCTGTTCGGCGGATGGCAGGGCGGCGCTCCATGTTGTCGGCGACTTTGTGCTTCCGCCCGAGGAGGGACGGGAGAGCCGAGAGTTTCAGACCCTCCATTTCGATTTTGGGGTTCCGCTGGACCCGAAGGTCGAGCAGGACGTCGGCCGCTACACCGCGCTGTACATTCCCGCAGACTTTGGACGGGTCTCGGCGCTGACAAGGCTCGTGCCCCTGGCTCGTCTCTTGGCACAGCGCGCTTGGCCGTGCGAGAGCGAGCTGTTGAACCGGTTCGTCGCCTACGGCAAGACGCATGGTGCCTGGAACGACGATCAGGGCTATGTCGAGGGGAGTCTCGCTCGGGTCGTGGAAGCGGCCGCCGGCGAGCCGGCTCTTCCGAGCGTGAAGATCGACGCCGGGTTTTTGTGTGGAATGGAGTTCGACAGCTGCGATGCGAAGTGTCGGTTCTTCGAGCGTCACTCGCTATGCGTCGCTGACGTTCAGATCGAGGTTCCGTTGGCGCCGGGGGAGTTGCTCGTCTTCGACAACCTCGCCTTCGCCCACGGTCGTCGGGGCGTCCGCCGCCCGGGCGAGCTGCATCAGTGGGTGTTTGGCGAATCCCTGGGGGTGGCCCAACAGCGGGAGTTGAGAGGCGACGTGCTCGCGGCGTTCGGCGTGCCTCACCCCAGCCGTTGTCTGTCGGCGAAGGCGCCTGCCTCGATCCCATAGGCCACCACGAAGTGACCGTTACCGTCGTCAATGCCCGAGTGCAGCACCATGTTCGAAACGAACGCGACACCGTGAACCGTCGAGCCCCGGCGGGCGGGAATCGCAATGACGCGAGCGTAGGGACGCAGCGCGGCAAGTTGCGCGGCGCGAATGTACGAGCCTTCCGTCAGCGCGACCGACCGCCCCGCAAGCGCCTGGGCGACGATCGGTGGTGCCCCAGCGGCGCGCCGGACCGCGGGCCGTGCGACGGCTTTCTCTTGCTGCGAGGTCGCGCGGCCCGGGGCCGGGTGGCTGCGCGTGGTCTCCTCAGGGTTTTGGTGTGAGCGTGCCCGTACACGAATGTCGGTCACATTGCAGATGCCGAACTCGCCACTGGGGAGCGATCACAGTTGCGTCGGCCAACCGGAACGGGCGGGCGCGGGTCGGCTTGACGGTACCCTATCCGGGGTTCAGGCTGGAGCGGCCGCAGGCTATCAGCAGCCCATGCGCGTGCAGATGATCAGAACTCACCTGTGAAGTACTACCGCGACCGCCGGGACGTCTTGGAAATCCGAGGAACACCGTGGCCTACGGGCTCCCGGACTGCGTCTTCCGGTAGGAGCCTCATACCGGACTTCCTGAGGGCGACCCCCGCCAGCGAAGCCCACAGACGGCGTGCTCAGCGACGAGGACGCAACATGGCCAGCGCCGTGGGTGCGGCCCGTGCTTGTTAATGCGCTGCGAACGGAGTGGCATGGTCACCCGCAGCGAACCCCGAATCGGAGGATGCCGCCGCCATCGGCGTGGCCGAGAGCTATACGTGGGTAGAGGCGCGAGTAGAGGAAGCACGGTGTCGTCAAATCGAGGTCCAAGAGAACGGGTTGAGCGCGCTATAAGCGACCGCCGCAAGAGGCTTGCACAGGCCGGTCGAGACGTTTCGAGCATGGCGACGAGCAGCGCCGAGGAGGTCGCAAAGCAGCTCACTCGCGCCCGGGCTGCCAGCGGGAACGCTGTGGCGAAGCGCGGATTTCGAAAGACGCGACGAGAAAGGGATAAGGCTGCCGCGGACCCCGCCGCCTACTTCAACGGCGAGTACGAAAGGCAGGTGCAGCAGCTCGGGCTTGCCAACATCCTTATCAGCGGCCAGACGGGGGTTGGGAAGAGCACGCTTATCAACTCAGTCTTCCGTGCCCGGCTCGCTGCAGAGGGCGTTGGTAAACCCGTGACCAAGCTCGTGCAACGCTATCGGGTCGAGGGTGTCCCCGTGACCATCTACGACACGCCCGGTATCGAGTTGGGCCAATCGAAAAAAGAGGTTATCCGCGAGTACAAGAAGACCATCAAGGGCTCGCTCAATCGTCCGCTTGACGAGCACGTCCATATCGTGTGGTACTGCATGAGCGCGGAGACTCCGCGTGTTCAGGACTACGACGTCGACGTCATAAAGGCTCTCGCAGCGGAAGTTCCCGTGCTCCTCGTCCTGACCCAATGCGTCGACGACGAACGCGCAGAGGAACTGGAGCGCGCCATAGCCGCCGAGGGCTTGCCCATTCATGGGTCACCGTTGCGGACGCTTGCGCGCGAGCGCAGGGTTGCTGGACACACGATTCCGCCCATGGGCTTGGAGGAACTGGTGGAGCGGACCCACGAACTCCTCCCGGAGGGGGTGAGGCGGGCGTTCACAAACGCCCAAGGGGTAGTAATCCGATTGAAGGTCCGTCATGCGCGGGCGGTGGTCGGCGCTGCCGGCGCGGCAGCCGGCACTGTTGGCGCGGCACCCATTCCGGTTTCCGACGCCGTTGTGCTAATGCCTATCCAGGTAGGCATGCTTGCCGGCATCAGCGCAATTTTTGGGATCGACGTCACCCGAGGCCGCATCGCCGAACTGATTCGCGGCCTCGCCAAGACCGGGGGAACGGAATGGGCAGGCAAGGCGCTCGTTCAAGCACTGCTCAAGGTGGTCCCCGGGACCGAGCTAATCAATGCTGCCGTCGCGACCGCCATCACACTCGCGCTCGGCGAGGCACACATCCGGCTTTCCAAGGAGATCCTCCATCGGCAGGCGTGTGGCAGGCCGATGACCGAAGCTCAGATGCTCTCGTTCTTGCTCGACGCATATCGGCGCGCCTGGCGCTCCGGTCGCGGTAAATAGCACAACCAGGCATGGGCCACTGGTTGCTCTAAGAGTTCGCAGTCGACAGCGCGCCCGCCGGCACGCGCATATTCGAGGCCTTGCCGAGGTGCCGGCTCCGGGCGGAAACCGCGTCTCCTGGCGACTGCTTTCACGAACCAGAGCCACCAAGCCTCCGAGAGCGGCTCGCGGGGAGCCGCGAAGTGGCTCTCGACCAGGTGGCGCTCCTGTGCTCGGCCGCTGAATCGCTAATCACTCACTCTGACGACTGATCCGTATACGCGGCCTCGCAGCGGGCTCTGCCAAAGCTTGCAAGAGAGGCATGGCGGAGGACACGGCTGGCGCAAGTCTGGCGACGATAACCGCCTCGCACCGCCAGCCGCGGACGCAGACTTCCGTTGGTTGCGCTTGTCCGGTGATATGAAGAGAAGCGGGTATCGAAAGGACGACAGCAGTGGTGCTCACCAGGCGTTGTGCCGGTTGAGCGCTGCGAGCTGGTCCCCGAGAACGACGGACGCCTCCTGCCGGGGGAAAGCGGTGCGACGACTAAGTCGGCTTGGTCACCTGCGGCGGTTTTGAGGACGCGGTCGCCGGGCTGTTCAGCCCGATCGCCGTCACCAGGTAGCTCTGGAACCGGGGCGTGCCCGGCTCAGGAGGTTGATGTCTCGGGCCCGGCGGGGCTCTCCGTGGCCGTCCGCGCCTGCACGGAAGCGTGGTGCCGAGCCGGATACTCGTACACAATCTTCAGGAGCATCCCTAGAAATGTGACGAGATCTTCCGCCTGCTCCTTCGTAGTCAGGGCGATCTCGTGGTCGGCTTCGTTGCCGATCTTACGAATCTCATCCACCCAGGGCTCCATATCCGGCGTAATTATGTGCGTCTCGGCGAGGTGATCGACGGAGGTCTGGAAGGTCTTGCCGGCACCGGCACCCTTCGCCACGGCGACGTTCATCAGGAGCTTGCGGCCGACCATCGTCGCCGCCGTGTAGTCGCCGGCGCCTACGGAGCTGCGCGCCTGCTGATACAGAGCGGCGACATCAGGAGGAAGATGATCAACCCCGTCCCCGAACGGCGCTGCCGGGATCTGATACGGGCCTTTTAGGTACGTCGGATTGCCGCACCTTGGACAGATGGCTATGAAGAAGTGCGGCCCTAACGGATGGGTGAAGGCCTGGCCCGCATCAGGATTGTCGGCGAAAAAACCGCGGTCGGTAGAGACTTCGCGCCCGCAGTACGAGCACCTGAAGTCATGGGCGTTGATGTTCACAGTGTCCTTCCAGGTGATGCGGCCTGACATGCCCCCGGAGGATGGCACAGTGCTCGGCCCGTGGTCGCTCTCCGCAGGCGCTACGAGTGCTTATGGTGTTGCTGCTGCGAAGGAGCGGCTACGTCCCCGGCGAGCCCTCCGAATACTGCTGCCCGTCTCACCCGTCTCTACGGCTTGATCGCTAATGCCTGCGCACCCGGGCGATCGGTTCTATCGAGCACGTAAACGCGCGTCTCGGCGGAGGAGGCGAGCGTGCGAGCTTTCGCGGGGTCGCAGTTGGCTCCACCACTGCCCGGCGCGTGGGTGAGGGCGCGGCCATCGCGACACCACAGACCCCAAGCGCCAGCGCGAGCAGCATCGATGGGCCGAGCAAACTACAGAGCGCCCTCCTCATGTTCTCTCCCTCGGACGTGTCCGGCCCTGGCGGCGCCACCGTACCACCAACCGAAATCAAGCGCCACACCGAAGATTCCCGGACAAGGAGGGCGGGCGAGCAGCCTCGAAGGCCGCGATTACGGAATGTCGCTTCGGCAGCCGTCTGCCCCGTCGGATAGCTGAACCCCTTGGTCTCGTAGTCGTCGCAGGTCGGCGGGAGTCCACCGATCCCCCGGCAACTTGTTCGCGGCTACAACGGCGCGGCGCCGTGCAGGCTGTCGCTGTTAGTGCTCGTCATACCCGCCCAGTTTCGGGCACGAGTGCACCGCCTTGAACGGCCGCTGCGTAACAAGGGCGCTAACCGATGCGTGTGGCCATCCCTGGCCGCGGCCGGGCTGTGAGCGAGGGTACCGCCGTGCTGGATCGACGTCCCTACGACGCGGTGGCTGCTGGTGAAACTCCGCAATAAGCGGCCGCTACTCCGGGTTCGGCCCCCGACAAAGCCAGCCAATAGGAGCCATTTGCAGGCCTTTTGCGGAGGATGACTTGCACAAGCGGCAAACGCGCAAGTCCGCCGTTGGGCGAGCGTAGTGCGACCATCTGATCGGCCGGCAAATCGCTTGCAGCGTCAGCGCTTCTGGGATCCCCACGCGCGGAGTTGGCGCCAATAAGCACGGAGACTTGGGTATCGATCGGACGTTAAGTCGGCCAAACCTCCGCGTCGAGTCGCTGATCGGCGCTTCTCTTGACTGCAGGGCGGAACCCTGAGCTCGCAGCGACCCTACCGGGGCGCCGGCTCAGAGATTCCGCCTAACGGGCGTGCTACTTCTGGCTCCTCGATTGACGGCTTGCTCTGGTAGAGCGACCTCCTCGCACTGACGAGGACCCGAGAACCGTTCATAGTCGGACACTAAGTCAGACCCGCAGAGATCCCACGACGGTTAGCTGATTGCTGCCGCAACCGGGCGCGATGGACCGAGAAGCCTGGTCTTGTAACCGACGCGCAATCGGAATACGTGTCAAAGGTTCCGTTTTGTCGGCCTGCGGAGACGGTGTCTCGGGCCGAGTGGCTCATGCAGGGGGACGACGAGTCCTTCGTCGGCGAGCAATATCTCTCCTGTGAACGCGTCGGCGGCATCGGCGCGCGTGCGTTCGCGATCGTTAGCCGGCCAAAAATGGGTGAGGAGGACGCGACGCGCCCCGGCGGTTGCGGCTGCCTCGCCGGCCTGACGTCCGGTCAGGAGCATGGGTGGCTCCGGTGGGTCGGCAGCAGTTGGCGAGCGTTGTGCGCGGTCGGTTGCGTCGATGATGTACAGGTCAGCGTTCCGGCCGAGTTCAGTGAGTTCCGCGCAGGGGCCTGTATCGCCGGTGTAGGCCAGTGTCAGCTCGTCGGCTGACAGCCTCACCCCGGCATTGGGCACGTAGTGCGGCAGGAGCCAGCTCTCCAGCGCGAACGGCCCCATGGCATAGGCGCTCGCGGGTATCGGGTGCCATTCGAATACCGCCCGAAGCGGCGGTGCGTCCGACGGGAGGCCTTCGAGTATTCCGACGTGCTCGAGGACCGCTTGCGGCGCGTACAGAGGGACTGGGGGAGAGCCGCGTGCGCCAAACCATCGCGCGCGGAAGAGCCCGTGCAGGTCGACCATGTGATCCGGGTGCTCGTGGGTGACCACCACAGCATCGACCCCCGCCGCAGTGACTGACTCCAGCAGTGCCAGCAGGCGCGGAAGGGTGCCGTACCCGAGGTCGAGCACGACCCGAAAGCCGTCGTATTCGACGAAGAACCCGCTGCAGGCGCGACCCGCCTCCGGCCAGGCACCGCAGCCGCCCAGCACGACAAGCCGACCTGTCATTCGCTGACCATACATGCCAGTTGTCGTGCCGTTGCGGCGGCAGCAGATCCTCGTCGCGTTAGCACGCGGAGCGACTGGCACTACCGCGCTGTCTGAAGGAAGCAGGCCATGGCCGGTCTGACGCAGGGCGGGTCGCGTACGCGGGCTGCCCAATCCACAGCAGCTTTTGGAGGTTTCCACAATGCATTTGATTACTCGGGCCAGGCGCCGGCGCGGCCATCTCTCCCACCGCGAGCGCCTTCAGCTCGCCCGCGCCGAGGCGTTCTCGCGGCGCACCCACACTGACTCGCTCGGTGCCCGCAAGTCACATTGAGCGGACGCGAGCTTGAGCTGATCGAACGCCTCGTGTGTCGTGATCGCACCGCGGTGTCGAGCGCGCTGTTGGCCGTCGCCGGCGTCGGCTCAGGCGAAGTGCTGCCGCCGGATGGTCCTTGCTCAGGTGAGCCAGGTGGCGTGGTGGGCCGGGGGCAGGGCGCGATCAGCTCGAGGAGACCGGCGCAGGTTGCGCGACACGTCAAGCGCACGAGGCATCAGCCCTGACGTTCGCCTGGTCGCCGTGAAGCGAGCCCGAGCGCCAGCGCATCTCGGGCCGACCCCAGCGTCGACGAGTGCCTCCGCTTCGAGCTCTGCCGCCTGACTCATGGGCGAGCCGATGCGTCAGGGCTCACGTGTTCCTGACCACCTACAGTGCGCTAAGTCATTGGCGCGCGCCCGCGCTCGCGTAATGATTCCCTTTGGGCTGGCCAACGGGGGCTGGCCGCGCGTCAAACCACTAGGAGGGAATGCTACACAGAGCAACGCCAGCAGGATCCACTTCACTGACGCGACCCTCAAGAACCACTGGAAGTCCGCGAGCACGACGAATCCTCAGCTCGCACACCCTGGCTACGCGAAAGACTCTCTGGGCGTGGTGCACCTACGCGGAGCGCCCTTCGACGGCAGCAATGACAGTGTTGCGTTCGTCCTACCGAAGGGCCGGAGGCCGAGCCACGCACTAAACGTGCTTGTCTTCTCGCAGTCTGGAGTTGCCGGAGGCGCCGTCATCCAACGCAACGGCGACGTCCTACCTTTTGGGGGTAACGTGACCGCTTTTGCCTCGCTCGACGGCATCAGCTTCGTCGCGGGAGAGTGAGCGTCAGCAGGCGGGGCTAATAGCGGCGCCCCCGAGGGCGTCCCCGTGAAAGGCGCTGCGTCACTAAACGCGTGTGCAGTCGCGAAGTCGGTCGCGCGTTCCCAGCGTCCCCATAGACGCGTCGGCCCCGAGCAGGTGACTCGGGGCCGACAACAGGCCTCAAGTGACGCGAGTGAACGTTTGCTTCGCTCAGTGAAGGGAATGGGCGGCTTGCTCGAGCAGATCGAGCGCGTCTTGTAGGCCGTCCTCCATTCCGGAGTCGATGATCGCGTCCCGCGACACCTTGCTCTTTGTCTCGATCAGAAGCGCGAGCCTGGTGCCCCCGTCGGCTTCGGTAAATGTCGCGGTGTTCACGGTTGCGGCGTCATCTTCGGACACGCCTTCCGGGAGTCCCTCGTATAGCTCGGTCGAGACGAGCCGCTCGTTGGGTACGATCTCGCGGTATTCGCCGTGGAAGGCGACCTCGGTGCCGTCGGGCGTCACCATGGCATACCGCCATCGACCGCCGACTCGCAGGTCGATCTCGACGAGCGTTACCTCGCCGCGGTTGGCGTGCCACCACCGCTTTACCAGCTCGGGTGTGGTGTAGGCCTGATACACGAGGTGCTTGGGCGCGTCAAAGTCCCGCTCGATGAGGATCTGCTCGTCGGTGGGGAGGGTGAGCTTCGCCCTGCTGTCACTGGTCACCTTCATCTCCTTGCTCCTTTGCTTTTAGGTCTTCTAAGACGACGTCCAGCTGGTCGAACCGGTCAGACCACAGGCGCTCGTAGCCGCTGACCCAGTCGTGGATCGGCTTGAGCGCACGACCGTTTAGCCGGTAGAGCCGCTGGCGGCCTTTGTCGCGCACCTCAACGGCCCCGACCTGGCGGAGCACGCGGAGGTGCTTTGACACCTGTGGCTGCGCTAGTCCGAGCAACTCAACTAAGTCGTTGACGGGGCGCTCGCCGTCGGCGAGGGCATCGAGGATCGCTCGCCGACGCGGCTCCGCCACCGCGTTGAACGCGTCGGTCGTGGTTGGTGCGCGTGCCACGCCCGAGACTATATATGTCCATATAGGAATATGTCAACCGTAGTTAGGCAGGCTAGGTGCCGCAGCGCGCTCGGCCCGCCGGGCGTACCGGCGAGGAGCGAAGCCGCCTGGCCCAACACCCGTGGAATGCGCCGTCACAAGCGATGGCGTTACGGCGCTGGTCGGGTCTCAGCCCGACGCCAGTTCACAGGGCCGCAGCACGCGGCCATCCAATTGAAATCAATGGAGGTTTCGAAAAATGCAATCGACGACTGACGCCGCGCGCCGCCGCGGCCATCTCTCCCGCCACGAGCGGCTGAAGCTCGCCCGAGCCGAGGCGTTCTCGCGGCGCATCGGGAGCGACCCGCTCGAGGCACCACTGGTGAAGTTCACCGAGCACGAGCTCGAAGTCATCGACCGCCTAGTGCGGGGCGACCGCACCGCGGTCTCCAGCGCGCTGCTGGCGGTCGCCGGCATCGGATCCGGCGAAGTGGTGCGGGGCGCCGTCCTCGCTCGCGTTGGCGAGGCGGCCGCAAGGGCGAAAGCGCGGAGCGGGATCAGCACCATGAGAGCGGCGCAGATCGCGCGGCATATCCAGCGCGCGCAACGCAGGCAGCGTGATGTTCGCCCGGGTTTGGTGAGGGTGGCCTGATCACCGAGAGGATGCCCGAGTCCCATCCAGCGGTCAAAGAAGCTTCGCTCTGAGAGCCTGCCGCTCGGCTTGCTGGCGAGCCGGCGGGTGGCGGCCCGGTGAAGCGACTGGGTGGAACGCGAGACGCGGCCGCGCTTAGCTCCGAGTAGGGCGGTGGGCACAGCCCGCGTGGACCAATAGGACGTGCTCAAGCTCTCGCAGGTCGGGCTCGCGCGCCAGTGACGTCTCCCGCTCACCGTCATGTTCGATCACGACGAGCGGGTCATGGTCCCCGATCTCCTTGCCGCAGAACATGCAGCTAACCACCGTGGCCCGGTGCGCGACCATTCCCACAACCTACGACCAGGGACCGAAGCCTCATCATCCCAAGCGGGTGATAACGCCGATGCGTAGCTGCGGCGGAAAGTGCTGGTTCAGTTGGACTGACCAGCCGCGTATTTTTGGTGTGACCGGGATGGGGGGAGGTGTTCTCGGCGGCTAGGGTACGGTCGTTGTGATGGTTATGACCGACGGCGGTCCGGCTCGAGATCGCCCTGCGCTTCGCTTACGTGTGTTCGGTCAAGCGCTCAGTCAGGCGATCGCTCGCGCGCCGGCGCTCTGGCCGCTTCTGCGCGGGCCGACTGAGCGCTTTTGGGAGCGCTCCGCGGGGAGTTGGGACGATCGGATCAGGCCTGATCGCGGCGGTCATCTAGTGCCCCTGTCGGCTGCGTGCGATCGGATCGAGGCCGAGCCGCGATCGATCCTCGAGCTCGGGACGGGGACGGGTGCAGGGGCGATCATGCTCGCCCGCCGTTATCCGGAGGCGCGCGTGCGCGCGATCGACCTGTCCGCGGCGATGATCGAAGCGGCCCGCAAGAAGATCCCCGACGACCTCGCTGAGCGGATCGAGCTAGAGGTTGGCGACGCCGCCTCGCTGCCTTACCGCAGTGAGACCTTTGACCTGGTCGCCCAGCTCAACCTGCCCGTCTACCTCGAGCAGGCC
Organism: Solirubrobacteraceae bacterium; assembly: GCA_036501265.1. GTDB lineage: Bacteria > Actinomycetota > Thermoleophilia > Solirubrobacterales > Solirubrobacteraceae > Palsa-465. The sequence continues at coordinate 6,109 of DASYAP010000249.1, read as the reverse complement.
GCGCGCGTGCTGCGACCCGGCGGTTACCTGATCGTTGGAAGCAGCCTCGGGTCCTCGACTCCTTACTACACCCCCGACTCCGTGCTCAGAAAGCGCTGCCTGAAGCACGGTCTTGACCCGGTCGCGGCGGCCACGGCCAACGGCGGCAGCTACTTCCTTGCCCGCCGAGGCTACATCCCGCAAGCAGACGCCGCGACGGGACGTGTGCGTCACTTTTACGACCGCACCGCGTCGAAGTACGACCGCCAGATCGAGCTCTTCGAGCGGATGCTGTTTGGCGATGGGCGCGAGTGGGTCTGCTCGCAGGCTGTGGGCGACGTCCTCGAGATCGCGATCGGCACCGGCAGGAACCTTCGCTACTACCGGGACGAGGTGCGTGTGACGGGCATCGAGCTGAGTCCCGAGATGCTCGAGCTCGCCCGCCGCAAAGCCGCTGCAATCGGGCGCGAGGCCGACCTGCGGGTGGGTGACGCCCAGGCGCTCGAGTTTCCCGACGAGAGCTTTGACACCGTGATCTGCACGCTCTCTTTGTGCACGATCCCCTGCGATCGTGCCGCTGTGCGGGAGGTCGGCCGCGTGTTGCGCCCAGGGGGTCGCCTAGTGCTGTTGGAGCACGTCCGCAGCCCGGTCCGCGCCGTCCGGGTCGGCCAGCGCTTGCTCGAGCCGCTGTTTTTGCGCTTCGAGCACGATCATCTCACGCGCGACCCGCTCGACTACCTCGAAGCGGAGGGACTCGAGATCGAGACCGTGAGCCGGCTGAAGTGGGGGATGGTCGAGCGAGCCGTCGCGCGAAAACCGACCGCTACGGACGCGCACATGCCGTGAAAGAAGGAAGCTCAACCGCGCCGCGGGTGCGACATGATCAGCAACACGCGCCAGCAGCTCGTGTCGCTGTACGTCCCCCGCGACAGCGAGTGGTTGCAGTTCTGAGCGGCGAGAAGGTGAGCGAGACGGCAGTACGCGGATAGACCTAGGGGACCGTCAGGGGCTCTTCGTCCGGAGATCGAGCTGGAGATGGCGCCTCGTACGGTTCTTGCTCTGGCGTGAGGTCGGGCGGTGGCTCGTCGGGGACCTCCACCGGGGACTCGTCGGGATCGGGTTTCGGCCGGGGCTCGGGCGTTTGGAACCGCACGATCAGGTACGGTCCCCGAGCTTAAAACGCACACCCTCGTCGACGATATCGGCGTCAAGCAACTTATCGTCGAGGAACTCGGCCACGGTCTGCTCGAGGAAGACGCGGGCGCCGGCCTGATCAATTACCTCATCGCTCGTCTCGGGCTCCTCCGCGACCGTGAGCTTGAGATCCCCGGGCGAAGGTGCCCCCGAGTCGCTCGCTGCGGCGCTTGATGCGATCCGGATCCCAGCGCCCTCGGGTATCTCAGGTGCCTCGAGGAGCTGGTCGATTGCCTGGGTGGCGTCTGGCGTAAGCGTCAGCATTGCGACTCCTTTAGGTTGAACTTGCAGCGTGGCCTCCTACGGTCCAGATCGGAAGAAAAGGGCCGTGCAGAGGCTCGCGGGCCGGCAGGTTGAACTAAGGCTCTATTGCCAGCGTACCGATCCAGCTGCGCGCAGCTGCGGTTACTGCAGTTCCGCTTGACCGGAGCGTTCGAGCTGATGTGGGAATACCACGAACGACGGGCCACCTTCGAGCTTGGCTCTGCGAGTAGTGGCTCGGTCAGCGAGATGTGATCTGGCGCCAACCCGGCGACCACTCGATCTTCAGCGAGTCGCAGCTCCCGGGAGACGAATAGCCGATCGTCCACTAGGCGGAGGCGTGGCGAGTCGCTTTTGGTGAGGAGTCCCCTGCCCCCCCGACAGAAGAGCCGAGCAGCCGCCCGGACACATCACGTTCGTGTGGAGTTCATCGGCACGCGCGCCGATTTCGATCGCGACTATTGATGCGGCCACCGCGGCCGAGCACCGAACTCGACACGCGACGAAGGAAGGCTCGAGCATCAGTGGATCTAGGCGCAGTCAGTCGCTTCCAGACCGACGGCGGCCTCTGCCAGCGACGGGGATCAAGATCGGCGCCGCAGATCGCGCAACCCGCAGCAAATGGCGTGACGCGCTCGCCGCAACGAGGGCAATAGCCAGGATGCATGTACCTGATGCTGCCCGGGAGCGTTGTGCGGCTCGTCAACGGAGGCTGAGCGTTTCGCAAGAGCCGCTGACCGCGTCTGACCCGACGTGTCTCGTCGACCCGCGGCGATCACGCCGACGCGCCTGCCCGCGGCAAGCGGTCAAACGGGTCGTCGCTCGTCACGCCTCCCGGCAGGGGCGCTGACCACCCGCCAGGAGCCACCCAAGCGTGGAAAACGGGCCACAGGCGGGCCCGGAAGGCCCTGGCCCACCTCACATACCACTTGAAAGGAGTGACGATGACGCGCACATCGCTTCACCGACGCGCAGCCAGAGGAAGAGCGCGGGCAGCTGATGTATCTGCGCACGGCGGCAGCCGAGCTGATCCGGCACCGCGCCTGACCCGAAGGCGCGCCGGCAGTGAGACGCGAGGACCTTGAACAACTCGAGCTGGCAGGGCTTTTGTTAATCGAACGCCGCGATAGCTCGTGGCTGATTGCACCGACCCAGGAGGCGACCACGACAGTTGCTCGCCACGAGTCCGAGCTGGCCCTCGCTCGACCAGGCCAGGCGGTCGATGTCAGCTGGGCAACGGTCCGGCCCGTGCTGCATGCGCTGGTGAATGCGTGGGAGCACGCTGTCGCCCACCGGGCGGGATACCGGTCGGGGCGATCGCCGAAGAACTCAGTCGGCACCCCGACGAGCTCTCCTTGCTGCGCTCCTTCAACCTGTTCAATCAGGACGGATGGATCGAGGCTGATTACGAGCTCGGGGCGCCAGCGCCCATTGGGGTCTGGCCGCTGCCCAAAACGCTTAGCGCGGTCCGAGGTTGGCCCGGCGGCGACAGTCAGGCAGCCGGCGAGCGGCTGATCGCCGCGCTCGAGGAGCTGATCGCCCGCGAGCCAGGCGAAGCGAGGCGTAGCAAGCTCTCCCAGGTGCGCGACTTCCTGCTCGAACTCGGCTCCAAGACGCTGAGGCGAACTTGCGGTCAAAGCCGCCGGCGGCGCACTGTAGGCACGTCGGTGTGGCGCGCACCTCCCGCGCGCCGGTGGCGCACGTGGGGCTGATCGGGGGCGGAGGATCGGCGGACGACGACCGAGCGTCGGACACCGAGTCCCCGGGCTAGCGCGCGTTCGGCTTCACGCCGACCTGACGATCCTCGCCAAGCTCGTGAGCGCTCGCACGGCCGCGAGCCATACCGCCCGTGGCCTAGTCAGTCCCGCCGCTGAACTCTCGCCGCCTTTGAGCGGCGTCTGCCCGTCCTTCTTGCTTCTTACGAACCGAGCGGGAGAGTCTTAGCGACTGAGCAGCGCGCTCACGAACCCTTTTGGCACGAGCAATGATCCGCCCGTAGAACGCTCTTTCGTTCTTACCACCTTCCACGCTCTCATCATCGCGCTCCACCGGCGTTTCGCCAATCGGCTCCACGCCGACCTGACGATCCTCGCCGCGTGTCGGCTTGCGGCCGGCCGCGCGTTGCCATTGGTCGCTTGCGGCGCTCCCGACCACCGCTGTTCATGCGTTGCCGGCGTGCGCGAGCGCGGAGGGCGTCCGGCAGCCGACGATCGCCGGGGCTTCGTGGATGAGGTCGTCGTTCTCGAGCGCAGCGACCATGAACAGGGCGAAGTCGACCCGGCGGGTCTTGTTGCTCTCGAGGATGGGGTCGCCGACGTGGCGGCTCCACACGGGCAGGCCCTCGCTGTCGCCTTCCTCGAGATCGCTGCCGCGTACCACGGTCCACCGCCTGTCGCTGGCAAACACTCGCCGGCACGCCTCCACCTGGTCGTCGAGGTCCGCGAAGCGTGCGAGCCGCGCGAGTCGCCCGCCGATCTTCACAAGCGCCTTGAGCTTCCACGAGTACACGTCCTGCCCGTCGCGGGTGATGTGCCACCCACACGAGAAGACCAGCCGCGATCCAGGGCGGGCGTAATCAAGCACGGCCTGAGCTGTTTCCGACGCGTAATGGTGCGCGCCGCGAGGGACAAGCACGACCAGCACCCCGTCGCATCCCTCTACGGCGCGTCTAATGACCTTGCGGTCGTTCGTCGCTCCGGGGATGACAGTTATGCGGTACTTGTACGCGGCGAGCTTCTCGACGCTCTGCCCTCGGCACACCCCGACGACCTCGTAGCCGCGATCCAGCGAGTGCTGAACCATGTATCGGCCGAGCTTGCCGGACGCCCCCACGATGCAAACCTTCATTGACCGGGTTCTTCGGCCGGCACCTCGCGCAGAACCGCGTCGCGCACCGGTCGGTCTGGCGGGCCGTGAAGCGAGGCGACCACCGACACCTCGGCGGCATACCAGGCGACGGTGCCCCGCCGGCGCGCGGGGAGCTCGCCTAAGCGAAGCTCGAGGCGCTCGACCAGCTCGCGCTGAAGCCCGAGCTCGATCGCTCCGGCGCTCCTGAGAGAGCCGTCGGGCTGGCGACGGGCCACGAAGATCGCCTCTGCGTATCCATCCCTGCTCCGGCGAATGCCGGTCACCGCGAGGCGCTCATCGCGTTGCAACTTGTGCTTAACCCACGAGCTGCATCGTCGCCCGGGAATGTAAGTCGAGCTGAGACGCTTGGCGACCACGCCTTCGAGGCCCAGTTCCGCCACGCACGCGACGAAGTCCTCGCCCCGCTCGACCACCACGGTGGCTGGCGTCCGCCAGGCCGGCCCGTCGAGCGACAGCTCCTCGAGCAGAGCCCGGCGCTCCGAATAGGGCAGGGGGCAAGTCGAGCGGCCGTCGAGGTGAAGCAGGTCGAAGACCTGGAGCATCACCGGATGTCGGCCGCGGGTCGACCCGGTGAGTCGGCGGCGAAGCTGAGCGAAATCGGGCCGGCCATCCCGGTCGAGGCAGACCAGCTCGCCGTCGAGCGTCACGCGCCGCTTGCCCAGGACTGACCTGATCGCGGCGAGTTCTGGGAAGTCCGCCGCGCACTCGCGGCCGTGGCGCGTTCGCAGCGAGACGGAGCGGCCGTCGTAGCGAAGCTGCGCGCGGCACCCGTCCCACTTCAGTTCGTACGTCCAAGCATCGCCGCTGGGCAGCGTGCCCGAGGTGAGCAGCATCGGCGCCACGAAGGTCGGCTGCTCGTCGTGGTGTCTCACGGCGAGGCAGCGTAGCCGTACCGGCGCGAGCGACGTGGTGCGGTCGCGGCGGTAGCGACCTCATTGGCCGGCTGAAGCGCCAGGCCCGACACAAAGTTCAACGCGCGGACTGGTTCTCGTTCTTGCGCGGTCCGTAGAGCCAAATTGGGGATTCGGGGCGAGCCCCGGTACCACGTCCACCGACAGGTCCATCGTAGGGCTTTGGTTGTCCAGCGGGAACATCGAGAATGACCGTCGTCAGTACCTCGGAGCGCCAGTCACCCTCCTTCCTGCGGTCGTAGTAGACGACACTTACCAGGATCGGGAGTGGCTTCGCCCACGTCTGCTGATGGCGCTTCCATACCACTCGCGCCCAACTCAGCACGGCGTCCATGCACTCCTCGGATACGTAGGCGGGCGGTTCCGGCCTGGCGAAACGAAAACGCACCCGAAGATGTACCACCTCGTGTCGATGCACGCCGTAGTAGTGAAGGTGGTAGGTCCCGATTGAGACGGCGGGATCGGGGATCGCCCGTCTCAGCGCGCTGGCAAGAGCGGCAAGCTCATTGGGCGCGAAGGCGCCCGGGTAATCGGCCCGGATAAGCACATCCTCCGTGGGCATGTCCGGCAAAGCGTAGGCCTGCGAGCTGGCGCAGCCCGAGACCAGACACCGCGGCTCCGCCGACCGACCCTCGTAGCCGCTCGCCTGGGCAGCTCGGTACCGGACCCTCCCAGCTCGCGATTCGCAGGGGGTCTCGCGCTCGGCCGACTGATCTCTTTGAGGGTGGCCCAGCCAGCGCCTCGCCGCGCTTCCAGCGCATAAGCGCGGCTCCAGACACGACACGAACGGTCGCCCCGTTGGGCGCGGGACGGCCAGCAACATACTCGCGCACGCCGATTTGCGTGCGAAACTCTCAACCCAGGAGGACGAATGACAGAACCCGTTGCGACCGCTA
>DASYAP010000248.1:0-25295 GCA_036501265.1 Solirubrobacteraceae bacterium | reverse complement strand
GGGCGAGGCGGAGCGCGGCGTCGATCGCCGGCATGTTGCGGCCGGCCTCCACGGCGGCGACGAGTTGGCGGCTTACCCCCGCCCGAGCCGCAAGCTCGGTTTGAGTAAGACCGCATTGCAGTCGGCGCTCGCGAAGCGCCGCTCTCCGCGCCGTCATTGCCAGTATCCTAGTAGGGTGCTCAGATGCTGTCGCGAGCCAAGGAGGAATGACAATTGCGCAAGGCACCTCGGGCACGACTCACCGCCATCGCGGCCACGGCGATCGCGACGTGCGCGCTGGTCGTCGGGTGCGGCAGCAGCAAGTCGACCACCACGACGCATTCGTCCTTGTCGAGCGCATCGGGTGGCTCGCGGCCGACGGTGTTCGCGGCCGCGTCGCTTACAAAGGTGTTCCCGATGATCGACTCGAACGCGAAGTACACGTTCGGCGGCTCAGATTCGCTGCAGGTGCAGATCCAGCAGGGGGCCCCGGCTGACGTATTCGCGGCGGCGAGCCCGAAGCAGCCGGCCGCCTTATACGCAAAGAAGCTTGTCGATAAGCCGGTCGAGTTCGCGACCAACAGGCTGGTGTTGGTTGTGCCGAAGAGCAACCCGGCGCACATCACCTCGGTCAACGACATCACCAAGCCTGGCGTCAAGCTGGTCATCTGCCAGGCGGCCGTGCCGTGTGGTGACTACGCGCGTAAAGCTTTCGAAAACCTCGGCATAACAAAGCAGGCGATGAAGAACGTCGTCAGCCAGACGACCGAGGTAACGCAGACCGTTGCGCAGGTCGCAACCGGGCAGGCCGACGCCGGCTTTGTGTACATCACGGACGCTAAAGCCGCCGCCGGCAAGGTGCGCGTGATCGAGTTGCCGGCCAAGGCCAAGCCGCACACCACGGATTTCATAACCGTCGTCAAGGCCGGCAAGAATCAATCCGCGGCCCAGGCGTTCGTCAAGAAGGTCCTCTCGCCCCAAGGCCAGGCACGGCTCCAGGCCGCCGGATTCGGCAAACCGTGACGACCGCCGCTCACAGCGGCTCACGGAACGGCAGAGACCAACCACTGTGGTACGGCGCGCTGGGTCGCGCCGCGGTCGTGATCGGAGCGACGATCGTGATCGCCGTCGTTATGGCGTTCCTGCTGCTGCCGATAGTCGCGCTGTTCACCTACCAGCCGGTCCATGACCTAATCGACAACTTCGGCGCGAAGGTCGCGACCGACGCGATCCTCGTTTCGCTGAAGACGAACGCGATCGCGTTCGCGATCATGATTGCGCTCGGCACTCCATTCGCGTACCTGATCGGCCGGCGGCGCTTTCGAGGGCGAAGCCTTGTGATCACGCTAGTCGAGGTACCGCTGGTGATGCCGCCAGCGGTCGCCGGGCTCGGCCTGTTGGTCGCGTTTGGTCGCGTTGGGCTGCTCGGGCACACGCTGACCGTGCTCGGGATCGATCTCGCCTTCACCCAGGCCGCGGTGGTACTAGCGATCCTTTTCGTCGCCAGCCCGTTTTACCTACGCGGCGCGATCGCGGCGTTCGAGGGCGTCGACTCGACGCTCCTTGACGTCGCCGGCACCCTGGGCGCGGGCCCGCTACGCCGAATGCTGCGGGTGGCAGTGCCGCTTGCCACCGCCGGGTTGGGAGCGGCGGCGGCCCTCGCGTTCGCACGCGGTGTCGGCGAGTTCGGCGCCACGATCTTATTCGCGGGCAGCTTCCAGGGGACCACGCAAACGCTGCCCTTAGCCGTCTACTCGCTGTTCGACGCTAACCTCGACCAGGCGATCGCGATCGGCGTCCTGCTGATAACCGTAAGCGTCGCGATCCTGTTGGCCTCCAAACTGGTGGGCTCATGGACCTCCTCGAGATTGACATCGCCCTCCCCCGGCGAGCGTTCGAGCTACGCGCAGCCCTAGCGCTCGAGGCGGAGACAGTCGCGCTCATCGGGCCATCCGGTTCGGGTAAGACGTCGCTGCTGCGCAGCGTGGCCGGCCTGGAGCGCCCGCTGGCCGGGCGGATCGCGCTCGGCGACGAGGTGTGGTTCGACGCCGAGCGCAAGCTCAACGTCACCCCGGAGCGACGACGAGTCGGATACCTCCCGCAGGACTACGCCCTGTTCCCACACCTCACGGTCGCCGGCAACGTGCGCTTCGCCGGGAAGCGACAGCGCCCAGACCTGCTCGAGCGCGTGGGCATCGCCCACCTCGCCGGCGCGCGGCCGAGTCGGCTGTCGGGGGGCGAGCGCCAACGCGCGGCCCTCGCCCGCGCGCTCGCACGCGAACCCCGTGTGCTACTGCTCGATGAGCCGTTTGGCGCGCTCGACGCGATCACCCGCCAGCAGGTTCGAGATCAACTCGGTGACCTGCTGAAAACGCTGCGCCTCCCAGCGCTTGTGGTCACCCACTCGTTCGATGACGCGGTCGTCCTTGCCCAACGAATCGGTGTGCTCGACGGCGGTCACCTCGTGCAACTCGCCGGGGCCGCCGAACTGACCGACAGTCCAGCCACAGCGAGGGTCGCGGCGCTCACCGGCGCCAACGTGCTCGACGGCACCGCCACCCCGCTGCCGAGCGGATCCACGATCCGACTCACCACAGGCGGCGAGCTGGTCAGTACTCAACGGGCGAGCGGCCCGGTACAAATCGCCGTCCAGCCGTGGGAGCTCAAGGTGTGCGATCCCGCCTCTACCGCGGTCACTGACAGGGTGGTCAGCGTCCGGGATGATCACGGTCGCTTGCTCGTCCGCCTCACCCAGTTCTCGGTTCAGATCCGGCCTGACAGCAATGGCCGCCCAGTGATCGCCGAGGGCCAGCAAGTCGGCCTGCGGGCCGCGCCTGAAGACGTGCGCGTACTAGTCAGCGAGGACGCGTCGTTGTCATCGGTTCGGTAAGCACGCGTCGACGCTACATGGCGCGCGCCACGCCTGGGGTATGCTCGGCGCGCCGGCAGTATGTGGCGCGACGCACAAGTGCCGGGATCGAGCGACAGGAGGGACCGATGGCGGACAAGTTCGATGTGATCGTCGTGGGGGCTCGATGTGCGAGCTCACCGCTCGCCACGCTCCTGGAGAGAGAGGGGCTGAGAGTGGCGGTTGTTGAACGCGCTGCGTTCCCCGAAAGACACGCTGTCGACCCATATCTTCCAAGCGCCCGCGATCAACTTTCTCAAGCGGCTGGGCGTGTTCGAGGAGGTTCTGGAGACCGTGGCCCGGACATACACGACGGTTGACTTTCGGCAAGAGGACTTTCGGTGCACGTTCGAGGTAGATCAGCGGCCTGGTGACGGGGTGCGTTCATGTCGGTGCGGCGCTTCGTGCTCGATCCGATTCTGCTCGACGCTGCGCGGGAGGCCGGAGCCGAAGTTCTTATGTCGACCAATGTCATCGACCTCCGCCGCGAGGGCGATCGGGTGACTGGAGTGACAGCCGTCTGCGACACGGAGAAACGCGTGCTCGATGCGAACCTGGTGGTAGGGGCAGATGGGCGCAACCCAAGTGATCCTGCTGCCCGATATGAGGTTCCTGCCCGAGTTTCGAGAGGATCGCGAGGCCGCTTTCATGGCTCACGCACGGGCGTGCCGACCGGTCGCTGAAGCGCTCCCCGGGACCCGTCCCGTGGGGAAGATGTTCGGGGTGCTGAAGTTCGAGCGTTTCTTTCGCGAATCCGCCGGTCCGGGCTGGGCGTTGGTCGGCACCTTAAGGACCCGGCGCCCGGGCAAGGCATCGCTGACGTCTTCCGGCAGGCCGAGGCGCTGGCGCCGGTCATCGCCAGGGCGGTCCACCGCTCGGATGCGGCACGCGACGCGGCGGTAGCGGCTTGGGCGCGTTGGCGCGACCGGGATGCCGCCGAGCACTCTTGGCTTGCAGCGGACTTCGGTACGGCGGGATCGGCCCCCAGGGTGGTGGTTGAGATCACGCGGCGGCTGTACCAACAGGGTCGCACCGCAGAGCTCGGGAATGTGCTCCAACATCGCCTCAAACCCTCGGCGGCCTTCACCCCTGCAGTGTTGCTTCAGGCAGCAGGTTCAGCGCTGCGCCGACCCGGGGCCGACCGCGCGCAGGTCATGCGCGAGGTCAAGGACGCGATCACGACTAATGGCCGCCGTCGCCGCCTATCCCGTAAGCCGAACTTCGTTCCGGTCACCGGGCATCGCGACGCTGGGGAGACCGAGGTCGCAGAGGACGTGGCGGCATGAACAGCCTCACGACTGCCGCGGTGACCGTCAACGGTGTCCGATCGCCGGTGCTGCAGGCGGGAGAACCCGATGCGCGCGAGGCCGTGGTCTTCGTACACGGAAACCCGGGTCCAAAGGAAGACTGGGAGGATCTCCTTCGGCGGACCGGAGAGTTCGGCCGGGCCGTGGCCCCCGACATGCCCGGTTATGGCGCGGCCGACAAGCCGGCGGAGTTCGGCTATACGAGCGCCGGCTACGCCAACCACCTAGAGGGAATTCTCGAGCAGCTCGGGATCGACACCGTCCACCTCGTCATGCATGACTTCGGAGGACCGTGGGGACTCACCTGGGCGGTCCGGCATCCGGATGCGTTCGCCACCGCCACCCTCATCAACACGGGAGTGTTGCTCGAGTACAAATGGCACCGGTTGGCCAGGATCTGGCGCACGCCTGGGGTTGGGGAGGCGTTCATGGCGACTACCAGCAAGCCGGCGTTCCGCATGCTGCTGAGCCACGACAACCCGCGTCTGCCGGCGTTTGCGGTCGATCGCCTCTACGAGGTTTCCCGAAGCTGGCCGACCAAACGCGCTGTGTTGAAGCTCTATCGAGCGACCTCCGCGTCGGCCATGGGAGCGCTCCGCGAACCGCTGAGCAAGCTCGACCGACCGGCACTCGTCGTTTGGGGCACCGCCGACGTCTACATTCCTTGGCGACAGGCTGAGCGCCAGCGGGAATCATTCCCCTCGGCCGAGGTCAAGCTCGTCGAAGGGCTCGGGCATTGGCCGTTCCTCGAGGACCCCGCCCGCGTAGCAGAGCTCGTGATCCCGTTCTTACGCGAGCATCTCCACGCCAGGACGCCGGACTGATTTCGCCCGCCAGCGAACACCAAGCCACGCGAAAGCGACAGCAGGGCTCAGAAAAGCAGTTGATGGCAGGGGGCAAGTTGTGCGAGAGTTCCCGGACTAACAGCGACTGGTCAGCGGGAACTCCGCACGAGATGGTTGCGTGTGGCCGTTCTCTGCCAGTCGCAGGCATAGGAAGAGATATGGGGCGTCAAGGAATACCGGAGACTGACAAGCGGGGAGATGCGATTCTGCGTCTGCCTGTCAGGCCGTCGTTCGTCCCAGTCGGCAGACCGGCGCGCGTCACGCGGCGGCCACGCTGCGGTCGGCATCAAGTTGGAGGGCCGCCAGTGTGATCGCGGCTTACGCCTTCGTCGCGGTGGCCGTGCTCTTATGCGGATTGGCGTGCCTGGCAATCCTGAAAATCACCGATCTCGCGCTGTCGGGCTCGGAGGGGATCCAGCGGCACGGTCTCCATCGCGGCGTACGTGCGCCGCGGTGGTCGCTCGCCGATTCATCAGGCATAACGCGCAACTCGCCACCGGCCACGCCGCTGCAGCTGATTGTCTTCGCAGACCATTCGCTGAAGTCGTTTCCCTCGCTAATCGACGGGTTGACAGAGCTCATGCGCAGTACGCCGAGATCCGCTCTCGAGATCGTCGTCTTGTTACGAGGGGAGAATCGGATCGCGGAGCCCTTCTTGCGGCTTCTCGGGATTACAGACGCCTCGGTGGTGACCGGATCTGCATCGCTCTACGCGCGGTACAACGTGCGCGTGATGCCATGGATAATGTTCGTTGACTCATCCGGAATGGTTCGCGCGTCCAGCCTGGTCACCGATGCCTGGCAGATCGAGAGGCTGTGGCGCCTGGCGCGCGTTCCAGTGACGTCGGACGCGGTGCCTTCCCGCCGCGCGCGTCATAACAACGCGTTGGCCGGGGTGTAAGACATGAACTTCCTCGTCCTAGCCGCAAAGTCTGGGCTGGCGCTAATGCTTATCGTGGCGGGCAGCGCGAAGCTAGCCGGAGTTTCGGGTTTCGCAACGAGCGTAAAACTCTTTATGCCCGTTCAGGGTTCACCTCGAGCAATGGAACGGACTGCCATCGGGATCGCGACGTTCGAGCTGATCCTTGGCGGTGCGAGTCTCGCGTTCCCGTCAGTTGCCGTCATCAACCTGCTGGTTCTGGCTACGGCATGTGCGTTCCTGACGATCTCAACTATCGGCTATGTCCGACACCGGGGGAAGTCATGCTTGTGCTTCGGCCAGCTATCGAATCGAGTCTTCGATGCTGTCGGAGTCATGAGGAGTCTCGTGATAGTGGGGCTGGCGGCGGGCGTCGCTGTGATCGCCGTTTCGCGGAGCGCGATCCAGCTTTCAACCGCGGGTCACGTGTTACTCCTTGGTGGAGCCGTCGTGGTCGCGGTGGCGACATACACGGCAGCTAGAGGCGCGGCTATGACCAATGAGGCGCAGCCAATATGAGGATTTCACTCTATTTAGCGATCGCGCAGTGGGCGCTACTGCTCACACTGGGGCTACTCGTGATTGGGGCGTACCGGCAGCTTGGCCGCGTGTTCTCAGGCAAGCGACCCCCGAGCGCCCTCGGACCTGCGCCCGGCAGCAGCGCAAAAGAGTTCGATTACATGCGCATCCGCGACAACACAAGCCAAATCTTCACACCGACGGGCAACGACGGGCCAACGCTTCTGGGTTTCGTCGACCCTACCTGTCCGGCCTGCGAGGACTTGGTCGAGAACCTCAGTGCCGCCGATGCTTCCGGCGAGCTGGCTGGTTTTCGCACGCTGCTGGTCATGTCCGACCCCCCCGCGTATGCCGAGATCTCTCCCGCGTTTTGCTCCACCGCGATCGAGATCGGGCGGCCGCCGACAGAAGCAGCACGACAGGCCTATAACGCGACCGCCACGCCGCTGCTAATAGCGATAGATGGGAAAGGAGTGATTCGGGCGGCGCGCCCCGCCACCGAGCGGAAAGACATTCGCGCGCTTATCCACACCGCGCTGGCGCCCGCAGCCGCCGACGAGGTCGGAGTCACGATCATCGATCCTGACAAAGCAGTCGCGGCAACAGGGGATATTCCCACCCAGGCCAATAATGGAGGAAGAGTCACATGAGGTTAAAGCGTGACGTTGGAGTCAAGCTCGACGATCAGGTGGCCGGCATTGCCGAGCGGGTGGTGAGGAGGATATCCCGAAGGGATGCTCTGCGGACCGGGATGTTAGGCAGCGCAGGAGCCGTTGCGGCGTTCGCGATCGGCGAGAGTCCTGCGTCCGCCAAGGCGGCTGGCTGCTATTGCGGGCCCACCTATCACTGCGGTTACTGGGGACATCCCTGCCCCCATCACGGCTGCCCGGACAGATACCGCCTGTGTAAGAACGATGGCTCTTATTGCTCGTGCAGCGCAGGGCATACCAACGTACAAGGTTATTGCTGCGAGTACGCAAGTGGCTATTGGGTCGCGTGTACCGGCCTGTGTGGAGGTCACGGTTATAGGCTCTGCTACGACTGCAAGTGGATACATTGCGGGCACTGGTGCACCTGTTTCAGCGCGCTGAACTGCTGTCACTGCAACACCCCCGAGGACTTTCACAAGGAGCAGGCACGGCAACAAGCGCTCACCGTGCAGTAGCTACCAGGGTCAGCTCCCCCCGAGTCGTGCTCTTGGCCGGCGCGACTCTTGCTGGGGCAATCGGACTAGGAGCATTGACGCCCGCGAGGTCGACCGTCTTTGCGAGCGTCCTCATCGTGCTCGCGGCCGCAAACGGCTATTCGAAAGCGTATTCACCTTGAGGCGCAAACTCGGCGACCTCGTTGGCCGCCCACCTTCCGGTCGGGAGGTTTCGTCGATATGCCGCCACCCTCGCAGCCTACGCTCTTCCGGCTGCGATCACCTGGCTGTTGATTGGAGCACTTCTGAACGCGCCACCGATTGCCCGGGGTGCGGCCATTGCGCTGATTCTGTACGGGCTCTTATACGGAATCGCCGAGGTTGCCGACCTGAGCGGTCTATGGGTACCCGGCATTCGCTGGCAAGTGCCACCTGCTCTTGTGACGAAGCGATCGTCAGGACGCATACTTGTGGTCTGGGGCGGACTGTTGGGCCCCGGGTTCGCCACTCGGAATCCGTATGCGGGCTTCGCAGCGCTCCTACTCGGGATCGCGACATTCGGGAGTGTCAAAATCGGGGTCGCCGTAGCCATAGCAGTCGGGGTCGCTCACGGCACAGCTCGCGCGCTGGCGTTATTGCGGGATGCCAGGGAGATCGATCATCTTGATTACCTCCAGTCCGTCCTCCGATCGCTGTACTGGCGCAGGTTCGACGGAATGATGCTGCTTTTGCTCGCCGGCCTGAGCTTGGCCGGACTGGTGATCCGGTAGCAGCGCCCTATAGATCTCGGCAAGACTCCCGGGATCGCGGTGGACTGAGGTCGTTTAGGGGCTCCTAATTAGGATGCCCTAAGCTGTCGTTCCTTTCGCCGGCTCCGATCTTCCACCATGCGGGGTCGGACTTCTGCGAGGTGAGGTGATGACAGACGCCAACCCAAGCACACCGACGCGGGGCTCGCGGACGGTGAGGCTCTCTTCGCGACGCAGTTTCTGCGTCTGGGTTGCGGTTGTGCTGGCGGTTTGCGCCACGGCGGTGATCCTCGGCTGGCATTCGAGCGGGGGGACGCCAGACCCAAGTCTTCCGGGCAATCACATGAGCCGCACGACCGCCGTCATCGACAGCGCGATCCTTGTGTTTCGCGAGGGGCTTGAGACGATTCTGGTGCTAGCCGCGGTGATGGCGAGCTTCCTCGGAGGCAACAGGATCTACCGGCGCCCAGTCGCGATCGGCGGAACTGTCGGTGTGGCGGCCACAATCGCGACCTGGTTTCTCGCCGTATGGGTAATCGATGGGTTCGGTGGGCATGGCCTTGATCTCCAAGCTGCGACCGGACTCCCGGCGATCCTCGTGCTGCTGGTGGTGATGAACTGGTTCTTTCACCGCGTCTACTGGACCGGCTGGATCTCCCATCACCACAAGCGCCGACGCGGTTTGCTGCAGAGCAGCGGCAACGTGGCGATGCGGCGCACGCTGCTCGGCTTCGCCCTGCTGGGCGTAAGCCTTTCACGTTGGTTCAGCGGCCGGGCCGACGTGTGCGGTTTGCCTTAGTCGGGCAGGATCTGATGCTGGATCGTCCAAGATCTCCTGCTGCTCCACACGGCCCCTCGGAAGCCCGCGGACCGCGACGATGAAGGTAGCGGCCATGACGGCCGCCATGATGTAGAACACGGTCTGGGTCGAGTGCGCGTTCGCGAGTTGCACGGCGTGCACGATCGCGTGCGGCTGCCCGGACTGGTGAGTGCTCGCTCCCGTGGAGCCGAACGAGGCCGCGATCTTCTCCCCCACCGACCTCGGCACGCCGTGGCCGATGAGCGCGGACGTCACGTTGGCCTTGTTGCGGCTCGTGAAGATCGAGCCGAGAACCGCGAGCCCTAGACTGGCGCCGAAGTTGCGGGACGTCTGGGTTATTCCCGTAACCTCGCTGTAGCTCCCGCTCGGCGCGCGGTTGAGCGCATCCGTGCTCGATGTCCCGAGCATCAGCCCGATGCCGCCGCCCGCAATCGCGATGTAGAGCTCCTGGGAACTGAACGAGAGGTCGGTCAGCTTGCCAGCGAGGAGGAAGAACCCGACCGCCGCCAGCGCGGCCCCGCCCACAACCGCGGGTTTGGCGCCGCGACGGTCGAGGATCCGACCTCCGAGCTGGGACATGATCACGAAGCCGATGAAGAACCACAAGAGATATACGCCCGCGTTCGAGGAGTTCTTTCCCAGCGATACCTGGGCATAGACGCTCCCGAAGAAAAAGAACGGAACAAACACGATCGACATCAGGGCAAGGACCATGTTCTCCGTCGCGAACGCCCGGTTGCCGAAGATCTGCAAGCGGAGCAGTGGCCGCGAGGTACGAAACTCCACGCGGATGAATACGACCATCAACGCCACGCCGGCGATGATGCAGATCCACGTCGCAGGGCTGCCCCATCCCCACGTGGCCGACTGCTGAAGCCCCAGCACGAGCAGGGCCATCGCAGCGGTGATCAGCACTGCGCCGCGGTAGTCGAGCTTCGTCGGGCGCCGAGTGTCATCCGCTCGCGACCTCCAGATCAAGATCAGCGCGATGATCGCGACCGGGATGTTGATCCAGAAGATCGCGCGCCATGTCCACTGCGTCAGGAAGCCACCCGCGATTGGCCCGATCGCTGTCAGACCACCGGAGATTCCGAAGAAGACGGCCATCGCCCGCCCGCGCTCACGCAAAGGGAACGAAGATACGACGATCCCGACCGCCGCCGGGAACATCAGCGCCGCGGTCGCACCCTGGATCACGCGGAAGCCGATGATCCACGCCTCCGCGCCGCTCCCCTTAGGCGTGAGGCCACAACACGCCGACGCAATCGCGAACCCGATGACACCGATGACGACCATTCGCCGTCGCCCGTACACGTCCGCCAGCTTCCCGCCGAACGCGAACAGGGCCGACAGCGACAGCAGATAGCCGTTGATCACCCACTGCGCGCCCGTCGACGACAACGACAGCTCTCTCGAGATTTTGGGGATCGCGATCGCGACGATCGTCTGATCGATGAACGTCATCGCGACGGCAAAGACCATCGCGGCCAACACGAGGTTCTTGTTCACGGCGCCCATCGCCTTGCGGGACGCATTGGGCTGGCTGGGTGCTCCCGTGTTCGCGCCACTGCTGGAGCTCATCTCACCACCTCTCGACGTCCGGGCCGGCGCCCCGCAGCGCCCGCTCCGCGAATCCCGAGGCTCGGCGCCGACGACCTCCTCACTGAGCGGGCATTGTGCCTGCTTAGAGCGGATCGAACAACCGCGCCGTTGAGATCACCGCACGCGACGTCGGGATCCCAGCCGAGACGCTTCAACCAGATCGGCCCGGCGCCGGTCTGCGATCAACTAATCCACACGCGGCCTGTGTGCGTAGAGAATGTGGGCGGATTAGGTCCGCCTTCGTTCGAGACGACTCGTTCCCGCGGGACTCACCCAATGTTCAGATCGACCCGCCCATTGATACCAAGCGATCTTCGCCGGCGCGCCGACGAGGACCTAATGGAACTCGTCCGCCACGGCGACGCGCGAGCATTCGAGGTGGTCTTCGACCGCCACGCCGACGCCGCGTTCTCACTCGCCTACCGGATGTGCGGTTCGGCGGCGCGCGCGGAGGATGTGGTGCAGGAGGCGTTCCTGTCGCTGTGGCGCACCGGCGTGCGGTACGAGCGAGCCCGAGGCAGCGTGCGCTCCTGGATATTGAGCGCGGTTCACAACCGCGCCATCGATGCACTGCGCCGGGAGCTCGCCACAACCTCGCGAGATGTGTTCGACGAGCGGCTCGCCGAACAGCTGCGCTCACCCCAGGAGACCGACACCGAGGCCGAGCGCCGCGACGACGCGCGCCGTGTCCGCTCGGCGCTCGAGGAGCTGCCGAGCGACCAGCGCCGCGTGATCGAGCTGGCCTATTTCGGTGGGTTCACCCACAGTCAGATCGCGGAGATGCTTGGCCTCCCCGCCGGCACGGTGAAGGGCCGAATGCGGTTGGGTCTCACGAAGCTGCGGTTGCTGCTGGGAGGCGTTGAGGGGGTCCTAGGATGAGCGACAGGGAGAGCATGTCCGATACCCACGATTACGGCGCAGACGCCGCCGCCTACGTGCTTGGCGCGCTAGATCCCGTCGACGTGGAGACGTTCGAGCACCACCTGGAGAGCTGCGCGGAGTGCCGCGACGACGTCACCGCGCTGCAGCAGGTCGCGACCGCCCTGCCCATGGCCGCGCCCCAGCACCGCGCGCCGAAGAGCCTGCGCCGGCTGGTGCTCGCCGCCGTGCAGGAAGAGGCAAAGCCGATCGCCTCGGAGCAGCCGCACGCCCGAGCCGGCGTGGGCAGACCCAGCTGGCTCTGGCGCGGGGTCGCCCTAGCCGGCGCCTGCGCGGCCATCGCTCTCGCGGTTTTCGCCGGGCTTGACCTTTCGACCGGGAGTCACACTCGGGTGATCCAGGCGCACGTATCCGGAATCTCAGGGAGCGCCTCGCTGCATCTCTCCGGCGGCCGCGGCCAGTTGATCGTGCATCACCTCTCCCCTCCTCCGCCCGGCCATATCTACGAAATGTGGTTGAAGCGGCCGCGCCATGCCCCGGCACCGACCAGCGTGCTGTTCAGCGTGACCTCGTCCGGCGAGGGCGAGATCGGGCTGCCGTCGCGGCTGCGCGGCGTGACCCAGATCCTGGTCACGCCCGAGCCTGACGGCGGAAGCCGCAGCCCGACCCACTCGCCGGTGATCGTCGCGCCTCTGACCTGAGCCATGACAACCGTTCCTACAATCGCCCTCTTGTGGAGGTTGAATCGTTCGACGTCGACCAGGTCTTCGACGAGAACTACCTATACTTCTACGGGCCGCGCCTGGAGAACGTAGCCGATGGTGACGCTGACACGATCTGGCGCCTGCTAGCGCTCGAGCCGAGGATGGGCGTCCTTGACCTGGCGTGCGGTCACGGCCGTATCGCCAACCGACTTGCCGCCCGCGGGGCACAAGTGACCGGGCTCGACGCCACGCCTTCGTTCCTCGAGCACGCCAAAACGCAAGCACGCGTACAGGACGTGAAGGTGGAGTTCGTCCACGGTGATATGCGGTCGCTGCCGTTCGAGGATCAACGCTTCGACCGAGTGGTGAGCTGGTTTACGTCATTTGGCTACTTCGACGACGAAGAGAATCGCCAGGTTCTGGCCGAGGCCCACCGGATGCTGCGGCCGCGCGGCCGACTGCTGATCGAGAACAACAATCTCGCGGAACTGCTGCCGCGCTGGCTGCCCGCAGTGGTCAATGAACGCGACGGCGACTTGGCAATCGATCGCCAGCTATTCGACCCGGCGTCGGCGCGAGCACTGACAGAACGCACGATTGTTCGCGACGGACACACACGGCAATTCTCATTCTCTGTCCGCATGTTCATCGCCGCCGAGCTGCGCGACTGGCTACTCGCCGCTGGTTTCTCGAGCGTCGAGTTCTTCGACCACTCCGGAGAACCGCTCAGTGCCCAGAGTCCACGCATGGTCACCATCGCGGCTCACTGAGCACTCAGGTTAAGCCGGAAAAGAGCCCCACTGTTGCCGTCTTCGCCGGAAGCGAGGGGGATCTTGGTTCCCTGGCGGACCCTCACGCCCCACTCTTAACGAGAGAGGATTTCAGTGGGGAGTTTGGGCCCAATCTCGGTGACGACTGGGCTAACGGGTCGCCGCTCGTGGGTTCACATCAGCGTGGGCGATGAACGGCGAGATCGAGCTCGTCTGGGCCGACCACATGCCCGGCGGCGCACGTCAGCTGCGCCTCAACCGGCTCGCCGCAGTCGCGGTGTCGAAGCTCGACCGGTCCGCCGCCATCATCCAGCCACCGGTTCCCCCACTGCATAAGGGCGACCAGGGCCGGAAGCAGGTCGGCACCCTTCTCGGTGAGAAGGTAGCGCTGGCGGGTTCGCTGCCCGGGCTCGCGATAGTCCTCCCGCTCAAGCAGCCCCTCCTCGACCATTTCACGCAGCCGGTTGGCCGCAACTGGTTCGCTGACACGCGCACGCTCAGCGAAGTCGTCAAAGCGCGTCGTCCCGTAGAACGCCTCGCGGAGGATCAGGAAGGCCGACCGGGTGCTGACGACGTCAAGTGCCTTGGCGATCGTGCAGTTCTTGGCGGTCCATGATCCCCGGGGGTAGAGCGACCCGGTCATGTGCAGCGTGTGTTCCATGGCCGCAATCATAGCTGACTTGTAAGTCGCTAAGTCAGCATGCTAGGGTGCCCTGACTATGGGCTTCCTTAGTCAGCCCTCACGGGACGCGGCCCAAGACGCTTCTCCGAGGCTGGTGCTGGTGACCGTCTGCGCGGGCGTGGTGCTCGCCAGTCTCGACCTCTTCATCGTCAACGTCGCCTTGCCGCAGATGGCCCGGGACTTCCACCTCCGCGGGGGCGGCCTCGGAGACCTCTCGTGGGTCCTGAACGCCTACGCGATCGTGTACGCGGCCCTGCTGGTGTTGTTCGGACGGATCGCCGAGCGCTACCGCCGTGATCGGGCCTTTCTGCTCGGAGTGGCTGTATTCGTGGGGGCGTCGGCGGCGTGCGGCGCGGCGACAGGCCTGCCCATGCTGGTCGCATTTCGTGTCGTCCAGGCCGCCGGGGCGGCGCTGCTGACACCGACCTCGCTCGGGCTGATCCTTGCCACTTTCCCACCGGAGCGCCGCTATGGCGCCGTTCGTGCGTGGACCGCCGTGGGAGGGCTGGCGGCGGCCCTCGGCCCGGTGGTAGGCGGACTGCTGGTCGAGGCGAGCTGGCGCTGGGTCTTCTTCGTAAACGTCCCGATCGGCGTCCTGGCGCTCATTGTGGGCTGGCGACGCCTCCCGCACGTGCCCGGCAGCCGCGTCTCCCGCCCCGACCCTCTCGGGGCGCTGCTGGTCACAGGCGGGGTTGGCCTGCTGGCCCTCGGTCTCGTGAAAGGCAATACCTGGGGCTGGGGCGACGCGAGGACGATCGCCACGCTCGGAGCGGCGGCCGCCGCCACCGCCCTGTTCGTGGCGCACACCACGTGGCACCGCAACCCGCTGATCGACCGAGCGCTGTTCAAGCTGCGGTCGTTCACGGGCGCTTCGGCCGTGGCGATTGTGTTCTCGTCCGCCTTCGGGGCGATGCTGCTCTCGCGCGTGCTGTGGGCACAGGACGTCTGGCATTGGTCGCCAATGGTCACCGGCCTCTCGATCGCCCCAGGACCGCTGATGGTCCCGCTGTTCTCCTTCGTGGTCGCCGGGCGGCTGACCGCCCGCCTCGGAGCGGGCTGGGTGATCGCAATCGGCTCGACGATCTTCGCCGCTGGTGTGGCCTGGTGGGCGCTCGCCATGGGCCTGCGCCCCGACTACGTGCAGCAGATCCTGGGTGGGATGCTTCTGACCGGGATTGGCGTCGGCCTCACGCTGCCGACTTTCATGGCCACCGGCGCGTCGTCGCTTCCCCCACACGCATTCGCGACGGGCTCGGCGGTCGTCAACATGCTGCGCCAAGTAGGACTCGCAATTGGCGTGGCCATGCTGATCGCCCTGCTCGGCAGTCCCCGTTCGCCAGCGGAAACGCTGAGCGCCTACCAGCGCTCGTCGTGGGCGATCGCGGCGGTCGCGCTCACCAGCGGAATGGTGGGACTCGTGCTGCTAGCCGTCAGGCGCCGGGGCGCCGCCGCGGCACTCGAGCCCGCAACCGCCGTGGCCGGTGGCAAGGGCGCGTGACCCGAACGGTCTGGGTCGAGACCGCGCTCTAGCATCTGCCGATCCGCAGGGGTATAGCTAAGGAGATGACTCAATGACCAAAAGAGCTGACTTCAACGCCGAGGAATGGACCACGGTCGTGGACGGTCCGGTCTACGCTGCGCTGCGCGTTATCGCCGCGTCCCATGGCGGAAGGCTGCGGGAGAGCCTCGCAATGGGCCGCGCGTACCAGGACGCACGCGCGAATCACGGGGGAAGCGAATTGCTCGATGAGCTCGTCAAGTCCCCACCCGCGATCGATGCCGACGAGGCCCGCCATGCCCAGGGCAACATCGCGGAGGTCAGTGCGCAGCGGCTCCGCGAGGCGACCGGGATCGTTGGATCCAAGGCAACACCCACCGAGGTCGACTCCTACAAGAAATTCGTCATGACCGTCGCGCAGGCCGTCGCCAGCGCGCACAAGGAAGGCAGCTTTCTAGGCATCGGCGGCAAGCAGGTCACCGACGCCGAAAATCAAGCGCTCGACGAACTCTCTGCTGCGCTCGGGCCGCCGCCGGCGGCCTGAACGCTTGACACGGCCCGCACGAAGGGAAGTTGGTTGGACGCGCAATTGCGGGATCTGCTCGAAGAGCTTCACGACTACGGCGTCGAACACGACGCGGACAAGCCCGACAGGCTCGACCGGCTCCGCAACCTCGAGCCTGCCAGTGCGCAGTTACTTTCTGTACTGGCGCGGGCCACCCGCGCCCGCTCGGTGCTGGAGTTAGGCACGTCTAACGGCTACTCAACCGTCTGGCTGGCGGACGCTGTCCGAGCAACTGGTGGGCGGCTGACGACTATCGAGATCGACGCCCCCCGCAGCGCCATGGCGGCAGCCAACCTAGACCGTGCTGGATTGCGCAACTTTGTGGACCTTTGCGTGCAAGACGCTGGCGAGGCCCTGCGCAGCTCGAACGACCGTCAATGGGACCTGATCTTCCTCGACGCCGAGCGCCCCGCGTACGTGGATTACTGGCCAGACTTCCAGCGGGTGTTGCGGCCCGGCGGCCTGCTGGCCGTCGACAACGTCCTCTCCCATGCCGACGAGGTCAGCGCTTTCCGGACGCTCATTAGCACGACTCCTCGTGTCTGCGAGGCGCTCGCCCCAACGGGCTCCGGCGTGCTACTCGTGGTCAACGCGCCTTAGTACTAAGCGCGCGGGGGAAGGTCCTGGGCGGCTTGTTGGTCTTAGACGGGACATGCTTTACGCAGACAGGGTTAAGCCGGGCGCCGCGGTTGTTCGCGCACTGGCCATAACACTGCGGACGCCGCTGGGGCGCCGCGTCTAGGTTCTCGAGCATGGGAGGGGGAGGCCGGTGGTGCTCCTCCACAGCGGGGTCGGCAGCTCTGCCGAGTGGAAGCAGGTTTTCTCGCCGTGGCCGCATGGCTACCGGCTTTTCGCGATCGAGGCCTATCGTGACGGCACCGGTCCAGGAGCGCCCGGGCGCCGGAGCTTGGACGACTATGCCGATCAGGTCTATGCCGTCGCCGAGCACGTCGGCACGTCCGTCTGCCTGGTCGGGTTCTCGTGGGGCGGCGCGACCGCGTTGCGCGTGGCTGCTGCGGCACCCGAGTTCGTGGACTCTCTCGCCGTCATCGAGCCTGAGGCCTACGCGCTGCTTACCGGGCAGGACGCGCACGCCTACAGCCAGATCTGTGGCCTGCGAGGTCGGTGGCGCGCGCGCGTTCGCGCCGGGCGGTGGCATGAGGCCTACGAGGAGTTCATCGACTTCTACAACGGAGAAGGCTCGTTCGCTCGATGGCCGCCGCAGCGCCGCGAGGCGTTTCTCTCTGTCCAGCAGACCCGCGGCGATCTATGGGACGTCCTCTTCGACGATCGCCTGCTCACACCCGACGCGCTCGCCAGGGTGACGGCGCCGGTCCATGTCGTCGAGGGATCCCACACGTCTGCCGTCGACCACGCGATCTGCGGCGTCGTCCGGCAACAGGTGCCGTACGCGCGGCACACATTGATCGAGGGCGCCGGCCACATGATCCCGCTCACTCATCCTGCGCCGCTAACCCGCGCCTTGGTTGCGGAGATCGAGCGCCGAGCGATGTCTCAGGGCAGGGCGTTACGCTCGGTCGATGGAGAGGCTGACTGGGACTCGGGCAATCGTCACCGGCGCGACCAGTGGCCTTGGGCGTGCGATGGCAGAGGCGCTCGTTGATGCAGGGGCACAGGTTGCGGTCACCGGTCGAAGCCGGACTCGCGCCGAGTCGGTGGCGAGCGAGCTCGGCCAGGGAGCCGGCGGCTATGAGCTGGATGTCCGGCGCGAAGCCTCCGTAGAGACGTGCCTGGATCAGGTCTACGAGGGCTTCGGCGGGGTCGATGTCCTGATTAACAACGCCGGAATCGGAATGCGGTCCGTCAACCCGAGCTTCATGAGTTCCCCGCAAGCATTCTGGGAAGTGTCACCGGACGGGTTTCGCGACGTGATCGAGACCAAGATGACCGGCGTGTTTCTCGCCGCCCGGGCGATCGTTCCCCGGATGCTCGGGACTGGTGGCGGTCGAGTCGTGAACGTCTCGATGAATACGCAGACCATGACCCGCCGCGGGTTTGTGCCATACGGGCCAGCGGGGGCCGGTGTCGAAGCGCTCTCCCGGATAATGGCCGCCGACCTGGCCGAAACGACGGTGACGGTGAACATCCTGCTTCCGGGCGGTGCCACCGCGACCGGAATGATCCCCGATGACTTTCCAGCCGAAATGCGCACCAGGCTGCTGGACCCCGCGATTATGGGTCCACCGATCGTGTGGCTGGCGTCGAACGACGCCAGCCGGAGTCCACGACCAACGGATCGTGGCCACCGAGTTCGCGGATTGGCTCGCCAGGCGCTAGACCCCTGCACGCGAACAACGAGCTACGAGCGCTGTCCTATCGGCGGCCGGCGCGAGCGGGCAGCAGACAGGAGGAAGTGATGTCAACCACGCTCGATGATGAGCTTCTGCGCGACTTTTTCGGATCGGAGGAGCAGCGGCGCATCTTCGACGCCCGGGCCCGGCTCCAAGCGTGGCTCGACGTCGAGAAGGCGCTCGCCGAGACCCAGGCTGAGCTGGGCGTCATTCCCGCCGGCGCTGCGGCACGTATCGCCACAGCCTGCGACGCCTCGGGCTATGACCTCGGGGAGCTTCGCACAGAGATCAACGCCAGCCAGCATCCCATCGTGCCCGTTGTCCACGCACTGGAGAACCGCGCCGGGGAGGCCAGGCGCTTCGTGCACTTCGGCGCCACCACCCAGGACATCATGGACACTGGGCAGTCACTGCAACTGCGCGCATCACTGGTCGGGCTCGAGCGCGACCTGGCGGCTGCCGTCGAGGCCGCGCGGACGCTGGCGCGGGTTCACCGCGACACTCCCCAGGCAGGCCGCACGCACGGTCAGCACGCCGTGCCCATCACCTTCGGGCTCAAGGCGGCGACGTGGCTCGATGAGCTTCGGCGCACGGCCGAGCGGCTGCGCGAGGCGCGCCCACGCCTGCTGGTCGCGCAGGTGAGCGGCGCCGCGGGCACCCTCGCCGCCTACGGCGAGCGGGCATTGGAGGTCAAACGTGGAGTGGCAGCCCGCCTCGGGCTTGGCGACCCGGCCGTACCGTGGCACGCCACCCGCGACCGGATCGCGGAGCTCAGTGCGCTGGCTTCGCTGCTGGCCGGGGCAGCACAGCGCATCGGTGCAGAGATCGTGCATCTCCAGTCAACCGAGTTCGGAGAGCTCGCCGAGCCGCTTCAGCACGGCCACATCGGATCTTCCACGATGCCGCAGAAACGCAACCCGCACGCCTCGGAGGCGATCGTCGCAAAGGCTCGGATCGTTCACGGCCTCGCGGCAACGCTGCTCGGCAACGGATCACACCGCCACGAACGTGACATGGCCGCGTGGGCGGTGGAGTGGCTCGTGGTCCCCCAGCTCATGATCGTGACCGGCGCGACGGTGTCCGATCTGCGGCAGGTGCTCGAGGGGCTCATGGTGCGCCCGGACCGAATGAGACACAACCTAGACCTCACCGGGGGCCAGATCGTCGCTGAGTCACTGATGATGGCCCTCGACGAAGCGATTGGCCGCGACCGCGCGCACCACCTGTTGATTGAGCTGACCCGCGCCGCTGATGAGAGTGGGCGGCCGTTTGCTGAGGTCGTGGCGAGCGATCCGCGGGTGGCCGCGCATCTTGAAGCCGACCGGATCGCTGCGGCACTCGATCCCACCCGATACCTCGGTGCGTCGCCGGCGCTCGTCGACGGTGCGGTGGCCGACTCCATGCTCGAGGCGAGCCCTTGACGAGCGAGGTGACCTTTGGGGTGGTCCTGCGCGGATCGCCCTCACGGACTGGTTTTCGCGATGTGGTGATTCGGGCGGAGGCGCTGGGATGTGACGTGATCGCAGCCCCTGATCATCTCGGCGCCCCGGATCCGTTTGCGACGTTGACCGCCGCCGGGCAGATCAGTCGGTCGGTACGGCTGCGCACCTACGTGCTGAACGTCGGGTTCTGGAATCCAGCGTTGCTGTCTCGGGCAGCAGCTACAACCGACGTGTTGTCGGCCGGCCGAGTCGAATTGGGCCTCGGCGCGGGACACATGCGCGCGGAATACGAGGACGCAGGGCTACCCTGGCATCGCCACCCGGCTCGTGTCGAGCAACTCCAGGCCACCCTCAGAGAGGTCCGCCGCCGGCTGACCGATCCCGATCACCGCCCCCGACCCACGCAAGACCGCCTTCCGATTGCGGTCGGCGCGATGAGTTCTGCGGCCCTGCGGATCGCGGCTGAACAAGCCGACATCGTGGCGTTCTCCGGATTGCTGCAGGTACCGGGGGCGCCGGCTGGGAGCTTCACCGTGGCGTCCGCCGCTGAGACCGAAAGGCTGGTGGCTGAGGTGCGAGGGCTGGCGGCGGGACGCACCTATCGCAGCGATGCGCTGGTGCAAGTAGTCGCGATCGACGCAGAACCTGCCATTGCCGCGGCGCGCCTTGCCGCGGACTCCCGGCCGCTGAGCACCGAACAGCTTCTCGATACGCCATTCGTGCTGCTCGCACGCGACCCTTCGCACGCTGCCGAAATCATCGCGGAGCGCCACGAGCGTTTCGGCTTCGCCTCGTTTATGACCCACGAACCCAACCTCGAGGCGTTCGGAGAGGTCATCTCCGCATACCGACGCTAGAGATCAAAACGACAGCGGCAGCCTAGCGCGGAGCGTCGGTGAGCGTGGGTTTGTACGCCGTGCGGTTACCGCAGCTTGGACACGTCGATCGAGTTCGCCGGCGCGCTCAGCGTGACCGCCTCGTTATAGCGATCGAAGATTACGTGGCCACCCTGCGGCCCTGTCTTTGAGATCTCGATCGGGTACGGCTTCCCGGTCGTAGCGACATACAGCGTCCCGCCCCTGGTCTTGTCGTTGACGGCGACCACCTTCTGTCCGTGGACGGTGGAAGTTGGGCCCTTCGCCAGCGTGCCGTGGCTGGCCAAGAGCTTGTTGAACAGAGTTTGCAGGTCGGTTAACACCGCGACCGACGCGAGCTGGCCGGTGGCGGGTCCCCTCAACCACTTTCCGTGAAACAGTTGCGCCGCGGCGCTACCGCCGAAGTGACGCCAGAAGGCGTCACTGCCACTGATGTAGACAACGTCTTTCACCACAATGATTCGGAAGCTCAGGCCGTTTTCAGACATCTCTCCAGTCCCGCCCTTCCCCGCGGCGAGATTTAGATCCAGCGTGATCGGTGAGCCGCTGCTCCCGATCGAGCCGGAAACGTGGACCGATTTAGCGTCTCTGATCGCGGTCGACGCCGCCGCAACGATCGCGTCTGGGGACTTGGAAGCGACTCCGTTGCTGGACGCGCCACCGGATCCGCCACAAGCAACGGCGAGCGACGCCAGGACTGCGAGCATTGCAACGCGAAACCGCATCGACCCTGCAGCTTAACCCGCACAGCAGCCTCAGTCGGTACTCACGGTCATCGTCTGGCCTCAGCGAAGGCAAGCTGCGCCTTCATGGCTTCTGCCAGCGCGAGCGCCCCTGAGAGGGGACGGACCATGACGTAAAACTCGTTGACGAAGCCGCTCTGGTCGAGATGGAGGAAATCGCAGCCCTCGAGCTGCCGCTCGCCGATGCTCGCTACGAAGACGAGCCCATGGTCGCGGCCGTCGGGCGCGCCGATCTCTCGCACGCAGCGCCACTCATGCAAGACGCAAAAGACCGCATCCAGGATCGGCTTCACCTCAGCACGACCGCGATAGGGCTTGAACACGACCGGGCTGCGAAACACCACATCATCGGCAAGCGCCTCCATCGCGGAGTCCGAATCGCGTGCCTCGAGGGCGAGCCGAAACCGGCGCACGACCTGACTCATTGGGCTCTCCCCGTCGCGCTCGCGGCGATCACGCAGCCAGCCCGAGTTCGGGATGCTCGACCGCGTGACGCCGTTTCAGCCACTGCGCCCACGTCGTGGTGCCGAGTCGGGCATGGGGCGCCGTATTCCCGGCGGTAATCGCCGCTTGGATCTTCTTCGGCAGCGGCGCACGGCGGATCTGACGCTGTAGTCCGTTCGCGGCCAGGTATTGCTCCGCGATTTCGGTGATGCGGATTGTTTGCGGTCCGGCGAAGTCTTCTCGCTCTCCGCGCCGCCGTTGGGCGACCCATCCGACGATCAAACGGGCGAACTCGTCCGAGTCAACTGGCGCCATGCTGACGTGCGCCGGGAGCGCCAGGATCCGCTGCTTGACCAGGTTGGCGCACATGCGCTCCACAAGCCAGAAGAAGCCGGTTGCGCGGACGATCGACCACGGCACGTTCGAGCTCTTGACGATCTGCTCGGCTTGGAGCTTGTGGCGCGCGTACGGCATCAACTTGAGGTGCTCGAGTCCGACGATCGATACGTGTAGGAAGTGCTCCACCTTGGCAAGCTCGGCGGCGGCGAGCAGCGCGCTCGTTCCACTGACGTCGACGTCAACGGGTGAGCGCAGGAAGTCAGCGACCTTGAAGCGCCCGCGCCGCGCTGCCGGCGAATTGGTGGCGGCATGAATGATCGCCTCAACGTCCGTGACGGCATCGAGCAGGCGGTCGCTGGTCGATAAATCGCCTAGTATCCATTCGACGTCTGGGTCGCGACGAGGCTGGCGGGAGAGGATCCGAACCTGATGGCCTTCGCTCTGCAGGGCGGGCACGATCGCCCGTCCGAGGTGACCGCTCCCTCCTGTTACGAGGATTCTCATTGCGCCTCCGATCAAAACGTGGTTGGACTTGCAATGACTTAGACGAGGAACTCGCGCCGGCTGTGACACGGTGATGTCACAGGCGCCGTGGGTGATTCGTCATAGGTACTGAGATGGACCAACAGAACCAGAGCAATCCCTCGTGGTATGAGCAGACGCGGCCGCAACTGTTCTCGATCGCCTACCGGATGCTTGGGACGGTCGCCGACGCCGAGGATGTCGTCCAAGAGGCGTTCTTGCGCCTAGAGCGCGCCCGCCAGGAGGGAACTGTGATCAAATCGCACCAGGCGTTCCTGATCACCGTCACGACCCGGATCGCGATCGATCAGCTGCGCTCGGCGCGCGCACAGCGCGAGAGCTACTTCGGGCCCTGGCTGCCCGAGCCTTTGGTCACCGCCACCGAGCCGGACGCGGCGGAAGTCGCCGAGCTGTCCGATTCTTCGTCGCTCTCGTTCCTCGTCCCGCTCGAGACGCTCACCCCGGCGGAGCGAGCGGTATTTCTCCTGCGCGAGGTCTTCGACTACGCCTACGAGGAGGTCGCCGAGATCGTCGACAGGAGCGAGGCCAATTGCCGTCAGATCCTCGCCCGTGCCCGTCGGCGGCTCGACCAGGGAAAACCCCGCTTCGAAGTCGACCGCGAACGACAGCGCGAGCTCGCCGACCGCGCCTTAGACGCGTTCGAGAACGGGGAGATGGATGAGCTGGTCGGATTGCTCGCCGCGGATGTCGCGTTCTACGGCGATGGAGGCGGCAAGGGCCAGGGCCTCCCGCGCCCGATTTACGGCGCCGAGCGTGTCGGTCGCCTACTTCTCTCCGCTCACGAGCGGTACGCGAGGGTAGGCGCCAGCATCCATCGGACGACAATTAATGGCGCGCCGGGGACGCTCAACCTCGACGCCGAAGGGCGGCTGATCAACGTATTCATTTTCGAGATGGCAGACGGCCTCATCCAGGTGATCAGATCGATCATCAACCCCGACAAGCTCGGCCACCTCGGCTACCCGCTATCAGATCTAGGGCACCGCGCTGCGCGGAGCTGACGAGACCGCTATGCGGAGCTCGACGTGGCCTGCGCAAAGCCGGCGCGCCGAAGCAACGCGGCGACGCGGCCTTGGATCGACCGGCTGAGTTCGGTCGGGCCGATCACGGTGGATGAAGCGTCTCTTTTCATCACCCGGCCGTCAGCGATGACCGTGTCGACGCTCGCGCTTTGGGCGACGTAGAGGAGGAACTCGACCGGATCCCAGCCGGGAACGTCTTGCAGTTCGCTCGTGGAGAGGAGGATCAGGTCGGCTCGCTTCCCGGGTGTCACCGACCCCGTGATCGCCTCGAGACCGAGGTCACGTGCGGCATCGATCGTGGCCATCTCCAGCACGCGACGAGCCGTCATCTGTGGTGATCCGCGCCGGGCCCGCTCAACCGAGAGGACCGTGCGCATGTGGCCCAATACGTCCGCGTTGGTGGGCATCGCGAGCGTGTCGAGCGAGAGCGATACCAGCACACCCGCCTCGACCAGCTCAGTGATCTGGGGGAAGCCCATTGTCCGCATTTCGGTCATTGGACTCACCGAGACGTGCGTGTTCGTACGGGCAAGCGCCGCAATGTCAGCCTCGGACGCGTGAACTGCGTGGACGATCTGAACATCGGGTCCTAAGAGTCCAAGGTGCTCGAGGCGGTCGAGTCCGCATCGGGCGCAGTCGGCCTCGCGCAGGCAGCGGTCGCAGTGCATCGTGATCGGCAGTCCGAGTTGACGGGCTAGCCCCCACTCCGCCACGCACACGTCGCGTGGTGTGCGGTAGGGACCGCGCACCGCGATACCGAAACTGAGCCGGCCGTCCACCCGTTCAGGAGGCCACCGCTCGGTCAGGAGAGTGATATCGCGCAGATCGTTGGGCCTCTGGGGCTCGCTGGAGTCAGGTGGCCCGTAAGAGAACCGCCCGCGCAGCCCCGAGTCGAGCTGGGCGGTGATATTGGCGTCGGCGTCGGCGGGCGAGCGGACGTTGTGGTCCCAGTTGTGGACCGTGGTGATTCCAGCGTCGACCGCCTCAGCGAGCGCGAGGCGGGCTGACCAATAGTGGTCCTCTGGCTCCATGTGAGGGGCAACCGCGCGCTTGACCGTGAAGTAATCGCGGCCGGGTCCATCACCGACGGCTGGGCGCAGCACCGTATTCCACAGATGCCAGTGCGTGTCGATAAATCCCGGCAGCAGCAGCATGCCCTGGGCCTCGACGACCTCGCCCGCGGCCTTGACACGGTGGCCGACCTCGGCGATCGCACCGTCGCACACGCACACGTCGATATCGCGAAGCTCGCCGATCGCCGGATCCATCGAAATCAAATGTGCCCCGCGGATCACAAGGTCCGACCGTTCCGGTAGACGCCCGCCGCTCGTCATCCCAGAGGTGTCCTGAGTTGAAGGGGCAGTCTCATCCGGAGGCGCGAGCGCCTACCCGGTCGTGGCGGACACGCTCGGCAATGCCACGTTGTCGGCGAAGGGGTCCTCAGGCATCGGGCCCTGCTTGATCTCTAAGAGCCGCGTTCCATCCTCGAGCGTCTCGATCGAGTGGCCCTCGTAGAGCAACACCAGGTCCCCCATCCCGAGGTCGACGTCGGCGACGTGGTCACCCTCCTTGGCAAACACACCGATCCGCGCGCACCCCGCCACGCACACCATCACTTGGTGGCGTGTCGCGCTCTGGGTGCCGCGGTCGTTGGTGTGGTAGTGCGGCTTGACGTACGCGCCCCG
>DASYAP010000247.1:0-11899 GCA_036501265.1 Solirubrobacteraceae bacterium | reverse complement strand
GCCGATCATGGCATCGACTTGGTGCGCGGCCGCGGCCGGCTAGCCGGCACGGGCGTCGTCGAGGTCGACGGCGTCAGCCACACCGCCGACCACGTGGTCCTCGCGAACGGTGCCGATCCGGTGATACCGCCCGTGTCGGGTTTGCGCGAGCTTGAAGGGGTTTGGACCAACCGCGAGGCGACGTCGATGAAGGCCATTCCGCGCCGCCTGCTCATTCTCGGCGGCGGCCCGGTCGGCGCAGAGCTGGGGCAGGTCGTGCGACGCCTCGGTGGCGAGGTGGTGATCGTCGAGGGGGCCGACCGCCTGCTTCCTCGTGAACCCGCACACCTTGGCGAGGCGCTTGGAGAGGCCCTAGGTCGGGACGGAATAGAACTGATACTGGGGATGCACGCCACTTCCGCCCGGCGGGAAGGCGACGCGTATGTGCTGCAGCTCGACGGTGGTACCGAGGTGCGGGGCGACCGCCTGCTTGTAGCGACCGGCCGGCGTCCGCGTGTCGGGGGGATCGGTCTGGAAACGGTCGGTGTTGAAGCCGACCCCCGGGGGATCCGGGTCGATGAGCACTTGCGCGCGGGCGAGCGCCTCTGGGCGATCGGCGATGTCAACGGCATCTGGCCCCTGACCCACGTCGGCGAATACGAAGGGGATGTGGTCGCGGCGAACATCGCCGGCGATCCGCGTCGGGCGAACTACGAGGCCGTGCCGCGCGTCACCTACACCGACCCGCAGGCTGCGGCGGTCGGCGACATCGAAGCACCCCATAGCGCGACCGCGCTCGTCCCAGAGGTACCGAAGACGGCCACCTACACGCGCGCGTACGCCGAAAGCAATGGTTTCCTGACCTTGCT
Source organism: Solirubrobacteraceae bacterium (assembly GCA_036501265.1). Taxonomy (GTDB): domain Bacteria; phylum Actinomycetota; class Thermoleophilia; order Solirubrobacterales; family Solirubrobacteraceae; genus Palsa-465. The sequence goes on along the minus strand of DASYAP010000247.1, from coordinate 11,051 downwards.
CTCAGACGGTGAGCGACTGACCGGCGCCTACGCGCTCGGTCCCGAGGCCAGTGAATGGATGCAGCAGGCGACGCTCGCGATCCGGGCACACGTCCCGCTCGAGGTGCTGAGCGACACGATCCAGCCCTTCCCCAGCTTCTCGGGAATCTACGACGCGGCAGTCATGGCGCTCCGCATGGAGATCGCCGACATGCCGCCGCCGCTGACTCCAATGAGCGCGCAGACGGCGACCGTGTCGGGATGAAGAGGAGGGAGCCATGACCACCGCAACCCCCAGTTCTTCCACCACCCACGAGCCGGAGCTACTCGGCCAAACTGTCGTGCTCATCGGCGGCAGCGCCGGCATTGGGTTTGAGACCGCTCGACGCGCCCACCGTGAGGGCGCCGAGACCATCCTCACCGGGCGCAATCCGAAACGGCTCAAGGACGCTGCGCGCGAGGTCGGTGCGCGGAGTACTGCCGCATTCGATGCGACCGATTCGGCGTCGTTGAAACGGTTCTTCGACGACCTGTCCGGCCCGATCGACCACGTCCTGGTCACGGGTCCCGGCCCCCACTACGCGCCCCTGCTCGAGATGACCGCCGATGAGGTGCGCCAATCGCTCAGCGACCACGTGGTGCTGGGGCTCGAGGTCGCGCGCAACGCCGCCCCCAAGATGAGGCCCGGCGGAACGCTGCTGCTGATGGGTGGGACCGCGGGTCGGCGGATCAGCCGCGAGCTTGGGATTGTGTCGGCGGCCACAGCTGCGCTCCCTCCGTTCGTGGCGGCCTTGGCGCTCGAGCTCGCGCCCGTCCGCGCCAACCTCATCGCCGCCGGCTTCGTGGACACCCCATTGTCGGCTTCTCTGCTGGGGGATGACCTGGAAGCGCGGCGCGAGGAGCTGCGCCGAACGCTCCCCATCGGGCGAGTCGTCGGACCGGCGGACGTCGCTGCCCTCGCCGTCCACATCATGACCAACACCGCCCTCACGGGCGCGACATATGACATCGACGGCGGCCAGCAGTTCGTGACCTGAGCACGAAGGAGCAACCATGGAATTTCTCGTCGAGGAGCAGGACCGTGAGTATTGATTCCCCCGACCGGCGCTCAACGCAATTACCCGGCTATCGGGATGAACCGACCGGCTCGTACGCTGCGACGAGGGACGGCACTCGTGCGGTTTTCGGCCAGGTCATGGGCTTGGTCGCGCTGACGCTGGGGTGCCTGGCGCTCGGCGCCTACATCGGCCGAAATCTCAGCGGCGGTGCGGGAATCGCTTTCTTCATCGCTGCATTCGCGTGCATCTTCGGCCTCAATATCGCGTCGAGCCGTGGTCACCAACAGCTAGCGATCACGCTCCTGTTCGGGCTTGGCTTGCTGCTCGGACTCGGGCTCGGCCCCATAATCAACGCCTACGCAAAGGCGGACCCCGCAGCGGTATGGCAGGCCGCGGGTGCTACCGGCGGGTTCATCGCCGTCCTCGGCGCGGTCGGCTACGCGATCCGTCGCGACCTATCGCCGTGGTACCGCATGCTGTTCTGGGCACTCGTCGGCCTGCTCCTGTTCGGGATCGTCGCGCTATTCGTCTCGATCCCCCACGCAAACCTGATCTGGTCGATCGCGGGCCTGGTCATCTTCGGCGGCTATACGATCTTCGACTTCAACAGGCTCCGTCGAGCGGGCGCGGAGAGCGCGGTACCGATCGCAGCAAGCATCTTTCTGGATGTCCTGAACGTGTTTCTGTTCTTCCTCCAGCTGTTCGGCGGTGGGAGGGAATAGGCAGGCCACGAGATGAGCGGACTCGCAGTGATGCTCAAGCAGATCCGGGTGGGCGGTGACGCTCACGGACGGCCGGGAGCTGGCCCGCTTAACTGGCTTCGGCGCCAAGGCTCGCGCCATGTGCTACATGACGGGGTGCAAGCTCTCAGGGCTGGGCCTCCTCGGCCGCTGAGTTCTGGTGAGTCGTCTTAGCCTGGGAGATCTTCGGGCCGCTTCTTGGCGAGTCTGCCTTTGAGCAATCCTGTGGATTGGCCGACTTCGATCATGTAGCCGTCGGGATCACGTATGTAGCAGCGGATCTCGGCGCCGCGATCGATCGGTGGCGTCACGAACTCGGCGCCCTTTGACTTCCACTGCTCGTAGCACGCGTGGATGTCGGCGACGCGCAGGTTCATGAAGCTGGAAACCGTGTCGCCGGGCTCGTAGTTGACGACCGAGATGTCTGGTTTGTCCGGGGTGGGAGCGCCGCCCGGGTTCATGATCAGCCACGAGTTCGAAAGCTTGATCATGCACGGGTTCTCCTCCAACACCACCTGGCCGCCTAGGACCTCGGAGTAGAACGCGCGAGATCGAGCAACGCTTCGCACGGTAATAAACAAGGTGACGAGGAAGCCCTCGCTCGGGGAGGGCAAGTTCTCGAAGTCGATGAATGGGGTGTGATCTGTCATAGCTGTGTGCGGTCCTGAGGCGTCGGTCACGACTGCACGAAAGCCAGCAGGTCAGCGTTGACGGTCTCTGCCTGCGTGGTGATCATGCCGTGCGGGAATCCCTCGTATGTCTTCAGCGTTCCGTTCTGCAAGAGCTTGGCGGACAGTGGTCCAGCGTCGGCGTAGGGGACGATCTGGTCGTCGTCGCCGTGCATTACCAAGACCGGCACCGTGATCTTCTTGAGGTCCTCGGTGAAGTCGGTCTGGGAGAACGCGACGACGCCGTCGTAGTGGGCCTTGGCTCCACCCATCATGCCCTCGCGCCACCAATTCTGGATGATCGCTTCCGAGGGTTCCACGCCCGGGCGATTGAAGCCGTAGAAGGGGCCTGATGCCAGGTTTCGGTAGAAGACCGACCGGTTGGCGGCGAGTTGCGCTTGGAGGTCGTCGAACGCGCTCTTCGGCGTGCCGCCGGGGTTGGCGTCAGTCTGCACCATCAGCGGCGGAACCGCACTGATAATCGCCGCCTTGGCGACGCGGCTCTCACCGTGCCGGGCGACGTAGCGCACCACTTCGCCGCCCCCGGTCGAGTGCCCGACGTGAACGGCATCGTGGAGATCGAGATGCTCTGTCACCGCAGCCAAATCGTCGGCGTAGTGGTCCATGTCGTGACCATCGCCGGTCTGGGCGGAGCGCCCATGCCCGCGGCGATCGTGGGCAACGACGCGATAGCCGTGCTGAAGGAAAAACAGCATTTGGTTATCCCAATCGTCAGCCGACAGCGGCCAGCCATGGCTGAAAAAAATCGGCTGTCCCGAGCCCCAATCCTTGTAAAAGATCTCGGTGCCATCACTGGTGGTGATCGTGCCCATGCGCTGCCGCCTCCTAAGGTCAGGGGTTGATGCGAAACGTGCGAATACCAGGCGTGGGTGCGGACACCAGAGTCGCTCGATGAGCCACAATTGCGCCCGTGAGAATACTGGCCTAGACCCTTGCAGTTAACTCCACAAGCTCCACCGCTATCCTCGGCGGCCGTCGAAACTGCTCGAGCGCACCGTGTAATAGGCGGGTACGCCCGGTCGAGATCGCCACGCCGCACCCCGACGCGGGCACCCCTAATCTCCCTGTCGCCGCGAGTGATGGCCTGATCGGGAACGCGGCAGTGTGTTGGACGCAAAGGCGCTATTGACCAAGCTGCAGCCGACGGTGCGGTTTGATTCGCACGAAGCCTTCCTGGCGCACGATGTGCGTGCGATGACTGACAACGCGAGCTTTCGCCTTATGCGTGCCGACGATTCGAAGCAAACGCAGGGCTCGGTGATCGCAGCACACGACTCCGGGCTAGGCGCCGAATTCCTTGGACGCGACGCATATCAGAACAAGATGCCCTTCATGACGGGAGATCAATTCTGTATCGACTTGGGAGGTCCCGATCGGTTCGTCGACAAGATCGGTGACTACCGTCAGATGGAGCGGGATCTCGATCCTCGCGTTCGCAACGTCGTCTACGGACGGGCTGTCGGAGCCAACGGCGAAAGCATGATGAGCCTCGATGGTGATGTCTGGTTGCAGTACTGGTACTTCTATCTCTACAACGACGCTCAGTTCGGCGGGCGCTTTGACCTACACGAGGGCGACTGGGAGATGGTCCAGTTCCTCGTGCATGACGGCGTTCCGACTGCAGCGGTCTACTCGCAGCACGCATATGCTGAGCGAGCCAAGTACGCCGACATCTCGCGCGATCCGATTCATGATTGTCCGATCGTATTTTCGGGCCGCGGAAGCCACGCTTCGTACTTCGAGCCGGGGCTGCATCGTACGCATCTAAGAGTCGGTGACGATTACCTGCCGTTTTTGTGGGACGCGGCTGACGGAAACGGTCCTCGAGTCCGTCAGCGGCTCGTGATCCTCGATGATGAAAACCTCCCCGGCTGGGCGCAGTGGGGTGGCAACTGGGGTGGCACGCGTCCGCGGATACCCGGGCCGGATGGTGACAGCCCGCCAGGGCCGATCAGGCATGGCCAGTGGAAGAGGCCAGAGCTGCTCGCCGAAAACGCGATCACGCATGAAAAGCGCCCGCTCGGTACCGCAGCACCGGTTGGTGTGCGGCGGTCGAGGGGCGGGCTCAAGTTGCGATTCGACTTCACCAACGCACCAGATCCGATCGAGAGGTTGGTCCTCACGGCGAGGAGCGCGAACGACCCGCCCGTGACCGAGACGATCGTTGTCGACTCGCTCGCGCGCGGACTGATCGTCACGCGCGACATCCTCGATCCTCAGCGCGGCTACGCCGTCGACGTCAGCACGATCTCCGTTACCGGGGTCCCGACCGGACCCGCCGAGAAGCCGCAGAGGATTGGCCCGGTGCGGCCTGTGTCGCCGCTGCTACTAGTTGCACTCATCCTTCGATGGCGAGACAAACTGGTGCTGTGGCTGAGTTCGACGCTCGCGCGCCGAATCCCACGCTCCCCAGCGGGGAACGCCGACGCCCCGCGGTCAGACGACGGGCGAAGCGGATAGCGGCGAACCTCGCTGCGCGAAGCGACTCCCGCCCGACACGAGCATTCGCTCACGAAGATTCGCCACCGACCGCGGCGGGCAGCCGCACTGCCTCGATCGGTTCCGCCAGCGGCGAGCACATTGCGGCAGCCTGCGATTCTCGTTGAAGGCTCCGTCGCAACCGCACGAACGCAATCGTGCCGAGCAGCCCTGGCACCCAGAGCGTGATCGCGTGATAGAGCAGCACTGCGCCGGTGGTAGTCGCAAGCGGCTGTCCGAAGAGGACGAAGGCGCCGATTAGTCCACCGTCTAGTCCAAGGATCCCGCCGGGAATCGGAACGTTGCCGCCCAGCTGTCCGATCAGGTAGGCCACTACCAACACCCCCACCGCAGGCGAGTAGTGAAGCGCTCGAAAGCACAAGCCGAGAACGGCGATGTCGAATCCCATAGTCCCAAAGGACCCAACCAGGACGCCGACCGGGTGTTCTCGCAGCAATAGCAACCCGTCGCGGACGCCTTGCCCGAGCGAATCGCGGGCAAACCGGCGCGCGCTGGCGATCTTTCCCAAGCGCACCCCAGGCGGAACCGGAGCAGCTTTACTCACCCGCGGCAGACCGAGCACCACGATGGCGGTCGCCACCAACGCAGCCGCGCCGAACCCGTAGGTGAGGCCTGGGTTGCGGTCGCCTGCGAGGACGCCGAGCGCGTACAGCGCGGCGAAGACGACGAGCGTGACGACGTTGGCCAAGCTGGTGAGAATGAAGAAGGCGACAGTTCTGCGTCCGATGTACTCGGTGCTCATCCCGCCCCGGCGCAGCGCCCATGCCCCCAGTGCCAAGCCGCCGGCGCCGCTCACCGAGAGCACCGAGTTCGCGCCCTGCTCAGCCATGCCGATCTGGTAGCTGAGCTTCCAGCTCATCCGTCGGCAGAACACCACGCGGAAAATCAGCACGTAGGAGAGAGCCGAGAGGACCTCCAACGCAACGGCGCCCGCAAGCCAGGCCGCCGACGCGTGGCGAAGCTGGCTGCGCAAGCTCCCTAACCCCGGGCCCAACAAAACCAAGACGCCGACCAGAACGCCGACCGCGGCGAACTCCAACAGCCTACGGCGAAGCCGGCGCGGATTGAGTTCCGCCGGCATCTCCTCCGTGTCGGTTCGCGTACCGCTCATTTCCTCGCCCACACTATTGAGCTGGGTGGGCAAGCGCGTCCGAGCAGGCTTCACTCAAGCGGTGATCGGTCCACCCCGTTCACGTTGCCTCCACCAGGTAGCCGGGCCGCGACAGACTCACCGGCCACCGCAGACTGGCAGCTTGTTTACGAGCGGATGGCGTCAGACGAGCCGGCGATGTCAGCAACCGCGCCAGGGTCGGCCTCGCCGTCCGCCTGGCTGTATTTGACGATGGTGACCGGGCAGGGGGCTAAAACCAACATGTAGTCCCTGGGGCCGCCCGTGGGCCTGTGGCTTGTGGCATCGGTCTCAGCCGTCGCGACCATTCCTCGTTGGTTCGCCGGTTTGGGGATTGAGTGGTAGAGGGGCAGCGTCGGCGTGGCGGAAGCTAAACGTGGTGTCGAGCGAGCCCGTCCAGGCGTCGGCCGAACCGTTGCCGAGTCGCTTGCCGCCGAGCCAGTTGTCCTCGATGAAGCGCACCACGGAGGCCTGCGTGGTGAAAGTGCTGTCCACGGAGTTGCGCTTCGCGTAGGGCGAGATCACCAGCAGCGGGAGCCGTGGTCCGACGCCGCAACGGCCCTCCTCTGGCGCGCCGGCTCGGTCGCTCGGAACACGCGCGGGGTTCGTGCCGCACGCGCCCGTGCCCGTAAGCATGTCGAGCGAGGTCTGCGACTGGGTGACGAGCGGTCCAATCTGATGGTCGTACCAACCGTCGCTGTCGTCGTAGGTAATGACCACCGCGGTGCTTCGCCAGCTCGGCAGGTGCTGCAAGCGGTTGATTGTCTGAACCAGCCAGCGCTGCTCGTCGAGCGCGTCCGAGTAGCCGGCGTGGCCGTCTTCATAGGCGGGAGCCTTGAGATACGAGACAGCCGGCATGTTGTTTCCATCCGCGGCCGCCCAGAAGTCCTTGATGTCGTACTGGTGGTTCGCCTGGTCCTGGTGGCCGATCATCGCGAGCGACGTCGGCGGCAGGTGCTTCGGGTTCGCCGTCGACGCGTAGTACTGAAACGGTTCGTGGTGCGGGATGTAGTCCTTGATCTTCACCCCGGCGATGTTCTTGTGGGTTCCCGCGCAAACCTTGGAGAGGTCATCTGTCTTCGGCTTGCCCGAAACGTACCGCGGACTGGCGAACCCTCCCTCAAACCATCCCCAGGTGACCTTCGCCTTGTCGAGCAGGTCGCCAACATTGTCACCGCCCATCTGGATGGTCTGGGCGGCGGAATCGCCATCCTCGGTCTTAGAGCACACGTCGTAGTTGGGGTCGGCGTCGCTATGGGCCGTGCCGTGTCCAGCGGCTCGGCGCGAGGCGGACGCTGGCGAAGTTGCACCCGGGGTCGCGGTGCATGACGTGTTCTTATAAACGGCGCTGGACGGGCCGCAGATCGCCCCGTAGGTATTGCCAGAGGTCACATTGATCGCACCCGGGGTGGAGGGCCCGTAGTTGGTGCCGTAGAAGTTGTCGTTGAGCGCGCAATGCTGGGCGTAGTTCCAGAGCGCGGTGACCATCGCCGCCCTATCACCGGCTCCGCCCAGCGACAGCGAGATTGCAGTCGGAGCCGGTGATCGGGTCGTCGCCCATCCGGCCTTCAGCGCCAGATGCTTAGGCTCCGCCGACTAGACCACGGCGGCTGCCGACTCCTGGACCGCGCTGGCTGCTTGGCGGATCACGTCGAGCACGAGTTCTGGACGGGACACCATGGGGACGTGACTCGTCTCGAACTCGTACGTTGTGGCCCCCATGCGCTCCGCCGCGGAGCGCTCAAGGTCGGGATGGACGGTGCGGTCGTTCTTGGCCACGATGTACCAGCTCGGCTTCCTCCTCCAGGCCACGCCTTCGACCTTCTGAGTGAACAGTTCCGCGGCGGGCGACATCGCAGTCGCCCATGTGAGCTCCTTCTCCTGGGCCGTCAGGTCGCCCGCGAAGCAGTCGACGCCGTCCCGGAGCAGCCAGATCCGTCCGTCGGCAATCTCGATGTGGGAGAAGACGTCGGTGGTGGGGAACTTCTCTTGCTGGCTCTGCGACGTCTCGGTCTCGTCGGGCGCCAGCGCCGATATGTACACGAGCCCGACGACGCGATCATCAGTTCCCGCGGCCGTGATCAGGCTTCCGCCGTAGGAGTGGCCCACGAGGATGACCGGACTGGAGACTCGCCCGATGCAGCGAATGACGCAGTCGACGTCGCCCTGATGCGAGTCCAGCCCGTGCTCGCTGGCGATCACTTCGAACCCCTCCGCCCTCAACGGGCCCATCACCTTGTTGAAGCACGAGCCATCGGCCCAAAGGCCATGGCAGAAGACGATGCTCGGCTTGTTCTGTGGGGACATGCTCGTCCTTTCGGTAGAACTGGTGTGATCGTGCAGGAGCCTGGCCGACGGCGTCGGCGTTGTCTTCAGTCATGCGACTGCTTCTCTGCGCTTGATCAGGCGGCCGGGGTGGAGGAGAGCAGTGCCATCGGCACTTCCACTCGGAGCGCCTCTAGCAGCGCCGCGAGCTTCCTGTCGAGCTCGATCCCGACCGCCGAGACCGCGGGGATTCCGAAGCTTGCGAACTGCGCGCTCGGCTGATCGACCGTGAACCATGCGCGTTGGTCTGCGTCTTCCCAGATGACTGTCCGCAGCGGCGCGTAGAGCATGGCCCGGGGATCGTGGCGAAACATCTGCTCAGCGGTGGTGACGTTGCCCATGAGGTAGGCGATGCAGTCGGTGTCGTCTTCTGCGAGCTTCATCACGCCGTGGACGTCATTGCGCCAATAGATCAGAAACCCGTGCGGCGCCCACTCGGCGTGGGCATCAATTACCTCGGCCCAACTCGCCCGACGCTCCACAAGCGCGACGACCTCCTTGACGGGATTCGCAGGGACGGCTTGCTCGTAGACCTGTTGGAACTCGCGAACGCTCGGTACCTCGACGGTCAGCCGTCTCGCGGTGTAGGTCTCATGACTCGTCGCCACCAGCGCGAGAGTAGGTGCGATCAGCGCCCGTCGCTTCAGTCATGCGACTGCTTGCGCTCAGCTACTGCATCTGTTAAGCACGACGTACTGCTAGCTGTTGTGCTCGGCGATGTTGCTAGCCCGGTTGCTCGAACGTGACGATGACCTGTCCGTCGCCCTTGTGCACGCCGGTGTAGAACTTCACGGGGGGGAAATCCACGCGCGGCCCGAACCCGCTCCCGCCGCCACCACCACCCCCGAGCCAACCGCCGCCGCCGCCGTAGTAGCCACCACCACCGCCGCCGCCGCAGGCTGACTCGAAAAAGCCCAACTTGCCCGGTCCCCCGAAGCCTAGGCTGCCGCGGCCCTCGGGGTGGCCAGCCTGGACACCGCCGCTGGTCTGTGTGCCGCCGGTCCCCCCGGTGCATCCGTCCACCGCGGCGACCCCGTCAGCTGCTTGGAGCCCACCACCACCACCACCGATCGAGAACCCGCACGGCACGTTCAGCTTCTCTGACGAACCGCCGCCCCCACCGGCGACGATGAGGCGGTTGGTCAAGTGCGTGCCCTCGACGCGGATGTCGGACGCGCCGCCGCCACCCCCACCGCCAGACCCCCCGTGGCCACACCCGCCGCCGTTACCCCCGCCGTTGAAGCCCCCACGGGATCGTTCGGCCGGTGGATTGCGGTGGGGGCAGGTGCCGCCGTCACCGCCCTTGCCGCCGACGAAGACGTGGATCACTTCGCCCGGAAACACCCTGATCTCCGCGACGGTGCGGCCCCCCTCGCCGCCCTTGATGACCGGGAAGATCGAGAAAACGTCGTTGCCGCCACCCTGGGCGCCGCGCACGTCGAAGTGCGCAAAGTGCACGCCAGCGGGGACCGTCCAGTTCTGCATCGCACCCGTGTAGTTGAATACGCGAACGAGCTGTGCGCCCAGGGCCGCCGGCGGTGCAGCGACTGGTACCAACCACGCACCGATAAGCGCGAGCACCAGCACGGCGCAGCGAAAACGGGATAGGCGAAAGCGTCGCGCGTGCGGCATGCGTCCCCAGAACCGCTCCTCGTCGACTATTTGCCCCTCGACGCTACGAGCCCGTGCATCCTCACGCGACTCCCGCACACCAACCTGCCCGACCCTCAAAGCCATCGCCCCTCTCCTTCAATTGCGAACCGAGTTCGCGACCGTGAGAATGAGCCGGCGATAGCGGGTGTCAGTCCACCCCGGGCCGCGAAAGCCTGACCCTACCGAGGCGCCCCCGTGTTAGGCAAACAACCTAACGGGCCGGACATAAAGCTGTCCATAGCTTCGCCTCAACGCTGGCGCAATGCTCGCAAAGCGACAGCGCTTTCGCTCAGGGTGCGTAGCCGAACTGCCTATCCTCGGTATATGACCGTCTCGAGCCCGCCGGATGCGACCGGCGAGCTGATCGGGCGCAACGACGAGATCACGCGAATCGACGCGGTCCTGGACCGCGTCCGCGACCGCGGCGGAGCGCTGCTGATCTGTGGGGAGCCGGGGATAGGTAAGTCGGCGTTGTTGGACCGCGCGCGCGGCCGTGCGAGCGCTCTGGGGGCTCGCACGCTCGCGACAGTGGGCGTGGAGTCTGAGTCCGAGCTCGCCTTCGCGGGTCTACACCAGCTACTTGCGCCGATCGGGAGCCGTATTAAGGGGCTTCCCGATCCGCAGCGACAAGCGCTCGACGCAGCGTTCGGTGTCAGCGACGCGGTGCAGCCGGATCCCTTCCGCGTCGCCCTCGCCGCCTACCGGGTGATTTCTGATGCGGCGGACTCGAGCGCGCTGTTGTTAATCGCAGACGACGCGCAGTGGCTGGACCGCTCGAGCCTTGACGTGCTGACCTTCGTCGCGCGGCGCTTGGACAACGAGCCGGTGGTATTCGTCGCGGGCGTTCGCGGCGGGTTCTCGACCGTGCTTGAGGAGGCTGGGCTGGCGATTCTCCAGTTGGACCGCCTGTCCGCGTCGGCTTCCGAGGAGTTGCTCGACCGCATCGCGCCTGGGCTGTCGCCGGACGCACGCGGGCGCG
>DASYAP010000246.1:0-20132 GCA_036501265.1 Solirubrobacteraceae bacterium | reverse complement strand
TTAGTCCTCCTGTGTCAACTTCGGGTCGCGAGCAGGCGTTGGAGGGCGGTGTGGCGGTTGGGGTCGTAGGCGTCGTGGTCGTGCCACAGGCGCCAGATGACCTGGCACCAGGCGCGGCCTAAGACGCGTGTCGCGTGGGCGTGGCCGGCGCCGCGGGCGCGCGCTCGCGTGTAGATGTCAGCGGCCCAGGGGTTGTGGCGGCGGGTTGAGTCGGCGAGTGTGTCGAACGCGTCGCGAAGGCGGTGGTCGCAGGCCGATCTGAACTTGGCGTGGCGGGATTTACCGGACTCGACGGCGACGGGGGCTTGGCCGGCGTCGGCCGCGAGCGCGCGGTAGCTCGGGTAGCGGTCGCGGCAGTCGCCGATCTCAGCGATCATCGTCGCGGCGCACAGCCAGGAGTTGGGGTCGATGAATAGTGAGCGGAACGTGTTGCCGTCGGGGTGAGCCTGGATCTGTCGGCGGATCTCGATCGTCAGCTCGCTGATCCGCGCGACGATCGGCTCAAGCGCGGAGACGAGCGCCAGGACGATCTGACGACGAGCAGCAAGCTCGAGCTCGTCAGCGCGGCTCTCGGCGCCGCCGCGCAGCCGCGCCAGCAGCTCGCGAGCGGGCTTGCGGCCGGTATAGCCATGGCGCTTGAGGAATGCCGCAAGGCGCTGCTCGCCCAGCCCCCGGGCATCAGCCGGGGACGGGTAGCGGCGCAGGAACGCCAGGGCGATCCCGGTGTCCACCGAGCAAAACACTCTTGTCGCGCCGGGCCAAAAACACGCGAGCTGATCGCGCAGCTGGTTAGCCAAGCCGATCCGGGTGCGCACCAGGCTCTCCCGAGCCCTGGTGCTCGCCCGTAACGCCTTTGTCTGATCGCTGTCTGGCACCAGGACCCGAAACCGGTGGCTGTCGGTGCGAGCAAGCTCTGCCAGCACGAAGCTGTCAAACACATCGCTCTTGCCGCCAGCGACGCTGTAGCGCGGCCGCATCGCCTTGACCTGGTTGGGGTGCACCGCAACAACAAGCAGGCCAGCATCGAGCAGCCGCTCGATCAACAGCCCATCCGGGCGCTCGATCGCGACCAGCGCGACATCGAGCCGCACGAGCCTGGCGCAAAGCGCCCGGATACCCGACTCATCATGACCAAACCGGCGGCCCTCCACCATCCGCCCCCGCCCGTCGACCACGCACACCGCATGCTCGGCACTCGCCCAATCAACCCCGGCAAACCGACCATCAGACACGACCACCACTCCCTCCGATACCGATTGACTGACCGTCGGCGCGAGGTACCCTGGCGGATGCTTACTGATGGCGCTCTAGGCGCGACCTCCTGTTGCCGCTCTTGGGGCACCTCGACGGAACGTCGGGAGGCGCTGGACTAAAAGCGGCCCTCTGCACGGGCAAGCCCAAAGCGGCGCTCTCCCGACATCCGCCGACCACAGAAGCTTGACCAGTAAGCCCGAAGGACCACTGCGAGGCCGAACGCCGACCGGGCCGGGAGTGTCCGGCCCGGTGCAGATCCGATCCGTGGCGTGCGGCTACGTGCCCGTGAGTGTGGTCGTCGTCGTAGTCGCGGCGCCGTCGACGTCCGGAGTGACGTTCGACGCGGTCACGTTGGCGGTGTCGCTAATCGCGTCCGGCTGGGTTGCGGTGACGACGATTGTGGTCGTCGCGCTGTTGCCCGCGCCGAGGGAGACTCTATCCGCAGGGAGAGCTGCTGCCCGTGCTGATGCTGGTTCCCCCCGCAATAGTTGCCGTGGCAGATACGGATAGGTTGTGCCCGCATGGGGCCGTGATTGACGCGCTCGACGGACCTGAGATGGTCCCGTCTGCTGAGACGTACCCGAATCCGATAAAGCGGATGCCCGTGTCATCGAAAGATTCGGAGCCGCTGTAGTCGTATTCCGACCCAGGCTCCAGTCCGAAGCCTGATAGGGACATTGTCACGGACCCGCTACCAACAGTGGCCGTCCACTTGAGCGACGAATACTCGCCCCCTTTAGCTCCATAGCTCACGCAGGCTCCCTCGCTAGAGAACCCAGCTCCGGTGGCGGAGTTGTAAAGCGTCTGCCAGCCGCCTTTCTGACACAGCTTCGCGTTCGCCGAGTTGCCGCCGTCGGCGGACGCGACCGCGACTTGGCTTAGGCCAAAGACGGACGCCGCGAGTAGCGCAAGAGCCGCTCGCGCGATGATGTGCTGCTTCATGCGGATCACCCCCGATCCGATCTCATGATGTGCGCCCCCCGGCTGCCGCAGGACACCCCCAACCTACCGCACCGACCCCTGGTTAGGCGAGCGACCATGGGTGCCGATCGCGTTGTCCGAAGCGGGCAGATCCGTCCTGACGCGCCGTGCTAACGCCGTGCATAGCGTCGCCTCAACGCTGACCCTTCGATCGAGGAGGAGCAGCCCGAACAGCCCCTCCGCATGACCCAGACGCTTCTGGTTGGTACCGGCAAAGCAGCAGTCCAGGTGAAGCCATCAGTTTCCGGCAGCGATGCTGGCGGGATGCCCGCTCCCGCGCAAACGAGGCGCGAACTCAGGGGACGACCCACCGGGCAAAAGCGATTGCCGCGGACCCGCCCGAGCCGCTGCTCGCTAACCGTCGGAACGTCGCCAAGGCGGTCGCAGGGGGCGATGGTAATGGGAAGGGCAAAGCGATCGTTAGCAATTGGACTCGATGCTTGGCCGATTGCCTAGTCCAGGACGCCTGGCCGACCCGCTAGGGGCGCGCGCCGATTCCCTGGTAGTTCACGACGAATCCATCCGGGTCGAACGTGATGTCGCTGACGAAGTCGCCCGCGCGGAAGCGAACGACACCTTCACCCAGGGGCTCGTAGTGCTGCTCCGACATGCTCACCTGAAGCGACGGCACCTCGACCCAGCGCATGAGATAGTCGCGGGACGGGCCCGGTTCGAGCAGCCGGTCGCGGATCACCGGCAACGAGTTGAACAGCGGCGACCAGCCGAGATCGAAGAAATCGGCCCCATCCAGCTCGAGCTCCACCGTCCGCTCACCCACCAGCTCAAGGCGTAGCGTTCGGTCCTCGACCCGGTACCGCAGCTCATAGGTAACCCCGAGTTGCGTGCCGGAAGCCACGAATTCCGGATCAGTGTGCTCAACGTGCGCGACCTCCATGCGCGACGCGCCCTCACCGAGCCAAGCCAGTCTGGTCGGCATCCCGAACACGCTATCGACCGAGCCGGTGGTGCTGAACGAAAAGCAGGATCCGCACGCGCGCAACGTCCCGCTCCCCGCCAAACTCGGGTCCGGCGATCAATCAGAGTCGGGTGAAGGCGATCGTGCGCTGCATGCCGCCCGGCTCGTAACAATGCAATCGTATGGTCTAACGCGGCCACCCGCCGAGCGGGCGGCAGGGGAACGAAGCAAGTGCGCGGCTTGGCAATGTGCCCTGGCGCTCAGCGCGAACGAGTTCTAGAAGACGTTCAAGAGGCCCGGCAGCCGGCTGGTAGCAAAGGTGCGGTCGCCCCCGTTGGTACTGCCGTTGGCGTTGTGGGGCGACGATGCGGTAGTGGTACTTGCTATGTGCGGCGAGCCCGCAGAGCTGCAGGGCGACCGATCGCCCGCGTCTGCTTTTGCCGGCGTTATGGCTGCGGGTGTGCGAGCCGTATCTCTTAGTGTGCCCGTACTGGAAGTAATGATAGTAATGAGAGGTGGCGGCTCCGCGCGGATTGACGAGACCGTGTAGCGTCGCGCAACGCGGCGTCACTTGAGTCAGCCCGCCCGGTCCTGGCGAAAGGACCTTTACCGGCTGTCGTGAAGGTCCGATCTGCTCCGAAGCGCTGCGCCCCGTCCGCGCACTGCGCCGTGAGGCGGTAGTGGTAGGTCGTCTTCGAGGCGAGGCTCTTGACGGTCTCCGAGACCGGACGTGGTGCGGTTCCGGCGCCGACGCCGGCGGGCGTAGCGGGCGCCACCAAACCGTAGGCCTTGCTCCGCCCGAGCTGGAACTGGAATGTCGTCGGGGTGCCGGCCTGTTGGCAGGTCACGGCGCTCGGGGTCACCGCGCCGGTCAGCTTCGCCGCATGGGGCCCCACGGCCGTCGCCGGCCCGGTCACCGCGTCCGGCAGCGCGAGTGACGAGAAGACCGTCCAGACAGCCCCGTCGCCAAGATGCGAGCCAGAGTTGGTGGGGCCGGCGAACTGCTGATCCGGAAACCCGTCGCGGTTGACGTCGACACCGGGCGCGACAGCCTCTCCAGCGGACGACGCCTGGCTTGACTTCATCACGTACCCGGAGGTATCGCCCGGTGTCCCGATCGCCGCCGTGGTGCGCTGGCCGGGACTGCGAGACCCGAAGATGACGTAGACGGAGCCCTTCTCGCTGCCATTGCTGATCATCGGGGCACCTATGAGCTGGTCGGGGATGCCATCGCCGTTGACATCGCGGGCGTTCGCGACCGCAGAGCCGAAGTCGTCTCCCGAACGGCCGACGATGCGCTGGCCCTGCGTGTTCCCGGAGGTTCCGATCGCAGCGAGGTCGAGCGGCGTCGACCGGCCCCGAGCACCGAAGACAACGTATACAACGCCTCCGGGACCGTTTAAGGGCTCACCGATCAGGGCGTCAGGGATTCCGTCGCCGTTGACGTCGCCAGCTTGGGCGACGGACTCGTCGAACCCCGCACCCGGCCCTGGCCCACCGATCTCGTAGCCTTGCGCCGCGGTCAGCAGCGAGAGGTCGATCGTCGTAGCGCCGTGCGCACGGCCGAAGATCACATAAGCGGCTCCGGCGCCGTTGTGTCCATTGAAGGCCGCCTCCGGGGCGGCGATCAGCGCGTCCGGGGTGCCGTCGCCATTGACGTCACGCGCGTTGGCGACGGAGCTGCCGAGCTGCTCGCCTGCTTGCGCTCCGTCAATCCGGTAGCCCTGTGCGCTTGTAAGCGAGTCCAAGTTGATGTCATGGACGCTGCCACGCTGTCCGTACACGACGTACACCGAGCCGGAGTCTTGGAGTCCGTTGTTGTCGGCCAACGGAGCGCCGATCACCACGTCCGGGATGCCATCGCCGTTGACGTCGCCCGCGTCGGCGACCGACGCACCAAGCATGCAGTTTTTGTTGCCCGGCGAGGCGGTGATTCGATAGCCGGACGTGTCACCTGAAGTGCCGATCTTCGAGAGGTCGACGTCAGACGCTGCTCCCCGGCGACCGAAGACCACATAAACCACGGGCGTCACCGCGCAGGTGAGGCCCGGCGCGCCGATGATCTGGTCGGGGATGCCATCGCCATTGACGTCCCCGCCATTCGCCACCGAGAGGCCGGCGTTGAACCCTCCAAACGGGTTCAGAGAATCCATCTTGTATCCGTGCCCCGCCAGTGACCCTAGGTTGACGACCTGGTTGGATGCATGGGCGTCGCCGTAGACGATGTCCGCCTCACCCGCGCCTGAGGCATCCCCGACCAGTGTGTCTGGGACGTTACCCGCGTTCACCGGGCCCGCGCTGTGGACCGCCGAACCCGCGGCAGCGTTGAGGGTCGAGCCGTCGATCCGCTGGCTGAACGTTGTATCCAGGTCGATCGGGGAGATAGCGGCGGCCGGAGCGGGGCCGAACGCCATCAGCACGACGCCGACGCCCGCGGCCACCGCCCCCTGCCTGACACAGCCACGGCGGGAACCCGCTCGGGGTCCGAGGTGGCGGGGCAGATGCCGCTTCGCATGCAAGCGCGGTGCCATCAGCTCACTGGTCCCCATGGCCACAAGTCCCTACAGGATCAAGGCCCTCGACTACTTCGTCTGCGGCTGGAACACATCCACCGGCACCGGTTCCTCCGGTCGTGAAACACCCGCGCCATTCGGCTGAGACCGCCCGTGTGCCCACCTCGTGGGACCCTACCGCGGTCTGACGTCCCTCGTCAAGGGCACGGAACAACGACGCAGTGCGCTTGAGAACAACCGGGGGTCTTGAATCTCGGGTCCCGGCCCGAGCGGCGTTGAAGATGCCTGAGCGGGACCGCGGCCCCGGCGGGCACCGGGACAGAGGCCGACTGGCGCGCACCACCGTGTTGGCGGGGACAGCCGGTTTGGCGTCCTCGTTACGCGAACCGCGACGCCCAGCAGCTTGCGGACCAGCAGTTCGCGACGGGCACCGGCGCAGGGTGCGCACTGAACGCATTGGCGCTCATCAACGCGCGCGAGCTCGCTGCCCGGGCCAGAGCGCGTCGCTGACCGAGACTCCCGCTAGCTGGGAAGCTGATGCGGTGAACGCTGCCGGGAGGAATCGTCGAGCTGGGCGGTGGCGTGTAGCTGATCGCGCTGCCGAAGCCGCGGCAACTGGCCCGGACGAGGTTCTGATCGAGGTAAAGGCCGCCGGTGTCGGGAACTGGCACGAGTTCGTAAGGACAGAAGGATCGGATGTCGGCTCGGGACCGCCGATGGCGCTTGGCGTAGAGGCCCGGGGGTGATCACCGCGCTCGGAAATGACGTCACCGACTGGTCAATCGGTGAGGATGTGATGACGCACCCGTTCCGCTGCGTGATCAGGGAGCTTGGGGCGAGCAGCTGATCGCCGGCGGCGACCTTCTTGCATCCAAGCCGGAGTCGGTTTCCTTGGGAGAAGGCTGGAGCCTTTCCGGTGCCCGCCCTGACCGCGTATCAGGCGCTAGGCAAGGCGATTGGACCCCACGCGGAGGACGACCGGCTTCTGGTTCTCGGCGCCGGTGCGGTGACGGGCCGGCTCGTTGTCGAGCGCGCCTTGGGGCGTTCGGGTGGTCGCCACGGCTGGACCGAGGAGCGCTGACACCTAACGGCTCTGGGGTCGACGGGGCCTTGCACTATCACGACGGTCGCTGGCCGCAGGCGGTTCGCGAAATGACGGAGGCGGCTTGGGGTGACTGCAGCCGTCAACGCTGCCCGCGGGGGGGAGCGCAGGGCGCCTCCGCGATGAAGTGACCGCACGTGAGGGGACCTTCCTGAAACCAGTCGAGCTTGAGTAAGCCCAGCACGCCAGACCATGTCGGACCCCGGCCAAACGTCCGCTCCGAGCGCCCTAAGCCGTCCGAGTCAGTCTGGTTCTCCGGCACCGCATGGCTGTCCGCAGCCATGTTCGCTTGGACCGAGCAGCAATGCGAGCAGAAACAGCCATGCACTGGACCGGACAGGCGCCAGCCATCGCGAACACATCGACGCTGATCACCCGAAGCACACCGAACGGCCCTTGCCCTCCCGGAGAACCCGGGGCAGCGCACAGGGTGCCCGACCGAGAAGATGACCTTACGCCGCGCCACCTTCGTGCCAGAACGGGCAGACGAACATGTCCGACCTTGAGCAAGCCGACGGCCGGCGCGGCGGATCATCGAAGCGACAGTCGGCAGACGCGACGTCGCGCTGCAACTCCCGCCCAACCTCGAGCGTCCGGCTGCGCCGACCGCGCGATCGCTTTCATCCGCCCGCCATGTCGCGTCGCGCGATCGGATCGGCGACCAGGGGATCGTCCGCGATGGCGCTGTGCTTGCCTGGCGGCACGTGTGCTTTCCCGGTTGCGACTGTTGGTGGCCGGGCGCTCCCTATCAAACGGAAAGCAGGCGCCGGCCCCTCGAGCCGTCCTCGGCCGTGCGCTCCCAGTGGCCGCGGCGCGCGCAGCGCGCCGGCGGCCGCCTTGAATTAAGTAAAGAAAATTGGAACCAGGCTTGATCGTTGAGCTCGGTCATCGCCGAGATCCGGACCTCGCCAGGCGCACGGGGTGGCACGGTGCAGGGACGCATCAGCGCTTGAAACGTCCCCGAAGTGTCCATCATCGGTGGTTGTGGCGTCCCCGACTCACGTGGTTTCATCAGTGCGATGGATGCGAGGCGTGATGAATCTGATGCACGCATCGTTCGGGGGCAGCCGGGACCTCCTGCGAGGCACCGGGGCAGAACCGGAGTTATGAGTGGAGAGGCACTGATTGAACTTCAGCAACCGTTGTCGAACGAGAGCTGCGCTACGGCGGCGCTTGACACGAGGGGCTCGGCTCCGCTACCCACGCTCGGAGCGTCGACTGCCATTCCGGGGCATCAGCTGCTCACCGCCGACGCCGTCGCACTGATGCTGCGGGTCTGGAGGTCGTCGGTCGGTATGGGGGCATGGCGCACGAGCCTGCGCCTGCTTTTAGCTGGTGATGCCTGCACCAAGTTCGCACATGAGACTGGAGTGAGCGGCTTTGAGGGCATGCGCATCAAGTACAAGGCCACACCCGGCGATCCCGGTCGCGAGGTCGCGACCATCACGCGTGCATGGGTTGATGACGGCGATGGCGAGACAGAACGCGCTGATTCCGTCGGTGAGGCCCAGACTGAGACACCGTGGGAACCATTGTCGGCGCTTTCAGAGGGCCGGGATCAGCCGCCGAGTCGGGGACGAAGCGAGCGTTGAGCGCGCGTCAGCATGAGCCGTGGCTCGACAAGCGGGGACTCGCCGAGCACTTCGCCTGCTCGGTGCGCTCCATCGAACTCGCCATGTCGCAGGGGATGCCGCATGCGCTGATCTTCGGCCGTCCAAAGGCCCGCGCAAGCGAGGTCGAGGTGTGGCTGGCCGAACGGGGGCAGCTCGAGCGGCGTGGCGACCCTCCCGATAGGCTGCTCGCTCCCAACATTAGGAGCGCAGCGTGAGCAAGCGTAAGACTTGGACTGGCCGGATCTACGTGGGCCGCGACGACAAGGGGCGCCAGCAGTTCTACTGGGTTGGCCGGTTCGCAACCAAGCGTGAACGCGACCAGGCGGTAGCTCTCGCTCGCGTCAAGCGCTCGTGGGAGGCGGCCGCGCCAGCGTCGTGCGGCGAATGGGTTGACCGCTACCTCACCCGCTATCGCCGGCTCGTCGCCGCTGGCGAGCTGAAATGGTCAAGCCTTGACACCACCCAGAGCGCGATCAAGGCGTTTCGGCGCGACTTCGCCGACCGGCCGCTCGACTCGATCACCCCCGTCGAGGCCGAGGACTGGGCCATGACGGTGCCGCCCTCGGCGGTCGCCCAGGCGGTCGCGGTGTTCAACTACGCGGTGCGGATGCGAGCGGCCGCGCACAATCCGTTCCTGGGGTTGGGCGGCAAGCGCTCGCGCGGCCGGCGTGACCTTGCCCCGCCGACGGTCGAGGAGCTGGAGACGCTTCGTGAGGCGTGCGAGGCGCTTGGCCCCTACGCGCGTCAGATGCGCGACCTGCTCGACTTTGCCGGGCTGACGCTGACTCGGCCGGGAGAACTCTTCGAGCTGCGCTACTCGGACGTCGACCTCCGCGCGAACCGGATCGTCGTGTCCCGCCGCCTCTACCGCGCACAAGTAGACACTCCGAAATCCAACCGGGCGAAGACGATCGCGCTGCCGCCCCCGGCGCGCGACATTCTCCTCGGGCAGCCCACCCGTGGCCGCGAGGACGGGCTCGTGTTCGTCGGCAAGACTGGGACGCGCCTAAACGCGAGCCTCCTGTCGCTGTACTGGGCGGTCGTGCGCGCCCGCGCCGGCCTGGATGAGAGCTTCGACTTCTATAGGGCGAGCAAACACTGGGGTGTGCATCGGCTCTATACGCTCGGGTTGTCGCAGCGGGCTATCGCGGCACAAGCGGGTTGGAGAGAGAGCGCGGTCGAGGCGCTGCTCAACGTCTACGGGCATAAGGACTTGGTGCCACTAATCGAGGTAGACGCGCTCTACGCCCGCGAGCGTGACGCGATTAGTGACGCAGAGACCCCCGATCGCCAGCAACCGCACGGGATTTGACCAATGCATCTCCTTACCTGAGGCGGCCGTGAACTGGGGCTTCGAGCAGCCTACCTACCCACTCGCCGCCGGATCAGAGCACGAACGGAATCAGCATCTTCGTCCTGGCCCTATAGCTGGGATAGACGGCGGGAAAAGCGGTCGTCATCAGCCTTTCCTCCACCTTCGCGCTGTAAAGGAAATAGATCCCCACGATTCCCAGCGCGATGAACCAATAGACGTTGGTCGCCAGCGCCGTGCCCACGATGGCCAACAGCATTCCCGAGTAGATCGGGTGACGAACGAACCTGTAGGGGCCCGAGGTAACTAGCTCCGGTTCGTCTTTCTTGGTCATGGGCATACCCCAGTTCCGGCCGAGGTAGATCCTCGCCCAGACCGCAAAGGCCAAGCCCGACGCGAACAAGATCACCCCGACCACGTGCAAGGCCAAGCCGTGGACCGCCAGGGTATGGACCTTGAAGACTCGCAACAGAATAAAAGCGACCACCACGAGAAGGCCCGGGAAGCGGAAACCCGTGCCGCGAGCGCTTTGCTTGGCTCCAAAGGCAGCGATCAACCAATAGGCCCAGAAGACGCCCCACGCGATGAAGATGTAGTTCCTCAGCGGCATGACCTCAAGGTACGCCGGTCAAACGGGGCCGTCATCGGCCCGCGAGCCGAAAGCACGGTCCACCCATGGGTGGAGATGGCGCGGCTTTAGTCCTTGCGCCCCGAGACCAGCAAAGCCGCGCCCACGGCGGCGATGCTCAGTCCGCCAACCCCACCGACCAACTCGAGTCGCCGCGCGGAGCGCCCGAACCAGGCGCGAAATGCCCCCGCGGCCAGCACCCATAGCGTGTCCGAAACGGCGGCGATCGTCGCGAAGATCAGGCCGAGCACCAGGACCTGGCCGGTCACGTGGCCCGCAGCTCTGCTCACGAACTGCGGCAGGATCGCGGCAAGAAACACGATCGTCTTGGGATTGGTGGCGCCTACCGTGACTCCCTGGAAAAACGACGCGGAGTCCGAGCGCGAGGCTGGCTGGGCGGCGGTCAGTGCGGCAGCGAGCGACCGCCGCTCCTTGAACGTCTTGGCGCCCAGGTAGATCAGATAACCACCGCCAACCAACTTGACCACGGTGAATGCTGCCACCGACTGCTGAACGAGCGCGCCGATGCCAATGCCGACCGCGATGACCTGGACGAACTCACCTAGGGCGTTGCCAAGCACGCTCAGCACGGCGACGCGGCGGCCGTTCGCGAGCGCCCTGCCGACGGCGAAGAGGACGCTTGGTCCCGGGATCACTATCACCACAAACGCCGTCGCGACAAATGCGATGAGCCGACCGGAGGAGGCCATCACACAACTTTAGGAAAGCTGGGGAATGACCTCCGCGGCGAGCCGCTCGATCTGCTCCGCGTCATCTACGAGAGGGTTCAGCAACAGCAGCTCGGCGCCGGCACTCGCCACCTCGCGCAGCCCGGCCGCGCAGACATCCGGGGGTCCGGCCACCGCGACTGCCGGGAGCCCCGAGCGACCGTAGTGGTGGGCGAGCGCGGCCTCGATCGTCTCGCGCGCCCGCGCCTGCGCATCGTCGACGTGGACGTACACGCGCTTGGCGATCCCAAAGCTGGCGGGGTCCCTCCCCTGCTCGCTGAGTTCGGCGCGCACGACCTCCACCTGCTCGACAAACTGCGCGGTGGTCTGGGACCCCGCCCCGAAGAAGCCATCGCCCAGACGGACGGCACGGCGAACAGCGGCCGGAGCGTTGCCCCCGATCCAGATCGGGGGGTACGGGCGTTGGTCGGGCTTTGGCTCCATCGACGCGCCCCGGAGCTGCCAGAAGCGCCCGTCGAAGTTGATTTCCCGCTCGGTCCAGCACGCCTTCATCAGCGCTAGCGCTTCGGTGAAGCGCGCCACCAGCGCCTCTCCGTCGAGGCCGAACGCAGCGAACGGCCGTGAGCGGCCGCCGGTGCCAAAGCCCACCTCCAGGCGTCCCCGGGAAAGGCAATCGAGCGTGCTGACGGCCTTCGCCAGGTGGACCGGGGTGTGCAACGGCAGCACGAACACCACGCACCCGAGCCGGAGCCGTTCCGTGCACGCGGCGGCATACGTCAGCGCCTCGAGCGGCGCTAGCGTCCGCGCCGACCCGAGGATCTGCTCCTGCGTCCAGGCGCTCTGGAAGCCAAGCTCCTCGGCGCGCCTCAGATGCGCGCCAAACGCGCCCGGATCAAATCCGTTATCGCCTAAGTATTGAGGAATCGATATTGCGAAGTTCATCGGGGAACCGTTGCACAACGCGTCTCGCGGATGTGATGGACTGCTTCTCATGACCTCGCTCACGGCAACTGCGCCCGTGTCCGATCCCGCGGAAGTGCTCGAGCGCTTCCATCCCGCGGTTCGGACCTGGTTCGAGCGGCGGTTCAAAGACGGGCCGACGGAAGCCCAGGCGGGCGGGTGGCCCGCGATCGTCGCGGGCAAGCACACGCTGATCTGCGCGCCCACCGGCTCGGGCAAGACGCTGGCGGGCTTTCTGGCTGCGATCGACAGTCTCTACAAAGCCCACGAGGCCGGGCGGCCGATCGAGGGCACGACCAGAGTCGTTTACCTGAGTCCACTCAAGGCGCTGGCGGTCGACGTGCACACCAACCTCGAGGAGCCGCTCGAGCAGATCGCGCAGACAGCTCGAGAGCTGGGCTATGAGCCGGCCCCGGTCACCGTCGGGGTGCGAACCGGCGATTCGACTTCCTCGCAGCGCCAGACGATGCTGCGCCGCCCTCCCAACCTGCTCGTGACCACGCCGGAGTCCCTCTACCTGTATCTGACCGCGGAGCGATCCCGGGCGACGCTACGCGCGGTGGAAACGGTGATCGTGGACGAAATCCACGCCCTGGCCCGGGACAAGCGCGGCTCCCACTTGACCCTCTCGCTCGAGCGTCTCGCCGCTGTGACGGAGCGCAAGCCGGTTCGGATCGGCCTCTCGGCGACGGTCAAGCCGGTGCAGACCGCGGCGCAGTTGCTGGTGGGCAGCGACGAGCCGCTTCCCGCGGTGGTCGACAGCGGCCATAGGCGCGCGCTCGAACTCTCGCTCGAGCTGCCCGACGGCGAGCTCGAGGCCGTGATCTCGGCCGACCAGATGAGCGAGATCCTCGACGTCATCGCCGGCCACGTCGCGGGCCACCGGACAACGCTGGTATTCGTGAACACCAGGACGCTCTCAGAGCGGGTCGCCCACGAGCTCGGCGAGCGGCTCGGCGAGGGCGAGGTTGCGGCACACCACGGATCGCTCTCCCGGGAGCGCCGCCAGCGCGTCGAACACCGCCTCCGCGCCGGCGAGCTGCGGGCGCTGGTGGCGACGGCGTCGCTCGAGCTGGGAATCGACATCGGCCCTGTGGAGCTCGTGTGCCAGATCGGCTCGCCGCACAGCATCGCCACGTTCCTACAGCGGGTGGGAAGGGCCAACCACCAGCGCGACGGGGTACCGCGGGGAATCATGTACCCCACCACCCGGGACGAGCTTGTCGAGTGCGCGGCACTCCTGGCCGCGGTCAAGCAGGGCCGCCTCGACTCGCTGCACCCGCCCGAGGCCCCGCTTGACATCCTCGCCCAGCAGATCGTCGCGGAGGTGGCTGCTCGGGGAGAGGATGGGATCGCCGAGGAGGAGCTCTTCGTGCTGATCAGGCGCGCCTGGCCCTACCGCGACCTGAGCTCGACGCAGTTCGAGGAGATTCTCGAACTGGTGTCGTCCGGGATCGAGACCGGACGTGGCCGGCGCTTGGCGTACGTGCATCGTGACCGCGTGAACGGGCGCCTTCGCGGACGCAGAGGCGCACGGCTCGCGAGCCTTACCTCGGGTGGAGCGATCCCGGAGACCGGTGACTATCGAGTGTTGCTCGAGCCGGGAGACGTCTTTTTGGGGACCGTGAACGAGGATTTCGCGATCGAGTCGATGCGGGGCGATGTGTTCCTTTTGGGAACCCATCCCTGGCAGATCGCCGGCGTGACCAATGGCGTGCTCCGCGTGCATGACGCGACCGGCAAACACCCCACGATCCCGTTCTGGCTGGGCGAGGCGCCGGGGCGGACAGACGAGCTCTCGGACGAGGTCTCGCGCCTGCGTCGTGCCCTGACCAATCGACTGGACGATGAAGGTCGCGAAGCCGCGATCGCTCTTGTGGAGAGCACCTCGGGCGTCGATGAGCTGGCCGCCGCACTTGTGGTCGACTACCTGCGTACCGGACGAGCCGAGCTCGGCGGTGTGCTTCCAAGCAACGAGGACATCGTGTTCGAACGATTTTTCGACGAGACGGGCGGGATGCAGCTGATCGTTCACGCGCCCCTGGGGTCACGGATCAACCGCGCGCTGGGCCTGGGCCTGCGCAAGAAGTTCTGTCTTAACTTCGACTTCGAGCTCCAGGCGGCGGCCAGTAACGACGCCGTGCTCCTGTCGCTTGGGCCCCAGCACTCCTTCCCGCTAGAGGACGTTCCCGCGTTCCTGCGCGCTCATAACGTGCAAGACGCCGTTTCCCAGGCGGTGCTGCGTAGCCCCATGTTCACCGCCCGCTGGCGCTGGAACCTCAACCGCTCCCTGGCAGTCCTGCGCCGCAAGGGCGGGAAGCGCAACCCGTTCAACATCCAGCGCATGGAGGCGGACGACCTCATGGCAGCCGTCTTTCCCTCGCTGGCAGCGTGCCAGGACAACGCTCCCGCAGGTCCCGTCGAGATACCCGACCATCCCCTGGTTCGCGAGACGATGAACGACTGTCTCACGGAGGCGATGGACATCGACGGGCTAGGAGCGTTGGTGCGTCGCTTCGAGGAAGGGACCGTACACGTTCACTTCGTCGACACCGTCGAGCCCAGCGTGCTCTCGCACGAGATCCTGAACGGAGCCCCCTTCACCTACCTCGACGAGGACGGGGAGATCGGTGAGCGCCGCTCCCGCGCGGTGCCGCTGCGGCGGGGACTCCCCGTCGAGCCGCGGGAGCTCGGCCGCCTCGACCCTGATGCGATTGCGCGAGTCCGAGGCGAGGCGGTCCCCGACGTGCGGGATCCAGACGAGCTGCACGACGCGCTCTTCTCGCTGGTGATAACGAGCCCCCGGGAAGAGTGGAGAGAGCACTTCGAGGCTCTGGCCGCCGATGGGCGCTGCTTCGAGGTGAGCCGCTCGGGCGACGAGAAGGTCTTTTGGGCGGCGACGGAGCGCCGGGGCGAGCTTGAGGCTCTTTTTCCTGACGCAAGCTTCGTGCCCGATCACGCGCTTCCGGCCAGCCTGGCTGGTCACGCCGACGGCGACGAGGCGGGCGTGACCGCCGTCCAAGGCCACCTGGAGATCTCGGGTCCCATCCGCGAGGAAGAGCTCGTGTCCGCGACAGGGCTCGCGGCCGGCTCTGTGAAGATCGCCCTGGAGACTCTGCGGACCCGCGGATTTGCCGTCGGCGGTCGGTTCGAGGAGGGCCGGGGGGAGCAGTGGTGCGCCCGGCGCCTGCTCGCCCGCGTCCACAGCTATACCCGCGAGCGGCGGCGAGCCCAGATACAGCCGGTCAGCCAGGAACGATGGGAGGAGTTTTTGCAGTCGTGGTGGCACCTGGCGCCCGACACCCAGCTCTACGGGCGAGCCGGGTTGGCCGAGGTGATCGAACAGCTTCAGGGCTCGGAGTGGCCGGCAGGCGAATGGGAGCGAGTGCTGACCGCGAGGGTCCACTCCTATCGGCCCGAGTGGCTCGATGACCTCTGCTTGTCGGGCGAGGTGGTGTGGGGACGGCTGTCGCTGATCGAGCGGGCCGTCGCCGCGGGCGATCGTCCCGACGAGGAGTCCGCTGCCTGGGCCGGCAAGACGCCGTCCCGGCGCACGCCGATCACGTTCATGCTCCGGCAGGATCTGCCTTGGCTGCTGCAGGCTCATCGCGGGGACACGCGACCGGCGCAGGCCACGAGCGGCCCCGGTGCCGAGGTGCTCGCGGCGCTGCGCACCCGCGGCGCGCTGTTTCATTCCGAGCTTCAAACGGTCACCGGCCGGCTCCCCACCGAGATCGAAGAAGGGCTTTGGGACGGAGTCGCCAGGGGACTGATCACCGCGGATGGCTTCAACGCCATCCGCTCGCTACTGCAGGCTCGGACGCGTTTCGCCCGCCGGCAGCGCACCTACCCCCGGCCGGGGTCGCGCGGGAGACGAGGCAGCTGGCGCCACGGCGTGGAGGGCCGCTGGACGCTGCTGCCACCAGCGGAAACGATTGAAGAGGTCGACGAGCTCGCGGAGACCGTCGCGTGTCAACTGCTTTTGCGCTGGGGGGTAGTGTGCCGCGACGTGTATCTGAAAGAACGGCTGGCACTACCGTGGCGTGAGATCCTGAGGGCCTTGCGTCGGCTGGAAGCTCGCGGCCTGACCCGTGGAGGACATTTCGTGACCGGAATTACCGGCGAGCAGTTCGCAAACGAAGATACGATCCCGCTCCTGCGCGGGCGTCGGCGCGCCGCCCCAGACGCGGCGGTTCGGCGATCGGCATGAAGATCACTGGAGGCGTGTGGCATGTGCCATACCGACATGTACAAGGCATCGGGAGCGGACCCGTCGGGTTATGCCCCCACGGTGCTTGGGCACGAAGGGGCCGGGGTGGTCGAGCGAGTCGGCTCGGGTGTCACCAGCGTCGAGCCGGGCGACCGGGTGGTGACGCTGTTCTCTCCCCAGTGTCGCAAATGCATCCACTGCCTGGATCCGCGCACCAACCTGTGTCTGGCGATTCGCGACCAGCAGAATCGCGGCCTTTTGCCCGATGGGACCACGCGCCTGTCGAGAGGCGGCGAGTCGATCCGCCATTTCATGGGCACAAGCACGTTCGCGCAGTACACCGTCATGCCCGAGATCGCGCTTGCTCGCGTCTCCCCCGAGGCGGAGCCCGCCGGATCACCGCCGCTCATCGCCGCGCCAACCCGTCGACCTCTATGAGACACCCGGCACGGTCCGGGTCCTTGGCGACAAAGTTCGCCAACCGCGCGGATGGCTCGACCACGTCCAATATCCCCTCGGTCAGACCGCGGTGCAGCGCACAGACAACTGCCTGACTCTCGCGCACTGCTTCGCGGTAGGGACAACTGCCCAGCCGAAAGGCCACGCCGCCGTTTCGTTTCAACTTGCTTTGGGGAGCGAAGCCGAGCGCGGTGAGTGTGCGACCCATGGCCTGCACGGGCTCCGATGGCCCGCCCAGAGGCACAACTTCACGGCCCAGCTCACGTCCGGTCCGCTCCACCTCACGCAGCCGCGCTGACCGCGACGGGATACTGCGCGCCAACCACTGCGAGAGCTTGCGATACGCGTCGGGCGGATGCCCGCCAGGAAGCGCATCCGACGCGATGTGCCAGCCGTAGCGAGGACGGCCCAGCCTTTGCGGTAGCCGCTCGCGCGACACCAGCCCGGCAGCGCGCAAACGTTCCAAATGCACGCGGACGCCGCTTCGGTGAAGCCCCAAGGCGTCTGAGAGCTCAGCCGTGCTGGCCGTGCGGCCGAGCCCCGCCAATCGCGCGAACAGACGCGCCCGCGTCGGCTGCGCCAACAGATCGCTGTGGCCAGCGAGGCGATGAGCGCCATTGGCGGGAGCCTTCCGCAAGGGGTGGCCAGGGCCTGGCATCGGTGATATTTTGCTACTTACACTCGCAAAAGCAACTCAAGGCAAAGGACGCCAACTCTGACTTACGTGATCGCAGAGCCTTGCATCGGGGTCAAGGACTATTCGTGCGTCGAGGTGTGCCCGGTCGATTGCATCCATCCAACCCTGGATGAGCCCGACTATGCGCAGGTCGACCAACTCTTCATCGATCCTGAGGAGTGCATCGACTGCGATGCCTGTGTCGAGGCATGCCCGGTAGACGCCATCTTCCCCGAGGACCAGGTTCCCGAGGAGTGGCAGGGATTCACCGAGCTCAACGCCGCGTATTACCGCGATCGGCCCGCCTGAGGTCTCCAATCGCGCCGTACGTGGAGTCGCGACCAGGCCACGCGACGGTAGGAGGTCGCGCGACCGGGCCCCCGAAACCAATTGACCGTCCCGGGGACTGTATACCTAGGTAGCCGTACTGCGTTCAAACTTTTCTCGGCCGTCTTCAGAGACGTCACTTGACGCTGGCTGCTCAGCGGCTCGAGGCAGTACAAGCAGCGGGGAGCGCGCGGTACGTGCGAGCTGCAGCGCGGTGCTGCCATGTACGAGCCGACCGATCGGGCCGTAGCTGCGCGACCCGATCACGAGAAGGTCGAGCGAGGCGCTATAGATCGCCAGCTCCTCGGCCGGCACCCCGTACGCTGCGTGCGGGGAGACGCCTTCAAGGCCCGCGACTCGCTCGCGAGCGCTTTCGACGAGCTCGTCGTAGGTATCGTCGTCCGGGGTCCCAGGCCCAACGAGTGCATACGCGGGCAGCGACACCGCCTCGAACGCGGAGAGCTCGGAGTGCCTTTCGCGAGCGAGCTCGCGCGCTACCCGCAGCGCGTGTTCGCTCTCAGGGGAGCCGTCATAGCCGACGCCGATCTCTCTCATGGCGGTCGGCCCCGGGCCGTAGCCCGCGGGGGTGATAGCCACGGCGCAGGATGCGCCGTTGAGCGCTGCGCGCGTGTCGTCTGAGACGAAAATGCGGCCCAGTACTGCGCGCCCCGCCGAGCCGACCACCAGTAGATCCGCGCCGAGTGTTTCGGCCGCCTCGTGCAGTCCGCGCCCCACCGAGGGCGAACCGAGCACGTGAAGCTTCGCGTCGACCGCCATTTCGTTGCGCGCCTTCCGCAGCAGCTCCTTCGCTTTCGCTCGCTGTTCGGTGTCGTAGGCAGGAGTCGTCCCGCGCCAGGCGCGCGGCTCGAGCGGATAGATGTAGGCGAGCGTAAGTACGCCGTCCTCGTCGCAGAGTCTCTTTCCAAGGGCCGCGGCTTCGCGCCCGCCCTCTCGCCCATCCACGCCGACGATCACGTTTTTGAACATCTCGCCTTCTTCGGGTCGCAGTTGTGCGCTGACGATACCGGCAGCGGTGGGCCCTCATCCATCGGTGCGCCACCCGGCATCGGCTGCGGATTCTTGCTAGATAACTGCCGAGAACCGGGTCCAGATGTGCTTGCCGAGGGGTCCGTGGCAGTAGACGAACCCCCGGCGGTGGCTCCCGGTGCGGTGGCACGTGATCCTGAAGCGGACTCGCGAATCGAGCAAATACATACGAAGCCGACAGTCGCGCGCTTCGTGACAGACGTTCACGTAAGCGGTGATGATCTTTCCTGCTGAGGTGCAGGTCATCCCCGCGGATGCAAGTAGCGGCGGTTGACCTTGCCGACACCAATGAGCCCCTGACGTATGCGCGCTCGCGGTCGGCACGATCGCAGCTATGACGACTGCGCTCAACAAGAATTTGCGCATACGCTGCATCCTTTCGTCAGCCGGAGGAAATAACCTCCGTGCCCAACCGCAGTTTTGTCGGCCAGATAGCAACCGCCACTGACATCACCTCCACAGGGCTTACCGAGCTCGAGGCAAACCGACGCCTTCAGGAGCGCGGAGCGCCCCCACGTCAGCGCTCGAGCCGCTCCTACGCGAGCATCGTCCGCGCAAACACGCTGACGATTCCCAACGGGATCCTGCTGCTCTTCGGCGTGCTGACGATGGTTTTCGCATCATGGCGCGATGCGCTCTTTCTGGGGATCTTGATCGCCAACATCGCCGTCGGCTCATTTCAGGAGATCCGATCCAAGCGCGCGCTTGACCGGCTCGCGGCGCTCGTTGCGCCGGCGGCGACGGTGGTACGCGATGGAGCCGATCGGCGCTTGGCGGTCGACCAGGTTGTCGCAGGCGACCTCGTGCGCCTGTCGGCCGGCGATCAGGTTGTCGCTGACGGGAAGATCCTGTCGGCCGACGGGCTCGCGCTCGACGAATCCAACCTAACCGGCGAATCTGAGCTGGCCGTGCGAGCCGGCGGGGACACGGTGTGGTCTGGGTCGTTCGTGGTCGAGGGCACGGCACTTTTCGAGGCGGACGCGGTCGGTCCCGACAGTCGTGCCGAGCGACTGACCACCACCGCTCGCGCCTTCCGTCACCCCCGCTCTCCACTCGAGCGAGCAAACGACCGACTGCTGCTGGGGCTTCTCGCGCTCTCGGTGCCGCTCGCGATCGGACTGACGGCCTCTGTATTCGCCCACGACGACACGACCACCGCGCGCGTGCAAACGCTTACGGCAGGGATTGTCAACCTGGTGCCGGAGGGATTGATCCTGCTGATCAGCGTCACCGCGGCAGTGTCCGCGTTCAAGATGGCCAAGCGTGGAGCGCTCGCCCAGCAACTCAACGCGATCGAGTCGCTTGCTTCCGTCGACGTCATCTGCACCGACAAGACCGGGACATTGACCGAGCCGACGCTGCGGGTCATGAAACTCATACCCGCCGCAGGCGCAGAGGAGGAAGTCCTTGCGCACGCGCTCGCCAGATACGCCGCGAGCGCGCCC
>DASYAP010000245.1:0-14208 GCA_036501265.1 Solirubrobacteraceae bacterium | reverse complement strand
GGGTGGGGGCGCACGTCGTACCAGAGGTACGTGTAGTCCTCGATCACGCGAGTGCCCACCATGAACTCGATCCGCTGCTCGTAGTCGGCCCAGTCCTTGTAGGTCGGTGGCATGCCCACGCGGGGGAAGGCCCTGAAAATCGGCGTACGGGTCGAGGCCAGCCCGGTCGCGTCAGCCCGCCAGAAGGGCGAATTTGCCGACAGCGCCACGAGCAGCGGGACATGCACGCGCATCCCGTTTGCCACGTGAATGGCCTTCTCCGGATCGTCGATGCCGACATGAACATGCATCCCGAAGATCAGCTCCTGGCGAGCGACGAAGCGCAGCGCCGAGATGAGGTCTCGATAGCGCGGGCGCGCCACGATGCGCTGGTTTTCCCAGAGCGCGAAGGGGTGTGTGCCGGCCGAACCGATGGCGAGCTTGCGCTGAGCCGCCGACTGCGTCACCTGGCTTCGCAGCGCCCGCAGCTGGGCGCCTGCCTCGGAGACGTTTGCGCAGGGCTCGGTCGAGACCTCGAGCACCGACTCCATCAGTTCGGGCTTTATCTCCCCGGCGGCAGCGGGCTCGAGGAACGATTCGATCGCGTTGACGAGCTCGAGCGTCTCCGAGTCGAGGATCATCAGCTCCTCCTCGATCCCAAGCGTGAACGCCGGCTCGCGAAAATTGTGCTCCATTAGGCGGCTGAGCCTAACGAGCCCGGTGGCGCGACCCTCCAACGCGCCAAGTCATGCCGGGGCGGCGTGGTAGCTCTTAGACTGCGCGAGACACCTAGAGCAAAGGACAGGAAATGGCGCTCGGCTACGACGGGAAGCTTTACATCCTCGCCTTCGATCATCGAGGCTCCTTCCAGAAAAAGATGTTCGGGATCGAAGGCGATCCAAACGAAGAGCAGACGGAGACGATCGCGGACGCGAAGAAGCTGATCTTCGAGGGCATGCTCGAGGCGGTCCGCCGCGGAGCCCAGCCCGGCGCGACCGGCGTGCTGGTCGACGAACAGTTCGGCTCCGACATTCCCGAGCAGGCCCGTTCGAACCGCCTGAAGCTGGCCATGCCGGTCGAGAAATCCGGTCAGGAGGAATTCGACTTCGAGTACGGCGAGCAGTTCGGTCAGCACATCGAGAAGTTCGACCCGGATTTTTCCAAGGTGCTGGTGCGGTTAAACCCCGACGGAGATAGCGGAATGAACGAGCGCCAGTTCGGCCGGCTAAAACGACTCTCGGACTGGCTGCATGAGAACGATCGCAAGTTCCTGTTCGAGCTGCTGGTCCCCGCGACCGAAGCGCAACTGAAGCAGGTCGACGGCGACGACGACCGCTACGACTCAGAGCTGCGGCCCGAGCTGATGCGGCGGGCGATCGAGACGACTCAGAACACGGGGATCGAGGTCGACATATGGAAGATCGAGGGCGTCGATGACCGCGACGACGCCGCGATGCTCGCCGAGCAGACGCGCTCGGGCTCCGGCCGGGAAAACGTCAAGTGCGTCGTCCTCGGGCGCGGCGCCTCCGCGGAGAAGGTGGACCGCTGGCTCCAGGCAGCCGCGCCGGTAGAGGGCTTCGTGGGCTTCGCGATCGGGCGCTCCATCTGGTGGGACGCGCTCAAGGGGTTCCTCGAGGGAGGGCTCCCGCGCGAACAGGCCGCGGGGCAGATCGCCGACAACTACCTGCGCTTCACGAACGTCTACGAGGGGCAGGCGGTCCACTAGGGTCTGGCGCCTCGGGCCCGGCTCGGAGATTCGTTCGGCGGTCATGGCGCGGGTCGACATAACCTTGGTCGCCCGTGGGTGGTAGGCTCGCGCCGCGATGGCCCTGAAGATGCGTCAGAGCATCGCCCAGCTCGAGCGCGAGTTCTGGCACGAGGCTGAACTCGACTACCAACGGCGCGAACAGCTACGCCGTGAGGCCACACAGCGCTCGCGTAAACGAACCTACCAACGCCTCGAGAAGCGCCGCTCGCTGCGCTTCTGGGTCCTGATACTCACGCTGATCCTCACCGCCGCGATCGTCACGGTGGCGATGTTCGTCTCGCTGTACTACCTGCTGTCGTAGCGCGCCCAACGCGGACGCTGGGGCCGCAGTGGGTTAGGGCGGCCGCGCTTCGAGTCGGGACGGTCGCGGAACTAGCGGCTCTCGCCCAGGCCCCGCAGCGCCTCGTCTACCTCTTCGCGGACTCCCTTGCCTTCTTGGAGCTGCTCCTGCTGGATTTCGAGGTACACCTCTTTGCGAAAGACGGGAATGTCCCGCGGCGCCTGGATACCAATGCGCACCTTCTCCCCCATGATCGCCAGGACCGAGACCTCGATGTCGTCGCCAATCATGATGTTCTGATTGGACTTGCGGGTCAGGACCAACATGTGTCACTGCCTCCCTGCTTACGGAACGCTGTTTTACCGGGGCGCCCTGCTCGCCCCCGGTGGGCTATCGGTGAGGATACCTGAATGTCGCAGTTCGCCCGCACATTGAGGCAGCGCCGGGCCGGTCAATGCGGCCTCCGTGCCGCCCTGACGGGCCCTGTACTAGTCTGCCGCTCCAATGGTGAGGAGCAGATCACTACGGCCCCAGCTAAACCAGATCCGCACGTGGGTGAGACAGGGCAGGACCGATGCCTGGATCGCGCATCAGCTCGAGGTGACGGTTCAGCAGATCCAGGCCTTCAAACGAGACCAAGGGCTCGAGCCCGCCGACGACACCGAAGGCGTCGTCTCGACCACTGACTTCGACGACGAGATCGACCTGCGTGCAGAGGACGACGCGCTGATCGCGGCCGAGCTCGAGGAGGCCGAAGCGCGGCGGGCGGCCCAGGGGCAGCAGGAACAGGACGAGCAAGAAGAGGAAGACCGATCCGGGCGCCGTCGGCGCAGACGCGGCGGGCGCACCCGGCGACGCCGTCGCGCCTCCCCCGCGACCCTGGAGGCCACGTTCGACCACGGCGAGGAGGGATACGGGCTATGGCTCGATCCCGCCGTGCAGGA
This sequence comes from Solirubrobacteraceae bacterium, assembly GCA_036501265.1. Classification (GTDB taxonomy): domain Bacteria; phylum Actinomycetota; class Thermoleophilia; order Solirubrobacterales; family Solirubrobacteraceae; genus Palsa-465. The sequence continues at coordinate 11,237 of DASYAP010000245.1, read as the reverse complement.
CGACCCCGTCTACGCTGAGAACTGGGCCGGCCACCGCCCGGTGGAGGTGACGATCGAGGAGGATCAGATCGTCATCCGGCGCTCGGGCGGCGAGGAGGGCGAGGAGGAAGAAGAGGAGTAGGCGGGCGCGGGCCGGGGCCGCGCTCGTGGCGAGCCACTCCAGCGGGCGAGCAAGAATCGCACCACCCCAGCCGGCGAGCCACTCCAGCGGGCGAGCAAGAATCGCACCACCCCGACGCCCCGCCAGGGGGTATGCGAAAAAGGCTCGCTATCCGAGCAGGATCCGCGATACCCCTCCCGGCAACCGAGCGGTGTTGCGAATCTTGCTCACGACACGACGACCCTCTACCCGTCCCCTCGATCCAGCCGCCGCCCACCGGCGTAATCGGACGCCCCGCGGACATAGCGCGCGAAGGCGGCGTTGGCGACCGTATCCATGTCCCAGGCGGCCGGGGTCGCCGGCGCGACGCGAGTGGCGATCGAGAAAGCCCAGTCGATCCCATCCCGTTCGTAGAGCCGCGCCAGCTCCCCGGCGGTGAACGGACCGCCCAACCGGCGGCGCAGCTCGACCACCAGCGCGTCCACGACTCGGTCCAGAACCTGCCGCTCACTGGGGTCGGCCCGCTCCAGCCGCCGCAAACCCTCCTGCCAGAAGCCGTTGAAAGCCTCGAACGACACGCTTCCTCAGACTCCGGCGCCGCAAAGCCGCGGCGGCCAGGCGGCTAGCGGCGCCCGTGGTGCCGTGCGAGCGACGCGGCGCTGCTCGGCATTCCCAGGATCGTGTACGGCCGCTCTCCCGGCTTGACCATGCCCAGGGCCCGGGCATAGCGCTGGATCGTGTCGGGCTGCTGGAGCGCCTGCCGCTGGGTGCGCAGCGTGACGTTCTGGCGCGCCAGCTGGTGGACGATCGCACGCTGAGCATCGGCGGTCGAGCGGGCGGAGAAGTACTCGATGGTGTGCTGGATGTAGAGGCCCGCCACCACGACCAAAACGATCAGAAGTGCGGTACGTCCAACGCGATCCCAGCGAACTCGAGCCCATGGGGAACGAGCCTTGCGACGGACCCGCCGCGGCCTCCCAGGAGCGGGCCGCGGTCTTGTTTGCTGGGCGCGCCGCGTACGGGGCCTCGGCGCGGTGGTTGTACGTGCGGTCGTTGTACGAGCAGACGGCATCGACTTGGGCCTTCGTTCGCCACGAGAGGACTCCTTCCTGCTGCAACCGCCCCGGCGCCACGGCGTCAAACGCCATAGGCGCCGAAGACCCTCCTACCTGTTGCGCAGAGCCGACCAACCCGGATATGTGGCGTCCCCGCCGAGCGCCTCTTCGATCCGCAAGAGCTGGTTGTACTTCGCGACGCGATCGGTCCGGGACGGCGCTCCCGTCTTGATCTGGCCACAGCCGCTGGCGACCGCGAGATCCGCGATCGTCACGTCCTCCGTCTCACCAGAGCGGTGCGACATGACGCTCGTGTACCCGGCGTCGGCGGCCATGTGAATCGCCGCAAGCGTCTCGGTCAACGTCCCGATCTGGTTGACCTTGATAAGGATCGAGTTGGCCACCCCCTGATCGATGCCCTGCTTCAAGCGCGTTGTGCTAGTCACAAACACGTCATCGCCGACCAGCTGGAGCCGCTGGCCCAACTGCTGCGTCAGACGCTTCCACCCCTCCCAGTCGTCCTCGGCCATCCCGTCCTCGAGCGAGACGATCGGGTATCGCCTGGATAGCTCGGCCCAGTAGCCGGCCAGCTCGCCAGCATTGAGCCTGCGGTTCTCGTGCTCGAGCACATACGAGCCGCCCGTGTGGAACTCAGAGGTCGCCGGGTCGAGCGCGATCGCGACGTGGCGCCCCGGCTGATAGCCGGCCGCCGAGATCGCGGACACGAGGATCTCCAGCGCCGCCTCGTTTGACTCGAGGTCGGGCGCGAACCCACCCTCGTCTCCCACCGCCGTCGATAGGCCCCTCGCCCGCAGCGTCGATTTCAGATGCTGAAAGACCTCGACCGCCATGCGCAGTGCCTCGGCGAACGACCCCGCGCCGCCCGGCACGATCATGAACTCCTGGAAATCGACACGGTTGTCGGCATGGGCGCCGCCGTTGAGCACGTTGAGCATCGGGACCGGCAGCACGTGGGCGGCCTCCCCGCCGAGGTAACGCCACAGCGGCAGCCGCTCCTCCGCCGCCGCCGCGTGCGCGGCCGCCAGCGAGACCGCCAGCACCGCGTTGGCCCCGAGGCGCGCTTTGTTGGAAGTCCCGTCGAGCGATATCAGCGTTTGGTCGAGGTCTCCCTGGTCGGCCGCATCGTGGCTCCGGACCGCCTCGGCGATCGGCCCGTTGACGAAGTCGACCGCCTTGTGCACCCCCTTGCCGCCCCACTGCGAACCTCCATCGCGCAGCTCGCGCGCCTCGTGCTCGCCTGTTGACGCCCCCGAGGGGACCGCGGCGCGCCCCCATGCGCCCGAGCGCAGGCTGACCTCCACCTCCACGGTCGGATTTCCGCGGCTGTCGAGGATCTGCCGGCCGTGGACGTGCTCGATCGCGCTCACGACCCGGACCCCGCAGAGATCGCGCTCACGACCCGGACCCCGCAGAGATCGCGCTCACGACCCGCACCCCGCAGGGCTCACGACCCCGCCTCCGCCAGAACCCGCTCTTGGAAGCGGTCTGCCGCCGCCCGTAGCGCTAGCTCGGGGTCGACGTGGAGCCGGCGCGCAACCGCCACGACGTCGAACAGCGCATCACCAAGCGCGTCGAACTGCTCATCACGTCCCTCCGCGCTCTCAAGCGCCAAGAGCCCTTCCCGAGCACGCTCAACCGACGCCACATCGCTGGGAGGTGGCGACCCGCTCGCTCGCCGCTGGACCTTGCGGGCGTACAGAAGCGCAGGCAGCGTCTGCGGAACGTCGCCGAAGATGCCTGGCTCGCGGCCCTCCTCCCCACGCTTGATCTGGTCCCAGTTGCGCAGCACCTCGCCCGCGCTTTCCGCTCGCGCCGAACCGAAGACGTGGGGATGCCGGCGGATCAGCTTCTCCACGCAGTGCTCGGCTACCGACTCCAGGTCCCCCGCGCCTCGCTCCTCTAAGAGCAGCGCCAAGAAATGGACTTGGAACAGCACGTCTCCGAGCTCGTCGAGGAGCTTGCCGTCGTCACGCCGGTGTGCGGCGTCTGCGAGCTCGTAAGCCTCCTCGACCGTGTGGGGGACGATCGTGCGCTCGTCCTGCTCGCGGTCCCAAGGGCACTCAAGCCGCAGCTTGTGCGCGATCTCGTCGAGGCGCGCGACCGCCGCGGCGGCGGCCGGGTTGGCGTCGCCGGCGGCGGAGGCCGATGGACTCAACCGGTGATCACCCCGTGGTGGTCCCCGGGGTTCCGGTCGTAGAGGAGCGCTTGGGCGCCTTGTAGCCGCTGCAGTCAGTCATCGTGTACGCGCTCAGGCACTTGGTCTTGCTCAGGTACTCCTTGCGCGCCGCGGTGTCGATTGAAGTCTGGGCGGTCTGCCTGCCCTGCGCGACGAGGGTCTGCTTGATCGTCGACCGCGCCTTGGCGAGGCTTTCCTGCGTCGCGTTGTGGATCTTCGTGACCTCTACGAGGTAGTAGCCGAATTGGCTCTTGATGGGGCCCTGGAGCTTGCCCACCGGCGCCGAGAACGCGGCCTTGTCAAGCCCCTGGTCCTGCTGGCCCTGGGTGACGTTGTTGAGCTGGCCGCCCTTGTTCTTGGTCGCCGAGTCGGTCGAGTAGCGCTTGGCCACCGTGGTCCAGCTTTGACCGTTTGAGAGCGCGGACTTGGCGGCATTCGCCGCCGACTGGGTCTTCGTCAGGACGATCCGCAGGTCGCGGCGCTCGGGGGTGCCGAACTGGGAGGCGTGAGCCGCGTAGTAGGCGGCGATCTCGGAGCTCGTCACGGGCTTGAGTTGCTTGTTGACGAGCTTCTGGTAGATCAGGTTGACCCGCACCCGGTAGAGCACATCCTGGGTGGTCTGACCCGACTGCGTGAGGAAGCTCTGAAAGCTCGACTGGCTCGAGCCGAACTGGGATGCCTTGTCGTGGTTGAAGGCGGTCTGGACGGCGGAGTTCGGGACCGACACCTTGTGCTTGGCGGCATACGCCTGGTACCAGTAGGCGCGGATCAGGAAGTCGAGCACCTGGCTCGACTCCGAGGTGAAGAGTTGCTTGCAAGTGGCCTTCAGTTGCTTGTCGGAGGCCTTGGCAAGGGTCGGGACCTCCTTGCGGACCTGCGAGACACAGCCGTTGAAGTCCGGGGGATCGTTGGCGACTACCAGCGGCGCGCCGGGGCTGCTCTGCGCCTGGCCCTTGGCAGCTATGTACATCCAGTGGTTGAACGCGCGCGTGCTGATCGTGTTACCCGAGACGCTCACCACGGATCCGCTGGGAACGCCCGAGCTGCCGCAGCCGGCGATCACCACCGCGACCGAAAAAAAGGCGCCAAGCGCCAAAAGCCACTGCCTGAAATTCATAGACGAGGCCGATGGTAGCGACTTGCTGCCCCGCAGCCCGCCGCTCTCAGGAAGCTATCAGCCGCCGCCTACCGTGAGCAGCACATCGGCCGCACGCAACACCGCGGGGAAGCGCTTGTGTGGATCGTCGGGGACCCGTATCGACAGCTGCGAGCGGCCCGACTCGTACACGGCGCCCGGGATCTCCTCACGGACGCGCTTGGCTCCAGCCGAGTCGAGGTCGAGCGGTGTGACAGCAAACCGGTCGCCGCGGAAGGTGACCGCGCGGGCGCCCACCGAGCCGAGCTTGAGCCTCGCCTCCTGCAGCGAAATCAGATTCTCCAGTGGCTCTGGCACGGGACCGAAGCGGTCGGCAAGCTCGTCGCGGAGCTCGCGCAGCTCGGCGACGTCGCGTGCCGCGGCGATGCGCCTGTGCACGTCCACCTTGGCCTGCTCGTAGGGGATGTAGTCCGCCGGCACATAAGCGTCCACGTTGACGTCGAGACGCACGGGCTCCCACTCCTCGCTTCCCGCACCATCCTCCGACGCAGCCACGGCCTCGTCGAGCATCTGCATGTAGAGCTCGAAGCCGAGCGCCGCCACATGCCCGGACTGCTCGTCCCCGAGCAGGTTGCCGGCACCCCTGATCTCGAGGTCCCGCATGGCGATCTTGAACCCCGCCCCGAGCTCGGTGTAGTCGGACAGCGCCGAAAGCCGCTGTGCCGCCTCGGGAGTCAAGGCAGCGGCGCTCGGATAGAGCAGATACGCGTACGCGCGCTCCCGGCTCCTCCCGACGCGTCCCCTGATCTGGTACAGCTGGGCCAGGCCGAACATCTCGGCGTTTTCGACCACGAGCGTGTTGGCCTGGGGGATATCGATTCCCGACTCGATGATGCTCGTGCACACAAGCACGTCCGCGTCGCCGCGCAGGAACCGCAGCATGTGGTCCTCGAGCATTCGCTCCTCCATCTGGCCGTGGGCGACCTCGAACCGCATCGCCGGGCACAGCCCCCGCAGCCGCTCGGCCGTCTCCTCGATCGTCTCCACTCGGTTGTGGAGGAAGAAGACCTGCCCACCGCGTTCGCGCTCGCGCTCGAGCGCCCGTCGCACCAATTCCTCGTCGTACTCGCCGACGTAGGTCTTGATCGGACGCCGTCCCTCGGGCGGGGTCTCGATCACCGTGATGTCGCGCACCCCCGCCAGCGACATCTGCAACGTCCGCGGGATCGGCGTGGCGCTCATCGAGATCACGTCGACCTTGAGCTTGAGCTGGCGCAAAAGCTCCTTTTGCTTTACCCCAAAGCGCTGCTCCTCGTCGACCACCAGCAGCCCCAGGTCTTTGGCGCGCACGTCTCGCGAGAGGAGGCGATGCGTGCCGATCAGGACGTCCACCTTCCCCTCCGCGAAGCGTGCGATGGAGGCACGCTGCTCGGCCGGCGGGCGGAAGCGCGAGACCTGCTCGACGGTGACCGGATAGTCGTTGAAGCGCTCGGAGAAGGTGCCGAAGTGCTGCTGGGCGAGGATCGTCGTCGGCACCAGCACCATGACCTGTTTGCCGTCCTGGACCGCCTTGAACGCGGCGCGTAGCGCGACCTCGGTCTTGCCGTAGCCCACATCGCCGCAGATGAGGCGGTCCATGGGGCGCGCCGCCTCCATGTCGGTCTTGACGAACTCGATCGCGTCGCGCTGGTCCGATGTCTCCACGTATGGGAAGGCGTCCTCGAACTGGCGTTGCCACTCCGAATCGAGCGGAAAAGCGTGACCCTCGCGCCTGCGTCGTTCCGCGTAGAGGTTGAGCAGCTCGCCCGCGAGCTCCTGCGCCGCACGGCGCGCTCGGGCCTTGATCTGGTCCCATCGGTGGCCACCCAGCTTGGAGAGCGGCGGGTGCGCACCGCCCGCGCCGACGTAGCGGCTGATCTTGGCCAGCTGATCCACGGGCACGAAGACCCGGTCCGAGCCCGCGTACTCGAGATACAGGTAGTCACGGGTGACCCCGGCCACCGTCTTGGTGTCAAACCCCGCGAACCGGGCGATGCCGTGGTCTTCGTGGACCACGATGTCGCCGGTGCGCAGGTCGGTGAAGCTGCGCAGAACCCCGCGCCGACCTCGGGCGGCCCGGCGCTCCGGTTCTCGGCGGCGGCGGAGAAGCCGATGCTCGGGGATGACCGCGAGGTGGAACTGTGGCGCGACGAATCCCTGCTCGAGCCGCGCGTGCGTAAACGTGACGCGCCCGTCCAGCTCCGTGGGTCGCCCGTCGAGCCACGCGACCTTGAGCCGGCCCATGTTGTACGCGGCGCGCTCCCCGTCGCCGCGGCGGCCGAACGCGACGACCGTGCGATACCCCGAGCGCACCAGCTTCTCGAGCTCGGGCTCGGCGTCGCGCAACGAGCGCGCCTGGAAGTCGGCGGCCTGCGCTCTGAACGCGTAAGGCTGGTCCTGGTCGATGCTCGCCACCCGGATACGCGCCCGCTCGCTCAGGGTCCGTTCGATCGCCTCGGGATCGACGTAGAGCTGGTGGGCGTCGGAGTCGTGGAAGGCGGCTGTGACGTCCTGCCAGTGGTCGCCGAGCGCCGGAGCGATGTCCTCCTCGCCCGCGAGTGCGACCTTGGCCTCGTCGGGGATCAGCTCGAGCAGGGGCTGGAACCGACCCGTTGGCAGGATCTCTGCGATGTCGGGACGCTGTTCGCCGTCCTCCATGAGCGCGGCGATCTCGGCCAGCTCGCGGTGCTCCTCTGAGAGCTCGGCCGCGGGCGCAACCTCGACCTCCTCGGCGTCCTGGAGCGACCGCTGGGTGAACGTGGAAAACCACCGAAGCGACTCGATCTCGTCGCCGAAGAGGTCGATCCGTACCGCCCGCTCCTCGGTCGCGGGAAAGAGGTCGAGCAGCCCACCGCGGATCGCGAACTGGCCGCGGTCCTCGACCTGCTCGACGCGCTCGTACCCTGCGGACACGAGGTCGCGGGCGGTCTCCTCCAGGTCGAGGAGCTCGCCTTTGCGCAGGGTGAAGCCGTGCGGGCGCAACGAGGGGTCGGGAACCTTCTCGGAGAGCGCCACCGCGCTGATAACGACGACAGCGCAGGGGTCTTCGAGCATCGAGTCAAGCGCCGCGATCCGCAGCCCGACCAGGTGAGGCGGGGGCGTCAGGTGCGACTCGTAGGTGACGCCGCGACTCGGGTAATAGCGGACCTGGCGCGGCGCAAGCCACGCCTTGAGTGAGGCGGCGAGATCGCGGGCGGCGCGGTCGTCGCCCGCCACAACGATCGCAGGCGCGCTCTGATTGCGGTCGAGCAGCGCGGCGAGCAGGTAGGGCCTCAGCGACTGGGAGACGAAGGCGCGACCGCCCTCGTCGGCGAGCTGGGCGAACTTCGGGTCCTGATCGGCGCTCTGAAGAAGAGTTCGCAGCATCCACAACCGAATATAGGTGGCGCGGGCGCATGCGCCCGCGCCCCGGCCGGAACATGTTCCGGCCGGCCGGCTGGCACATGTGCCAGCCGGAAAATCAATTAGACGCGATAACGCGCTGCGCCTCGTCGGCGCCCCGCTCCACCAGCGCCTGGACCTCGTCCGGCGCCTCGCGGAAGCGGCTCAGCACGTAGGCAGCAACCTCGTCCGGATCGGTCGTGGGGGGGCGCCCCACGCCCACGCGGACGCGCATGAAGTCGGGGGAGCCGAGCGCGTCCCTGACCGATTTGAGTCCGTTGTGGCCGGCCAGCCCGCCACCCAGGCGGGTCCTGATCTCGCCGAAGGGCAGATCGATCTCGTCGTGCAGTACCAGCACCCGCTCCACGGGCACCCTGAATGCCCCGCGCGCAGGGCCGACGGAGCGACCCGACTCGTTCATGAACGTCTGCGGCACCAGCACCGCCACTTTCGCGCCTCCGGGCCCAGTCCGGCCCTCGCGCAGAAGCCCGTTGTACTTCGACTTCGGCCTTGGAAGCTCCCAGCGCGTGCTCAGCTCTTCGGCGATCCGCGCCCCGATGTTGTGTCGGGTGCGCTCGTACTGGGCGCCCGGGTTGCCGAGCCCGACGACCAGCCAGTCGACGGGTGCCCCGCCGCGCCGTCCCAGCATCTTGTGCGGCTACTCGCCCTCGCCCTGCTGCTCGCTGCCGCCCTCGGCGTCGGGCGCCTCTTCGCCCTCGGCGGGCTCCTCGCCCTCGCCGACAACCTCGGTCTCTTCCTCGATCTCGGGCTCCTCCTCGACCTGCAGCCGCGGGGGCGTCAGCGTGGCGACGACGGTCTCGAGGTCGCCCATGATCGTGACCTTGGCCGGCGCACTGACCGCCTCGAGCGTGACGGTGTCGCCGATCACCATCTCGGACACGTCGTGCTCGATCGCGTCGGGGATGTCGTTGGGCAGCGCCTCCACGGTCAGCTCACGCGTGACGTGCTCGAGCACGCCGCCCTCCTTGACGCCGGGAGCATCGTCGGTGCCGGTCAGCTCGAGCGCCACGGTCGCCTGGATCGGCTTGTCGAGCCGGACCCGCAGCAGGTCGACGTGGAGGGCATCACCGCTCACGGGATGGCGAGTGAGCTCCTTGACCAGGACCGGAGCGGGTGGCTGTCCGTCGACCGAAAGGTCGAGCACGGCGCCGCTGTGGGCGAGAGCGAGGCGAAGCTCGCGAACGTCCACCTGGAACGGAACCGGCTCGGCGCCGACGCCGTATACGACGCCCGGGATACTCCCGGTACGGCGCAGCCTGCGGGCCTCGCGGGAGCCCCCCGGCTCACGCCGGGCGACCGTCAGGCCGCTGTTTTCTTCGTTGGCCATTGCGGCCGTCGATGGTAGCGCCCAAATGTGTTTACCTGCCTCTCAGACGGCGCTACTCTTTCTCTAATGTCAGGCGAATATCAGCTGATGCTGATGATCGCCGTGATGCACCTTCTGGGGTTGATCGGCGTTGGTGTGCTCATCTACTTGGCCTTCCGCCACGATTCGGGGCACCAGAAGCGCCCCGGGGAGTCGGGTCAAGACGACGGATGGGGCAACGAGCCCCGTCGGCCGCCGGAGCCGTCAAACCGCCCGTGGGGCGGCATACCGCTGCCCGATGCCGAGCAGGCCCTCGTGCGACTGCGCGATCACCGCAAGCTTCCCGACCGTTTGCCTGGGCGCGAGCGCCGCCCGGCGCGCGAACCGGAGCGGACTCCGCACCGCGTGCCAGTCCCCGGCTGAGTCTCACTCTCACCGTCGGCGGGCGGCGCCTTTGTCTGCGGGTGCGCCTAATACCGCTTGGGGCAGTCCGAGTCGCTTGCGATCCGCCTGCTCAGCTTGAGCAATTGCACGCTGAATCCAGTGAGCGCATCGCCGGACCGCCTTACGCGGACGCATTGGACCACCGGCAGCGTCGACCCCGCCCTCCAGGCGACCCGGGCCGTGCCGAGCGTGCTGGTTAGCGAGAAGCCCGCGGAGGGGCTCAGCTGGAGAATCGAGACGACTCCCGACCGGCGCAGTCTTACGGCGTCGGTCGCGACCCTCGCGCGGCACGCGGCGTTCGTCTCGCAGCCCTTGATCCGCGCGATCATCGCGGATCGGTTGCCTGCGGCCTCGTCGGTGACAAGCAGCGCGATCGCGGTCCGCTCCGTTCCGTCGATGCTCAAGACCCGCGCGAGCACGGCGCTGATGACCAAAAACAGCAGCAGCGCTAGGAGGATCCCGACGAGGTAGAGCCGGCGGCGCGAACGCGCTCGGGCGAGCACCCTGGGAAGGCTAGTGAGCCATGCCGAGAATCATTGGCGGCGAGGATTTGAGGGATGGCTCACGAGTCGCCGCTCAGCTCGAGGAATCGCTCCACCGAGGCCTCCTGGTGGGCGAGCCGTTCAGCGAGCGCCCGGGCGTGGTCAGCCGCCAGCTCGAGGAAGTCCTGCACGCAGCGCTCGGGGTCGTCCGTCAATGCATAGACACGCGTCAGGTCGGGCTGGGCGCAGGCGATTCCCATGGGCGGCCGGCCCTCCGCGAGGGTCCGCGCGCTGCACACCGGAGTGACTACCAGCCTGCGGTCGGGGGCGACCAGCGCGGTCGGGAGAAGCCGTGCCGCGGGGAGACCGATCGGTAGGCGGATCGAGTGATCGATGGTGAGTTGACCCTCGGAGACCGCGTCCAGAGGGTCGCGCCACACATCCAGCACGGTGTCGGCGCCGACGAGTGCGTCTCGTAACGCCATCGCTTGCTCTGCGTAGAGTCGCTCGGCCTCCTCCCGGTCTTCGGCCGCCGCCAGATCGAGGTCGCAGGGAACCCGCAGTAGCTCGCTCGCCGCCACGGTCGCGCCCGCGCCCTTGCTGCCGTAGGTCACGTACGTCTGCAACGTCCCGAGATCGCGCCGGCCGTGGAAGATCACGGTGACGGCGTCGGTGACCGGCAGGCCCTCGACGCGCAACGAGACGGCGACAGCCGAGGCGTCGTCGAGCAGCGCGCGCCGGAGCAGTTCCTCGCCCGCGGCCTCGTCCTTATCGCGCTCTTCGTCTGCCATCGTCGAGCAACAAATTATTTACTGCCGCGCGGCGCGTTGAATCACCAGCGTGGATTGATGCGCTGCGCTGCTGGCGGTCGATCCTCGGGACGCGACCCGGCTTACCCGCGGCGTCTCCGGGTACCCTGCACCTGAAATGAAGGTCGTTTACAAGCCGTTTGCCGTGATCGCCGGCATCGTGGGCGCAAAGCTCGGGGAGCGTGCGTTCCGGGCTCTATGGGCAAAGCTCGACAGCGACGAGCCGCCGAAGCCGACCCTGCGGGAGACGACCACGGGAAAGGTTGTTGCCGCCGCGGCGCTGGAGGCCGCCGTACATTCGGGTGCG
>DASYAP010000244.1:0-3787 GCA_036501265.1 Solirubrobacteraceae bacterium | reverse complement strand
ACCGGGGCGCCCAGACCGCTCGTATCTTCGGCCGGGCGAGCTCTCGCCGGCGCGAGGCCGCACGCGTGTGACCGGCATCCCGAACACGGCGCCGGGGTCGCGCCGTCGCCGCGTTGCCGTCCTCCAGCCCCGGGCTGGCTCAAACCGCCGCACTGATCGGAGTGTCCCCGGCCGTGTCGGAAGGGGCCATTGTCCAGGGACAGGCCCAGACGTGTCCGAAACGGCCACTGTCCAGGGACAGGCCCCAGACGTGTCCGTAACGGCCATGACCGAGGCGGCCTGACAGGAAAATAAGGGTTTAGACGGTTCAGGCTGCGACCGCCTGGAGGGTGACGTGGTGTCCGAGTGCTTCGAGTTGGGCGATCAGCTTCTTGGTGGTGCGTTCGGGGTCGCGGCGTTGGAAGTAGTCGCCGCCGAGGTCGCGGTAGAACTCGCCGGTTGACAGCATGTGCCAGCAGGCGCAGAGGATCGAGTGTTTGACGGCGCCAAGCGCTTTCTTATGGCCGCGGCGGGGCCGGAGCCGGTTGTACTGAGCAGCGAGGTACGCGTCTTTGCTGCGAACGGCAGCGAGTGCTGCTTCTTCGAGCGTCCAGTCGAGCCATTTCGATCCGTTCCGGGTCATCCCCGAGCGGCGACGGCCGGCTGACTGGTCGTTGCCGGGGCATTGCCCTGCCCAGCTTGCGAGGTGTTTCGCAGTCGGGAAGACGCTCATGTCGGTGCCGATCTCGGCGATGATCGTTTCCGCGCTTCGCCGTTTGACCCCCGGGATCGAGCAGAGCAGCTCAACCGCCGGCGCGAAAGGGGCGATCTGCTCCTCGATCGCGTCCGAGAGCCCGTCGATCTGTGCGTCGAGGAAGTCGACGTGGGCGAGGATCGCGCCGATCCAGACGCCATGCAGGCGATCGAAGCGGCCCTCGAGCGCCTCTTTGAGCGCGGGAAGCTTCACGCGTAGCCGACCGAGGGCAAGCTCGGCGAGCAACTCGGGGTCGGTGGTGCCCTCGATCAACGCGGCCAGCATCGCCCGCCCCGACTTCCCGAGGATGTCGGTCGCGACACAATCGAGCTTGATCCCGGTGTCCTCAAGCGCCTTGTGCAACCGGTTGGCCTCCCGAGCACGCTCCTGGATCTGCGTCTTGCGATAGCGGGTCAGGTTCCGCAGCGCCCGGATCGGCTTGGGCGGCACAAAGCTCGCCCGCAACAGTCCCGCCTCGGCCAGCTTGCACAACCAGGCCGCGTCGGTGACATCGGTCTTACGGCCCGGCACCTGCTTCACATGCCGTGCGTTCACAAGCAGCAGCGCGAACTCGTCCTCGAGGATCGCCCAAACCGGCTTCCAGTACACACCCGTCGCCTCCATCGTCACCTGCTCCACGCGATGCGCAGCAAGCCAGTCGCGGAGCGCGAGCAGACCCCGCACCGTCGTCGCGAACTCCGCCAGATACTGCTCACGCCCACCAGCCGCCGCTGGAACCCGTACGCACGCGGTCACCTGCGCCTTATGCACATCCAGCGCCGCCGGGCGCTCCACAATCATCTCCACAACTCACCTCCCGGGAATCGACACGACAAGGTCGTCGCCCAGGGGCCTCGGAGAACTGACGAGTCTGACAGCGTGCTCAATGGCAACAATCCGGAACTCCGGCGAGACCCACACGCCAAACTAGCCTCGGGCTCACACGCGCCAAGAACAGATCGACGTCACGGGCGACCCCCGCATCATCACATTTTCATCCACCCGCGACCGCCCCACCGCGGGCAGCTCAACTAGTCGCCATTTACGGCGGTCCTAACGTTTCCGTGGGTGGGTAAGTAGGCGCACGCCGTTCTGCTTTCTAGGGTTCCGGCTGTCAAAGGTCGGCTCTCTAGGAAGGCAGGTGACGGCGTGCGCGATGGGAGAGTATTCGCTCGGCTGCTCGGGCTGGGTCGGGCGGTCGTCGAGGGCGTCAGGTTCGATGAGGACGGTGCGGTCGTGGTGGGTGTGCGTCCACGGGCGCGGGAGCGGTCGCGGTGTGGGGTGTGCGGTCGGCGGGCTCCCGGCTATGACCGCGGGGAGGGGGTGCGGCGGTGGCGTGCGCTCGATCTCGGCACGATGCGGGCGTTCGTGGAGGCGGAGGCGCCGCGCGTCTGCTGCCGCCGCCACGGTGTCGTTGTCGCCTGGGTGCCGTGGGCGCGGCACGGGTCGCGATTCACGGGTGAGTTCGAGCAGCAGGTCGCGTGGTTGGCGACGCAGTGCGCCAAGAGCGCAGTGTGCGAGTTGATGCGGGTCTCTTGGTACACGGTCGGGCGGATCATCGAGCGGGTCGTCGCTGAGGAGCAGGCGAAGCGAGGCGATCGACTTGAGGGGCTGCGTCGGATCGGGATCGACGAGCTCTCCTACCGCAAGGGGCAGCGCTACATCACCGTCGTCGTCGACCACGACACGGGCCGGCTGGTCTGGGCGGCCGACGGCCGCGACAAGCGGACGGTCGCCGCGTTCTTCGAACAGCTCGGTCAGGAACGCAGCGCAGCGGTCGAGCTCGTCTCGAGCGACCTCGGCGAGTGGATCACACGTGTCGTCAAGGAGCGCTGCCCGCAGGCGACGCTCTGCCTCGACCCGTTCCACGTCGTCGCGTTGGCCAGCGACGCGCTCGACGAGGTCCGACGCGAGGTCTGGAACCAGGCCCGCCAAGGCGGCGACACCGCCGGCGCCCGCTGGCTGAAAGGCGCCCGCTGGGCGCTCTGGAAACGACCGGAGCGGCTGACCGAGCGGCAGCAGGCCAAGCTCTCCCAGATCGCGAAGATCAACCAGCGGCTCTACCGCGGCTACTTGCTCAAGGAGCAGTTGCGGCTCGTCTTCCACGAGACCGACACCGCCGCCGCGATCACGCTCCTCGACAGCTGGATCTCCTGGGCGCGCCGCTGCCGGATCGCGAGCTTCGTCAAACTCGCGAAGACGATCACGACCAACCGAGCCGGGATCGTCGCGACGCTGACCCACCGGCTCTCCAACGCCCGCGTCGAAGCGCTCAACACCACCCTCCGCCTGATCACCAGACGCGCCTACGGCTTCCACTCCGCCAACGCGCTCATCGCGCTCGCCATGCTCACCCTCGGCGGCCTACGCCCACCCCTCCCCGGCCGCGAATGAACCCACGGAAACGTCAGGAGTTCCGTAATTCGCTTCGAGCGTGAGCTTAAGAAGTGGTTGGCGCTGCCGAGGACAGGTCCGTGACCGGCTTTCGCCGACGGCAGGCCCGCGCTCGGCTGCATGAGAGAGCATCAGGCTTGTCTCGCTGTTTGTGAAGGTGCTCGATCGGCGTCAGTGGCACATGGGGGACTACGGACAGCGCCGCCCGCGTACCGTATTGCCGTGATCATCGACACGACCGCTGGTGCACGCCGCCCAGATCCGGAGCGCCTGCGTGACTGGCTCGCTGCTCAGCGTATCTTCCTGTCCAGCGCCATGGGCGACACCGCTGCCGAGCGCCGCGCCGTCGCCGCGGCCGTCGAGGCGGAAGGCGCGCGCGCAATCTGGTTCGAGGAGTTCGGCCGCGACGCCGACGCCGAGGAGGCCTACCTAGCTGAGGTTGACTCCTCCACCGTCTACCTCGGAATCTTGAACGAGCAGTACGGGCGGCTGAACCCACCCGACGGCTTCTCGGCGACCGAGGCCGAGTACCTGCGTGCCCGCGAGGGCGGCAAGCGCGTACAGGTGCTGGTTGCCGCCCCCGCGCCCGACCGGGAGGGTCATCTGTCGCGCTTCATCGATCGCGTCCGCTTCTACACAACGACCGAGAACTACACGGAC
>DASYAP010000243.1:0-18571 GCA_036501265.1 Solirubrobacteraceae bacterium | reverse complement strand
GAGGCGAGCTCGTGCTGGCCCAGCTCAGCACGCGCCCGGTGAAGTTTCTTCTGGAGACTTTCGAGCTCCCTGGTGAGCCGTGCAACCTCTTCTTTGAGTGCCGTCTCCTCACCCGCCACCCGCATTGTGGACTCAGACTAGCCATCCTGGCGCTCCAACACGGCGGTCAGCGCGGATGCCGCCCGCTGGACCGGCACGACATCCATCCCCAGCCGAGAGATCGCAGGCGGAGCGGGTGCCCCGTCGTCGGTGCAAAGAATCACGGCTCGCCGAAGGCGACGGCCGCGTAGGTCGAGCGCTTCGAGCGCCTTCTGCGGGTCCGCTACGCCGACATCGACGATTGCCAGCTCGAATCGACTCTCGGCGCATCGCTTAGCGACCGCATCTGCGTCGGTCTCCCAGGCGAGTTCGATCCCGAGCTCAGAGAGCGCCGGTTCCAAGGCATCCCGTAGCTGTTCGCGTGCTACCACGAGCAGGCGAGAGCGGCCCGCGCGGACCGCGGCGCCTACGACCCGGCGCAACTCGTCGGCATCGATGGGCTTGGAGACGACCCATTCGCCCGTCAGCTCGCTCCGACTTGAGAACACCGACACGAACACGACCGGCGTAGGGCGCAGCTTCGGGTCGCTGCGGATCTCGCGCAGAACGTCCAGTCCATCCAAATGTGGCATCCGGACATCCAGCGTGACCGCGTCAAAGGCACCCGTTCGCAATTTGTCGAGTACTTCGCGTGGATCGGTCACGATCGTCGGGTCCACGCGCAGCGGTTGCAGCTGGCCCGCGATCAATTCGGCGATGTCTCGCTCGTCGTCGACTATCAGCACTCGCCGACCGCGGATTGGCGCGGGCTCGACCTCCGCGGGCGCCGTCGGCAGGCGCACGCGGAAGGTCGTTCCGCGACCGGCCTCTGATTTCACGTCGACGTCGCCCTTGTGCATCTCGACTAGCGACTTGACGATTGAGAGGCCTAGCCCGGTGCCTGGGCTGGGCAGACTGCTTCCCCGGTAGAAGCGGTCGAAGACGTGTGCCACCTGTTCGGGCGTCATCCCGATGCCCGTGTCCGAGACGATGATCTGGATGCGCTCGGCCTCATTTGAAAGCGAGACCTCGATCTTCCCTTCGGCTGGCGTGTATATGTGCGCGTTGGTCACGAGGTTGCCCACGATCTGGCGCACGCGGCCCGGATCGGCGTAAGCGAGTGGCAGGTCCGGCGCGATGTAGGTGGCCAGCTGCTGGCGCTTGTCGGCGATTCGTGGCGCGATCAACTCGAGCACCTCGCGCACTGGCTCGGCCACGTCAATGGGGCGCCGGGTTACCTCGAAGCGGTTAGCCTCGATGCGCGCCACGTCGAGCAGGTCGTTGACCAAGTCCACCAGCCGATCGGTGGAGCGCATGATGATCTCAACGAACTCCCGCTGGCGCGTCGACATCGAGCCCGGCGAGCGCTCGAGCAATTCGACGAACCCTTTGATCGACGTCAGCGGGCTCCGCAGCTCGTGTGATGCCGTGGCGACAAATTCGCTCTTGGCACGCTCGAGCCGGGCCCGCTCCGTGGTATCGCGGATCGTCCACACCATTCCCCCTGAGCTCGACCCGTCCTGGTCGGGCGTAAGCGCGGCCGCCGTGATCGCAAGCGTCCGCTCGCGATGCTTGACGATTGCTTCACCCTTGAGGGCCTGTTGGACGTCGGGCACTGGAGTTTCCGCAGCGTCAATCCGGCCCCCCGGCGCCAGCTCCGGGACGAGCTCCCGCGCACGCGGGTTGACCGCACTGATCGTCGCCCGGTCGGCTTCGGTGACTATCAGGCCGTCTCCAAGACTCTCGACCATCACGGCCAGTCGCTCACGCTCCTGCTCCAGCCGCCGATGCGCGGCGGCTAGCTTTTCCGCCATCGTGTTGAAGGCCGAGCCGAGCTCGGTCAACTCGCGTGGGCCCGCCGGCCGTACTCTCCGCTCGAGCCGACCGGCTGCCAGGTCACCGGTCGCGGCCACGAGGTCGCCGAGCGGCCGGCGCATCCCTCCCACAATCGCTGCGATCGAGAGCAAAGCCGCGAGCAGCGCCAGACCGCCTGCGGCGATCACCAGCACCAGCGCGCGCCGCAAGTCCGAGCGTGCCTTGCTCCGGGCCGTCGTCTGACGGTCGCGCTGCCGGACTTGGACCCTGCCCGCGAGCGCCCGTGCCTGGGCGAGTGGCCCGCCCGGCGCGTCGGCAACCGTGAAGCGTCCCCGTGCGGCGAGGTCGCGCGCTCGCGTTTGGGCCGCTATCTCGGCCCCCACCAGTCGCGCGCTCTCGAAATCGCCCGCCGCCAGCCGGCGCGCCGCTGCGGCGGCCGCCTGATACTCGTTTTGCGCCTTGAGCCGCTCGCTGGCCGCGGCGGGCCCGCGGGCGTCGCGCAGTACCTCCTCCTCGGCGACTCCTGCGGCGTCGAGGTTGGCCGCGGCGGTGGACAGCGAGGCGCTGGCCCGCAGCGTGTTCTCGTAGCTTTGACGCGTCCCGTAAAAGCTTGAGATGCCCAGCGCGGCGACCACCGCGAGTGTCACGGTCAGGGCGATGAGCGCAAAGCGCAGCGAGCGAGCGATGGGGAGGTTTCGCACTGCGCGCGAGCGTACCGCCGCCCCCGCCGCGATTCACCAATCGGCGCACGAGCCACGCAGCCGGAGTTAGCATGTCCCTATGTCGCTCGCCCGGGCATGGCTGCGGGAGCTGTCGGGAGCGTCAGGAGTGGCCCTGGTGGTGCCTGCAGCGATCGTAGTGTCGCTGGCGCTGCTTGGCATCGCCGGTGGGTTTGCCGGCTTTGGTGCCCTGGGCCAGGCGCTCGCCGGTCCGGGCGTCCCTCGGGAGGTGGCCGTTTCCCAAGCGTCGTCCAGGGCGGTGCCGCCGGTGGTCAGGGGTCATCGGGCGGCACTTTTGGCTCGCAGCTCGGGGTCGCACGCGGTCGGCGCGGAGACCAAGGTTGTCAGCGCGAAACCTGGGGCCTCGCACGCCGGCGCAGCCGGCGCGGGTCCGGGCGTCCACTCGAGCGGCGGCGGTGCCGCCGCCAGTCAGCCGACTCCGGGTGGATCGACGCCCGGTAGCCCGTCGGGCGGCGGTGGTAGCTCGCCGAGTACGCCCAGCACGACGAGCTCACCAGTTCCGGGAACGACACCGAGCTCACCGGTTTCGGGAGTTACCAAGACCGTGACGCACGTAGCCAAGAAGGTGACGAGCCCGCTGCCCCCGTCGGTGACGAAGCCAGTCAAGAAGATCGTCAAGAAAGTAACCAGGCGACTGCCGCCACTTCCCGGTCTCCCTTGATGCGTCCCGGCCGTACCCGCGGGGCTTGCGCGGGGATGCTCGTGAGCAGCTTGCTCCTCGTCGCGTGCGGCTACCAGGCGGCGCATCGCTCCGGAACTAGCCGCACCTCAAGCCATGATCGTCAGGGGGCGCGGTCCGGGCCGACGTCCGTACCCGACGGCGACTGGCGCACGTTCGACTACGACTCCGACCGCGGAGGGATCGGACCAAGCGCGACCGGGATCACAGCGTCCAACGTGGGTAGCTTGCGCGCGCGCACGGTGTCCTTACCCGGCGTCGCGGACTCGACCGCGATCCAGCTGCACGGCGTAAAGGTTGGAGGGATGACCCGGGATGTGGATGTCGTGACGACGACGTACGGGCGCACCATCGCCTTCGACCCGGCAACGGGCAAGCGTCTGTGGGAGTACGTCCCGAAGGACATTCGCCACTACCAGGGCTCGGCCCAGATAACGACGGCCTCGCCCGTCGCGGGTCCCGGTGGCCGCTACCTGTATGCGGCCAGCCCCGACGGAATCATCCACAAGCTCGCGGTGGCCGATGGCCACCAGATATGGGCGGTCCGGGTGACCTACAACCCCTCGCGCGAGAAGATCGGGAGTGCGCTCAACCTCCACGGTCGTTACGTGATCGTCACCACTGGCGGCTACTTCGGCGATCAGCCGACCTACCAGGGCCATGTGGCAGTGATCAGCCGCGCGACTGGCCAGGTGACGCGTGTATGGAACTCGCTGTGTTCGGACCGGCATCACCTCCTTAATCCGCCCAGCTCTTGCCCGGCGAGTGACTCGGCGATCTGGGCACGATCGGGGGCGGTGGTCGAGCCGGGTAGCGGTCGTCTGCTGGTCGCGACCGGCAACGGGCCGTTCAACGGACATACGAACTGGGGCGACAGCGTGCTCGAGCTGACCCCAGATGCGACTGGACTGCTGCACAACTGGACGCCCAAAGACCAGGTCGCGCTGAACCGGAACGATCTCGATCTCGGCAGCACAGCGCCTGCGCTGCTACCGGGCACCTCACTCGCGGTGCAGGGAGGAAAGTCGGGCAAGCTTGAACTGCTTGACTTGCGCAGGCTGAACGGCACAAGCGGTAAAGCCGGTCCCAAGACCGGGGGACAACTGCAGACGCTCACCACCCCGGGATCGGGCGCGCTGTTCTCGGCTCCCTTGTCGTTCGCGCGCTCGCGAAAGACGTACGTCGTCGTCGCCGATAGCAGCGCCACCGCAGGCTACCTGCTGTCGCATCGCCGCCTGCGCCGGGTCTGGGAGCAGCACACCGTCGGAACGAGCCCGGTGATTGCGGGCGGGCTTCTGTTCGTCTATGACCAGATCGCGGGGAGGCTGCGGGTAATGAACCCGACAAGCGGCAGGCGGCTCGCTTCACTTCCAGCCGCGTCCGGCCACTGGTCGAGCCCGATTGTCGTCGGGGGACGCGTGATCCTCCCGGTAGGTGGCAGCAGCGCGGACAACGCCAAGTCGGGCAGGGTCCTCATCTACCACCTGGTGGGGCGCTAGTCCGCGCGCGCTGGCACGATACCTCCCGATGCCTGGCAGCACCGGGAGGGCTTCATCCACTCTTTACCCCAGTCGAAGGAAGCGTTCACCGCGGGCGGAGTAAGGTTTTCGTCGGGCAACCCGGAAGGAGCTCTCGTGCGCAAGTCAATGCTGATGGCGCTCGTACCGATCGCGGCCCTGCTGGCTGCCGCCTGCGGTTCGAGTAGCAAGACGACCACCACTCACGCCAAAAGTCCCACCTCTACAGGCAGCACATCGAGTTCGTCGTCGAGCGGGGGGGTGACGATCACCACGAAGACGATCAAGCCCTACGGCGCCGTGCTTGTCAACAGCTCGGGTCACACGCTTTACGTCTTTGCGCCCGATAAGGCGAAGAAGGTCACCTGCGTGAGCGCGTGCGCGAGCATCTGGCCACCAGCCAAGCTCTCGTCTGGGACCAAAGCCAGCGGCTCGGGCCAGGTCAAGTCATCGCTGCTCGGGTCAGATCCCAACCCCAGTGGTGCGAGCGTCGCCACCTACAACGGCTGGCCGCTTTACACCTACGTCGCCGACACCGCCCCCGGCGTGGCGCATGGCGAAGCTATAAACAGCTCTGGCGGCCTGTGGTACGTGATCTCGCCGTCGGGCAAGGTGATCAAGTCCAAGGGATCTTCCTCGTCTTAGTAGTCATCCGGGTACGGATGATGATTTAAGACAGCCGGCGCACATGTGCGCCGGCTGCGGGGCCCGTACAAAAGGGGATGGCCGGATAGAGTCCCCGGGCCGTGGACTTCGCGTTCTCAGACCGGGTTCTGGGCTTCCAGCAGAGGCTGCTCGCGTTCATGGACGAGCGCGTCTACCCGGCGGAGGAAATCTGGCGCAAGCAGGTAGGGGAGGCGCGCGCTGCCGGCCGGCCACACTTCCACGCCCCCGTGGTCGAGGAGCTCAAGGAGGAGGCTCGAAGGCGGGGGCTGTGGAACCTGTTCCTGCCCGAAGCCACCGAGGGCGCGGGTCTGTCGAACTGCGAATACGCGCCCCTGGCCGAGATCATGGGCCGGACCAGAATCGCTGCGGAGGCCTGCAACTGCTCGGCCCCAGACACGGGCAACATGGAGGTGCTGCACCAGTTCGGCACTCCCGAGCAGAAGGAGCGCTGGCTTGCACCCCTCCTCGACGGCGAGATCCGCTCAGCCTTCGCGATGACCGAGCCCGACGTGGCTTCCTCGGACGCCACCAACATCTCCCTGCGCATCGAGCGCGACAGGGACAACTACGTGCTCAACGGTCGCAAATGGTGGACGACCAACGCCATGCACCCGAATCTGCGCATCCTGATCGTGATGGGCAAGACCAACCCCGAGGCACCTACCTACCAGCAACAGTCGATGGTGCTCGTGCCATCCGACACGCCCGGGCTGGTTACCAAACGCAGCCTCCCAGTCTTCGGCTACCACGACACCGAGGGCCACGGCGAGCTCGAATTCAACGACGTGCGGGTCCCTGTCGCCAACATCATCGCCGGCGATGGGATGGGCTTTGCGATCGCCCAGGCCCGACTCGGGCCCGGACGGATCCACCACTGCATGCGAGCAATCGGCGCCGCCGAACGCGCCCTCGAGCTGATGTGCGAGCGTGCGGATGAGCGCGAGACCTTCGGTCGCCCGGTGGCTCAGAACGCGAACGTCCGCGATTGGATCGCCGAATCGCGCATCGATCTCGAGATGGCGCGACTGCTCGTGCTAAAGACCGCCTGGCTGATGGATACGGTGGGCAACCAGCGGGCCAGGATCGAGATCTCGGGGATCAAATTCGCGGTGCCTGCGATCGCCCTGCGCATAATCGACCGCGCGATCCAGATTCACGGCGGCGCGGGGGTCTCCGACGACTTCCCGCTCGCGTATATGTATGCCCAGCTGCGAACGCTAAGGCTCGCGGATGGACCCGACGAGGTGCACCGGCTCTCGCTCGCGCGCCAGGAACTCCGCCGCCAGCGCGAGCGGCGGGGAGCGGTCAAGGACTGAACGGAGGAGGACCACTCAGTCGAACTCCGTGGGTAGCGCAGGGTCGCGGTCGTGAGCGAAGGCGAGCGCGATCTCCTGCGGGGTCACCCGGGCCCCCGACAGCGGGGGCAGCGCGTCGGGAGCAAAGAAAGCGGCGTCGAGCGTCTCCGGGCCGCGGCGCGGCTTGGGGACGCCCCAAACCCGGCAAGCGAAGAAGATCTTGTAGCTGAACTCCGGGTGCGGAGGATGACCGCGCCGCTCGCGCTCGTATAGGGCGATCACTTTCTCGGGTCGCACCTCGATTCCCGCCTCCTCGCGCGTCTCTCGGACCGCCGCCTCGCCGGCGGACTCGCCCACGTCCGCCCAGCCTCCGGGCAATGCCCAACCACCATCGTCGCGTTCCTGCACGAGCAGGATTCGCTCGTCCGCGATCACCGCAGCGCGGACGTCCACCTTGGGTGTCGGGTAGCCACGCTCCGAGGCGAAGAAGGCCAGGATGGCATCGACATCTCCCTCGGAGCCCGCGGCCGCAATTTCGGCGGCCACGCGTCTGACGTCGCGGTAGCGCTCGAGGTCATAGGGGTCGCGCGCGTGGGTGAGCCCCGCCTGAGCGACGCTCTGAAGCCGCCGAGTCCACTGAAGCCAACGGGGGGCGACGGAGGCGTCTGCCGGCTCAGTCGGCGGCGCCATGCTCCAAGCCGTCGGCAGTGACCGGCGCAAGCGTCGCATCTCCCGCCGGTGACGCAGCCACCTGCTCGGCCCACAGCGAGAATGACATCAGCCCCCACAGCTGCCTGCTGTAGTCCTCTCGCCTGGTGCAATGGGCTTCGAGCAACTCGGAGACGACGGCCGGCTCGAAATAGCCCTGGGCCCGGATGCGGGTGGGGGAGAGGACCTCTTGTGCGAGCGGCTTGAGCTCTCCCCGCAGCCATGCGGCCGCGGGAATCGAGAAACCGCGCTTGCGGGCGCGCAGGATGCTCGCTGGAATCAGCGGGCGGGAGGCGCGGCGCAGCAGCCGCTTCTTCGACAGGCCGCGCACCTTCATGCTGCTGGGCACGGCAAGGGCGAGATCCGAGACGGCGGGATCGAGGTAAGGTACCCGGGCCTCGAGGCTGTGGGCCATGCTGGTGCGGTCGGTCTTGACCAGCAGGTCGTCCGCGAGATAGATCCCCAAGTCGACGTCCTGCAGCCTGGCCAAAAGCGGGGCGCCTGCAGTCTCGGCGAAGCGCAACCGCCAGGCCTCCAGCGGGTCCGCCGTCTGCGAACGCCACTGGGGGGCAAGCAGCCGCTCTCTCTGGCTGGGAGAGAAGATTTCCTTGAAGCCGTGGTGTCGTTCGAGCGGCGGCAGCGCGGCGGCACGGACAAAGCGCTTGGCGCGGTAATCGAGGCTGACGCGACTGCTCGAGCTAGGAAGCAGCTCTATCAACGGACGAAATCGCGCTGCGGCCGGGCCGATCCGCTCCGCCAGCTGGTTGGCAGCGTAAGTCTCATAGCCGCCGAACAGCTCATCGCCGCCCTCGCCCGAGAGGACCACCTTGACGTGCTCCGCCGCGAGCTTACAAACAAGGTAGGTCGGCACCGCGGACGAATCCGCGAACGGTTCGTCGAAGGACTCGACCAACTTCGGCAACAGCTCGGAGATCTGCGGCGACACGACCAGCTCGTGGTGATCGGTGCCGTAGCGCCGCGCCACCTGCCGGGCAAGGTCGAGTTCGTTGAACGACCGCTCCTTGAAGCCGATCGAAAACGTGGAAACGCGCTGGGGGGAGGCCTGCGAGGCCAACGCGGTGAGCACCGACGAGTCGACTCCGCCCGAGAGCAATACTCCCACCGGCACGTCGGCGAGCAAATGAGCTTTGACCGAATCGCTCAGCCGCTCGCGCAGTTCCTCTGCAAGGACCTCGGCGCTCTCGCGTCGCAGTTCGGAGCCTGCCGCCGGCGCGGGCCGCGCGTATCGGTGCAGCGTCACGCCGGATGGGCCACACACCAGCAGGTGGCCGGCCGGCAGCTTGCGCGCCGCGCGGAAGATCGTCAGCGGTGCGGGAATCGAGTTGAAGGCCAGAAAGGAGTGCAGCGCCTCGATATCCAGATCTCGCGAGAAGGAGGGCTGTCGCAGCAGCGCCTTGAGCTCGGAGGCAAAAGTGAGTCGGCCGTTCGCGAGCTCGTAGTAGAGGGGCTTAATTCCGTAGCGGTCGCGCGCGAGCACCAGCCGCCGCTCGCGCCGATCCCACAGCGCCAGCGCGAACATCCCGCGCAGCTGCGAAACAAACTCCGGGCCGTCGCGCAGATAGAGATGAAGCAGCACCTCGGTGTCGGAGCGTGTGCGAAAACGCACTCCATCGCGTTCGAGAGCAGCGCGCAGCTCGAGGTGGTTGAGGATCTCGCCGTTCTGAACAACGCAGACCGCACCGTCGGCGGCCAGCATCGGCTGATCTCCGTGCTCGAGGTCGATGATCGCCAGGCGGCGCGCGGCGAGCCCCACGGCGCCATCGATGTGGCGCCCGTCGGCATCGGGTCCCCGGTGGATCAGCGATGCGTTCATACGCTCGAGCAGCGTCCGGTCTGCTTCGCGACCGTGCGCGAAGTCGTAGCTGCCGCAGATGCCGCACATCGCCTAAGGCTAAGGTCGGACTAGGGGAGCCGGTTGAGCATCGACCGACGGTTCGCTGGACGCATCACCACGAGCCACACGGTCGTCGCGATCACCGAAAGGTAGAGGCGGACGGAGCGATCGGCGATGTACTCGAGGTCGTGCGCGAGCTTCTCGCTCCAGGTCATCTCGCGTGTGAGTCGCAGCTGCGCGAGCCCGGTGATACCGGGGCGCACGACGAGTCGCTGCCAGTACTCAGGTATTCCCACGCAGAGCTCCTCGAAGAACCGGGGACGGATGGGCCGGGGCCCCACGATGCTCATCTCGCCTCGGAGCACGTTGTAGAGCTGGGGCAACTCGTCGAGCCTGGAGGCGCGCAGGGCACGACCGATGCGGCTGACCTCGGTCTCGGTCAGCTGGGTGAGCTCGGGCCCCAGAAACGGACCCAACCGCTGCTCGGCGTCGGGCGCCAGCGTGCGGAACTTGAGCATCTGAAACAGATAGCCGCCGCGGCCCACCCGCCACCCGCGATACAGGACCGGCCCGCGCGGCGAACTCAGCTTCAGCACGATCGCTATCAGGATCACCATCGGGCCCGTGACAAAGGCGGCGCACGCCCCCAGCGCCAGATCAAGCGCCCGCAGGACGAGGTCCACGAAACGCGGCTGAAAGGCATGCGACATCGCCGCGTACTGCTCCACCAGGGAGGCGTGCTGCTCCAGTAGCGGAGGAGGCTCAGTCGATGCCGCGGACATCAGCAGGGCGTCTCGGCGTCGCTTCGCGTCAGAGCCGATCATTCGACGCTCGAGAGGATCATGTCCACGATCACAGCGGGGTCACGTCGCGGCCAGTCGAGCGTCTTTGTTCGCTTTTCGAGTTCCAGCGCCCTCACGTCGCTCAATGGTCGCAGTCTCCCGCTTCGGATCAATGCCTCATCGACTCCGCCCAACCGACCCCCGTAGGTCGTGTAGACGGGAACGCCGAGCGCGACCGCCTCGCGGTTCATGCTACCGCCGGCCGAGACCACCAGGTCGGAGGCTGCGATCAGGCTCTGCGCGTCGACCGCGTGGTCTGACACCACTACGGATGGAAGGTTCATCGCTCTGACGTTATGGCGCTGAGCATCCGTTCGCGGCAGCACCACTGCCTGGACGTCGTCGCGCTCGCCGAGGTGGCTTAGCACCCGTGGGAAGAGGGGATTTGACTTTCGGTGATACAGCGACACGTCGGGCGGGGGGCGAACCACCACCACGACGCGCTTGCCATCGACGCCGAGCTGATCGAGGATCGTCGGATCGGGCTTGAAATCGGCGAGGTAGTACTCCTCCTTCAGCCCCTGGTACTGGCGCAGCTTCGCCTCCGTGACGCCGAAGCGCCAAAGCCGCGAGGGCGGGATGGCGTCAGGGGTGATCACGCGCCGGGCAAGCCTGCAGCCGATGTGATGCTGCTGGATTGCAAACTCGTAGTCGAACATGTTGACCGCCGGGATACCCGCCCAGGCAGCGGCCAGCGCGAGGTCGTTTGATCCATGGGCCACCCCAAGGTCAAAGCGGCCACGAGCCCAGCGATGAAGCTTGGTCGTCCTTCCCACCAGCGCCATGGCCTTGCGCGTGCGCGAGGCACCCGCGTGCTGCCCGATCGCCACGTACTCGAGCCCGTGGAGCTTCAGCAGCCCGAGTGTCTGAGCGTAGTCGCGCGCCGTTATCTGGACCTCGTGGCCGGCCTCTTGGAGCCGGGTGATCACGGGGCGGAAGACCACCGGGTGCGCGGACGCCGTCATGTCGAACCAGATCCTCATCCGCCGGGAACGATGCCAGTAAGTCCGCGCGGGCGATCTGCGGGGTGGGCTTATCCGCGCAATCGGCCACTAAGCTTTTGGTCTTGAACGACTCGACCGTCGAGCAGTTAGTCCGCGTTCCGTCGGACAAGCGGATCAGGATCGAGCGCAAGCTTGTCGAGAAGGCCAGGGAGCACCTCGGCGACGAGGAGGTCCTCAGAGTTTTCCGCGGCCAGACGGTCCTCTCACCCGTATTCGTGCCGCTCGTTGGGCCCATGTTGTTCATGGTCAAGGCTCGGACTGTGATGGTTACAGAGCGCTCGGTCATCACCCTGCAGCAGAGCAGGTGGAGCCAGTCCACAGTGGTGGGGGTGGTCTCGCGTCACGCCTGCGGGTCGGTGCTCGTGGAGGTGACGCGCTGGGGGCTGCGCATCGGCGGCGAGGACAAGATCTTCGCGTCGCTCGCCACCCTCGACGACATGAAGGAGGTCGCCCGCGTGGCCTCCGGCGGCCCTGCCTCAGCCGCACGAACCGACAGTTTCTAAGTAGCGGCAACCGTCTCTGAATGGCCGCTCACGCTGAGCGTGTTAGCGGGGGCGTACGCTAAGCGACATGACCGGGTTGTTCGGTGGCCGCGGGCTTGGTCTCGGACGGCCACCGCTGTGGGTCGGTCTCATCTGCGCCGCGCTGGCGGTGGCCTTGGCGACCGCCGCGATCTACCCGCTGAAAGCGGTCGCGCCGCCGGTGGCGCTCAGCGTCGTGTACCTCCCAGCGGTACTGCTGATCTCGGCCTACTGGGGGCTGGTACTTGGCCTTCTCGCCTCTCTGGCCAGCGCGGCGGCATTCAACTTCTTCCACATTCCGCCCGTTGGCCGCTTCACGATCACGGATGCTCGCAACTGGGTCGCGCTGGGTGCCTTCATCCTTGTGGCCGCGGTGGTCAGCACCATCGCCGAACTGGCCCGCAGCCGGGCGGTGGAAGCCGAACGGCGGCGGGGTGAGGCTGACCTGGCCGCCAGCCTGGCACGCGAGCTGCTGCGCGGGGCGAACACGCGCACTGCGTTGGGCACGACCGCTCGTGGGATGAGCGAAGCCCTTCACATCCCCTCGGCTGCGATCGAGCTAGGCGCGGTCGACGGAATGAGCCGCCTGGCCCTGCCCCTGCGCAATGCTGACGGGCAGCAGATCGCCACACTGCTCGTCTCGCGCAATCTCCCCGCCGACACGGTGGAGCGACTTCGGGGGCAGGTGGTTCCCGCGCTCGAAGCACTGGTTGCGATCGCGCTGCGCCGTGACGCGATCCAGGCCGAGGCGGTGGAGACGGAAGGACTGCGGCGCAGCGACGACCTGAAGACGGCCTTGCTGCGCTCGGTCTCCCACGACCTCCGCACGCCGGTGACCGCGATTGTCACGGCGGGCCACGCACTGGCGGCCCGCTCGCTCACCGACGACGAGCGTCGCGAGCTTAGCGCCGCGGTCGTCGAGCAGGGTGGGCGGTTGGCGGCGCTGATCGACAAGCTGCTCGACCTCTCGCGACTCCAGTCGGGGCGGGCCGAATCGCAGCCCGAATGGATCTCGATAGAGGAGGTGCTGTTGGCGGCACGGGAGGCACTACCGGTCCCCGCCGCCGAATTGCGACTTGCCGTGGGCGAAGATGTTCCTCCGGTGCGCGCCGATGCGGCCCAACTACAGCAGGCTTTCTCGAACCTGCTTGAGAACGCCTGGCGATACTCGAACGGGCGGCCGGTGTCAGTTGTGGCCCGGCGCGCCGGGGGGCACGTTGTCGTGCGCATCGTCGATCAGGGACCGGGGATCCCGCGCCCTGAACAGGAGCGGATCTTCGAACCGTTTTACCGCGGATTGCAAGCCGACAACGGATGGAAGGGTTCGGGTCTGGGGCTAGCGATCGCCAAGGGGTTCGTCGAGGCAAATGGCGGGACGATCTCCGTGGACTCGCTTCCGGGTCAGGGGTCTAGCTTCGTCGTTGAGCTCCCGATCTCGCAGCTCCAAGAGGCGACGGTCGCGTGAGCCCTGCGGTCCCGGCAGATGGGGCAGGTGCGATCGGTCGCGCGCGAGTCCTCGTCGTAGACGACGAGACACAGATCCTGCGCGCGCTGCGGGTCATCCTGCGCGACGCTGGATTTGAGGCCCTCCCGGCGGACAGTGGGGAGGAGGCCCTCGACGTGGCGGCCGTTCAGCGACCGGACGCGGCGATCGTCGACCTCGTGCTGCCCGATCTCGACGGCGTCGAGGTGTGTCGCCGCCTCCGCGAGTGGAGCGAGATGCCGATCATCGTGCTCTCCGCGGTGGGAGAGGAGGACGCAAAGGTCCGGGCGCTCGCGGCCGGCGCCGACGACTACGTGACCAAGCCGTTCGGCCCGCGCGAGCTGATCGCGCGGCTACAGGCGGTGCTCCGCCGGTCAAGTGATCCGCCCGGAGACGTGGTGATCCGCGCCGACGGGCTCGAGCTCGACCTCGCCGCGCGCATGGTCCGCCGCGATGGCGCGGATGTCCACCTGACGCCGACCGAGTTTGATCTGCTGCGCGTGCTGGCCCGCAACCGTGGGCGCCTCATCACTAGTCGCGAGCTCTTACAGACGGTATGGGGGGCCGGATACACCGAGGACACGCAGGTGTTGCGCGCCCACGTGGCCAATCTTCGCCGCAAGATCGAACCCGAGGACGGGCCTCGCTACATCAAGACCGACCCCGGAGTCGGCTACCGCTTCTCGGCCTAGCCCGGGATCTTCACAAGATCTGCACGCCGAGGCCGCTGATCTGTACGCGGCCTTGACGACCCTGGCGCCAGGATTGACGTCATGGATGCTGTGGCTGTACTTCTAGGGTTGGCGATGTTCGCCGTGCTGTATCTGCTGATCCTTGCGATCGGCCGCGTATGAGGTCGAGCGCGGATGAGCGGCGCTGATCTTTTCGGGCTGATC
Source organism: Solirubrobacteraceae bacterium (assembly GCA_036501265.1). Classification (GTDB taxonomy): domain Bacteria; phylum Actinomycetota; class Thermoleophilia; order Solirubrobacterales; family Solirubrobacteraceae; genus Palsa-465. Next base: position 4,472 of record DASYAP010000243.1, on the reverse strand, counting down.
GCCTCGGCGATCATCGTTGTGTACTTGCTCTACGCCCTCGTGAGGGGCGAGAGGTTCTGAGGGTATGACCTTCTCGGGCTGGCTGACGATCGTGCTGTTCGCGGTCATCCTCACCGCGCTGGCGATTCCGCTTGGCCGCTACATGGCGGCCGTGTACGCAGGGGAGCGGACGATTCTCGATCCGATCTTCCGAGTTCCCGAGCGCCTGCTCTACAAGGTGATGCGGGTCGACCCCCAGCGCGAGCAGGACTGGAAGGCCTACGCGAAGAGCGTGATCATCTTTTCGGTCGCGGGCTTCCTGCTGCTGTACCTGATCCTGCGCACGCAGACACTGTGGGACTTCACCGGGCTCAACCCGCAGCACTTCCACTCGGGGACTTGGAACGTGTCGTTCAACACGGCGACGTCGTTCATCACCAACACCAACTGGCAGTACTACGGCGGCGAGACGACGCTGAGCTACTTCAGCCAGATGGTGGGGCTGACGGTCCAGAACTTTCTCTCTGCCGGGGTGGGCATAGTCGTCGCAGTAGCGTTGATCCGGGGGATCGTCGGCCGCAGCGGCAAGTCCCTGGGCAACTTCTGGTTCGACATCGTCCGCACCGTTTTGTGGGTGCTCGTACCGATCTCGTTCGTGGTCGCGATCGTCCTCGTGTGGCAGGGCTCGATCGACAACTTCTCTCACTACCTGGTGGCGCACACGCTGACGGGAGGCTCGCAGCAGATCGCCCAGGGTCCTGTCGCGTCGCAGGAGGCGATCAAGCTGCTCGGTACGAACGGCGGCGGCTTCTTCAACACGAACTCGGCCCACCCGTTCGAAAACCCGACCGGGTTCAGCAACTTCGTCGAGATGCTCACCGTTTTGATCATCCCGGCCGCGCTGGTCTTCATGTACGGGCGCGTGGTCGGCAACCGCCGCCAGGGCTATGCGATCTACGGCACGATGATGCTGATGTTCCTGGGCGCGGTGGTGGTCGCCTACATCGCCGAGGCCCACGGTTCTCCCGCCCAGCACGCGGCCGGCCTGCACACTGCCGTGATCCACGGCTCGACCGGAGGTAACCTCGAGGGCAAGGAGCAGCGCTTCGGGATCGCCGGCTCGGCGTTATTCGACGTGGTCACGACCGTGACTTCCTGCGGGGCGGTCAACAGCGCGATCGAGTCGTTCACCGGCATCGGCGGCGCCGTGCCTATGGCGAACCTCTCGGCCTCAGAGGTGATCTTCGGCGGGGTCGGCACCGGGCTCTACTCGATCTTGCTCTACGTGCTGCTTGCGGTCTTTATCGGCGGCCTGATGGTCGGACGCACGCCCGAGTATTTGGGCAAGAAGATCGAGGGCAGAGAGATCAAGCTCGTCGCGCTCGGGCTCCTGATCACGCCACTCTCAGCGCTGTTCGCGACCGCGCTGGCAACCGCCAGCCCCGCTGGTCGCGCGTCGATCTCGAGCAATGCAGCAGGAGGGCCGCAGGGGTTCTCGGAGTCGTTCTACGCCTACTTATCGCAGGCCAACAACAACGGCTCGGCGTTCGCGGGGTACACCGGCTACATCCAGCCGAAGGCGGGGAATCTCGGCGCTCACGGGATCACGTTCGCGGACCTGTTGGGCGGTTTCACGATGCTGTTCGCTCGTTACGCACCGATCCTGTTCGCACTCGCCGTGGCCGGGTCGCTGGCGGGTAAGAAGATCAGCCCTCCTGGGCTGGGGACCATGCGCACGGACAACGGCACGTTCGTGGTGCTGCTGATCGGCGTGGTCGTACTCGTCGGCGCGCTCACGTTCTTCCCGGCTCTCCTGCTCGGTCCGGTCGTGCAGGGCCTGACACCACACCTCTACACATGAGACGAGAAATCCTCACCTCCGCCATTGCGATCGTAGTTCTGACGGTCTTGCTTGGCGTCATCTTCCCGCTGGTCGTCACCGGCATAAGCCAGGTCGCCTTCCCCGGCAACGCCAACGGGCAGAAGGTCTACGTCCATGGGCGCCTGGTCGGCTCGAAGATCATCGGGCAGAACTTCGCCGGGAACCCGCGCTACTTCCAGTCGCGGCCCTCGGCGACGGTCCCGCCCAACAACGCCGCAGCGACCACGTTCTCGAACCTCGGGCCGAACAGCGTCATTACCAAGAAGGCGATCGCCGCCAACATCGCCGCCTACCTGAAGCTGAACCGCCCCTACGACCCGGGGCTGACGGTCGCAAAGGTTCCCGTGGACGCGGCCGACACGTCGGCTTCCGGTATCGACCCCCAGATCTCGGTCGCCAACGCCGACATCCAGACCCATCGCGTGGCCAAGGTGCGCGGCCTCTCGCTCTCCCGCGTCGATGGGCTCATCTCGAAATACACCTCGGTCCGTGGACTCGACTTCTCGGGCGAACCTGGTGTGAACGTGCTCGAGCTCAACCTCGCGCTCGACCGGATCGGAAGCGGACGCTGATGGCCGTCGCCCCTCCGAAACCCCCCGAGCCCGTCCGCCCCACCGAACGCCGCGCGATCTCGCTCTTCCAGCGCGACATCGTCCGTCGGGCGCTGATCGACAGCTTCCTCAAGCTCGACCCGCGCGTGCAGCTACGCAACCCGGTCATGTTCGTCGTCGAGGTCGGGGCCGCGATCACCACGGTGACCTGGTTCATCCAGCTCGCCGGCGGCAAGGCCCTCGGCGGCAACGATCCGAGTTGGTACACGTTCACGATCTCGGTCTGGCTGTGGCTGACCGTGGTGTTCGCGAACATGGCGGAGGCCTTCGCGGAGGGTCGGGGTCGCGCGCAGGCCGACACGCTGCGTTCGATGCGGCGCGAGACCGTGGCCACGCTCCAGGACGGCACCACCAAGAGCGCAGCAGAGCTGGTCAAGGGGGACGTGGTCGTAGTCGAGGCCGGCGAGCTGATCCCGGGCGACGGGACCGTGACCGAGGGCATCGCCTCCGTCGACGAGTCCGCGATCACGGGCGAGTCGGCGCCCGTAATCCGCGAGTCGGGCGGGGATCGCAGCGCTGTCACCGGCGGAACGCGTGTGCTCTCCGACCACATCGTCGTCGAGATCACTCAGGAGCCGGGTCAGTCATTCCTCGACCGCATGATCAACCTTGTGGAGGGCGCGGAACGCCGCAAGACCCCGAACGAGATCGCGCTGAACATCCTGCTTGCCGGTCTGACGCTGATCTTCATCATCGTCGTGGCGACACTGCGCCCCTTTGGGCTGTTCGCTCACACCCCGATCTCTGAGACGACGCTGATCTCCCTGCTGGTGGCGCTGATTCCGACCACCATCGGCGCTTTGCTGTCGGCGATCGGCATCGCTGGCATGGACCGGCTCGTGCGTCGCAACGTGCTGGCGCTGTCCGGCCGGGCCGTCGAGGCCTCGGGAGATGTCGATGTCCTGTTGCTCGATAAGACCGGCACGATCACGATCGGAAACCGTCTGGCGTCCGAGTTCATTCCCATGCCCGGGGTCTCCGAGACCGAACTCGCTGAGGTCGCGCAGCTCTCCTCGCTGGCCGATGAGACCCCGGAGGGCCGCTCCATCGTCGTGCTCGCCAAGAAGTACGGGATCCGCGAGCACGACATGGGCAAGTTGGGCGCAGAGTTCGTCCCGTTCTCCGCGCAGACGCGGATGAGCGGCGTAAATCTCGACGGTCGACAGCTCCGCAAGGGCGCCGGCGACGCGATCGTCGGCTTGATCGGTGTCGAGGGAGGCCGCGCGCCAGCTGAGCTGCAACCCGTGCTCGACAGCATCGGCCGCGAGGGCGGGACGCCCCTGGCGGTCGCGCGCGACTCGCAGGTCCTGGGCGTGATTTACCTGAAGGACACAATCAAGGAGGGAATGCACCAACGGTTCGACCAGTTGCGCGCGATGGGCATACGCACGATCATGATCACCGGGGACAACCGGCTGACCGCGGCAAAGATCGCGCAGGAGTCGGGAGTGGACGACTTCCTGGCAGAGGCCACGCCGGAGGCGAAGCTTGGGCTCATCCGGGAGCAGCAGAGTGAGGGTCGGCTGGTCGCAATGACCGGCGATGGCACCAACGACGCCCCGGCCTTGGCCCAGGCCGACGTCGGGGTGGCGATGAACACGGGCACCCAGGCCGCGCGTGAGGCGGGGAACATGGTCGACCTCGACTCCAACCCGACCAAGCTGATCGAGATTGTCGAGGTCGGCAAGCAGCTCCTGATCACGCGCGGGGCCCTAACGACTTTCTCGATCGCGAACGACGTGGCCAAGTACTTCGCGATTCTGCCGGCCATCTTCGCCACGACCTGGGCCGTCACGAAGGGCGGCCAGAGCCCGCTCCACGTGCTCAACATCATGAGCCTGGGCACGCCTAAATCCGCAGTGATCTCGGCGATCATCTTCAACGCACTCGTGATTCCCCTGCTGATCCCGGTCGCGCTGAGGGGCGTTCGCTACCGCCCCATCGGCGCAAGCGCGCTGCTGCGCCGGAACCTCTGGATCTACGGCCTCGGTGGCATCATC
>DASYAP010000242.1:0-42147 GCA_036501265.1 Solirubrobacteraceae bacterium | reverse complement strand
GCTCGAGCTCGGCCTCGCCGTGGCGGATAATGCGCTTGCCCGCCTGCTCAGCCTCGGTGTCGACGATCACCCGCCCGTCGGTGAGCTCGCGCACCCGCCCAGACACGATCACCTCCTGCTCGGGGACGCCCATGCCGCGGAACTGCACCGTGAGACGCTTCAGATGCTGTGGTCCACCCGCCGCCTCGGTCTGGGCCCGCGCGACCTGCGCCATTGTCCACAGCCCGTGCAGGATGCGCTGCGGCAAGCCGACGGCACGGGCGAACTCGTCGTCGACATGGATCGGGTTGAAGTCGCCGGAGGCACCGGCGTAGCGGGCGGTGAGGTACTTGTCGGGAGTGACCCGCACCTCGGGGATCGTTGCTCCGACGTTCAGATCGGCCACTTCAGCTCACACTCCTCGGACGATGTCGGTCCAGGTCCCGCGGCAGACCTGCTCGCCGCGCTGATTGACGGAGACGGACTCGAAGACGTAGTAACCGCGTCCGTCCTGTTCGTGGATGTCCTTGACGCTCGCGGTCGTCGTGATCTCATCGCCGGCGACGACCAGCGGTCCCCACTCGAACTCCTGGGCCCCGTGAACCATCATCGCGAAGTTGAGCTCGATCTCGGGGTCGAAGATCGGCGGTCCGACCGACGGCGCGCAGTAGACGACGGCGAACATCGGCGGCGCGACGACGTCCGCGTACCCCGCGGCGCGGGCCGCCTCGACGTCGAGATGAACGGGGTTGGTCTCGCCCACCGCGCGGGCGTACTCCTTGATCTTCTCGCGACCGACCGCGTAGAGCGTCGGCTCGTAGGTCTTTCCCACGGCTTTGGTATTGACAGGCACCGGATGGAGCTCCTTGCGCTGGGGGAGGACTGCTGCGGCGCGGCAGTTTACGCGGCTTAAACGCGAAAGGCATCGCCGGGCCGACTGCCGGGTACATGAGACCCGGGCAGCCTTGCCCGGCGGTTGCCCAGATTTGCGACACCGCGCAGCGATCTAGCCTTTAGAAAACGAGCTCGGCCTCGCGCTCGGTGGCCGCGATACCGGCGAGCCCGTCGGCTTCCGTGCCATCGTCGCCGTCGCCGCCCAGCGCGGCGTCGTCGTGCTCGCCGGCGCCACCGTCGAGAAACTCGACCGACTCGGCGACGACGCTCACCGCCTGGCGGCGCTGCTGCTCGGCGGTCTCCCACTCGCGCCACTCCAACCGGCCGTCGATTGCGATGCGCCTGCCCTTGGTCAGGTAGCGACAGACGGTCTCAGCCTGTCCGGCAAAGACCGCGACGTCGAAGTAGTGCGGGCGCTGGTGGTATTCACCGGCGGCGTCGCGGCGGGTGCTATTGCAAGCAATTCGTAGATTGCTCACGCTCTGACCGGAGGGCAGCTCGCGCAGCTCGGGGTCCTTGGTTAGACGGCCGACCAGCACTACGCGATTGATGTCCGTGTACGACATGGCTATGACTCCTTTGTGGTTGTTCACCACCCCAGGAGGAAGCTACGCGCCGCTTGGGACGGGACGCTCGCGCGGCAGCGCCTGCAGCGGGACGATCGCGATCCGCTGCTCAGCGTGGGCGCGCTGCACCGCGTTCAGCAGCGCACGCTCGACGTCGGGCGCAACGAGATAGACGACGCCGACCACGCAGCGCGCGCGTGCCCAGGCGCGGCAGATGGCCAGCAGCCGCTCGGGCGCCTTGACGGTGAGCTCGACCTCGATCGCGACCGGCGAGCAGCTATGAGAGTCGCCGGGCCAGAGCACGAGATCGGGACGGTGACGCGACGTCCGCGCACGACCATCGGCGCCGAGCTCAGCGCTGGCGATCGAGCGGCCTCGCTCGCGCTCGTCGCGTCGTAGCTCGCGCTCCCCGGCGACGCGATGGTCGGGATAGCGGAGCTCAAGTGCGGCGGCGACACGGGCGCACTCGATCAGGTGCACTGCGCCGGCGGCGCTAACTCGAGCGGGATCGAGGCCCCGAGCGCCGATCGCACGTAGACCGCTGCGGGTGATCGTGTACAGCGAGGGCCGGTCGATCAGGGGTCGGTGGCGGACAAGCAGGCCGTGGCGCTCGGCGGCGCACAGTCGTGCACGCGCGGAGTCAACGCTGGTCTGCCAGCGGATCGCCAGCGCGTCAGCGGTGACGGCGCCGAGTCCGGCCGTCCACCGGAGGATCTCGGCGCGCGCGGCGGCGGGTAGGTGGTTCTTGGCGAGTTTCTCATGAGCCATTGCAATCGGTCCTTTCCGGTGGGGTTTTGCTCGCGGGCTGAACGCCCGGTCGCTTGACTGTCTGATTCGTTTAGAGCTGCGCCCCGGGTGGGAGAACCCGGGTGAGAGCCGCGTGAGTGCGACCGGTGAGACCGATCACCGCGGCGTGGCCGCGCGGCAGACCGGTGACGTCCTGAGCAGCGAGCTGGTGCTCGTGTGCACGCTTGCGAGTGACACGACCGTCGTGATGCCAGGAGGTGCTCCACACACCGCGGGTTCCCGAGAGCCGCGAGATGAGCTCGGCGGAGTCCGGTACGACCTGGCGATGCGCGACGAGCGTGGTGAGGTTGCCGAGCACCTGCTCGAGCAGATGCTCGCTCCCGGGTAGGCGCAGGTCGGAGAGCTCTTGCGTGCCGAGCAGCAGGCTGACACCTGCCGAGCGGGCACGTCCGAAGAGCCGCGCGATGTGACCGGCGGCAAGTGCGGAGAACTCGTCGATCAGCACCAGGGAAGGCACCGGGCGACCCTGTAGCTCGGAGATCGCGGTCTGCAGATCGAGAACGATCGCGCCGCCCAGCATCTGGGCCAGTAGCGGACGACTATCGGCCTCCAAGCCGAAGTACACGACCGCTCGCTCATTTAGCGCGGCGAGCAGATCGAAACTCTCGACGTCAGTGGCCTCGGGGTCCAGCCAGGGGCCGACGTCGGACTCGACGACGATCGCAATACGGTCCCGTATGCCGGTCAGATCGCTGCATTGACGCGGGGTAAGCGAGTCGAGGTAGTCGTGAACCCTCCGCGCGTCCGCAGTGGGGAGCTCTCTGGCGAGCATCTCGAGCGCCGCGGGATCGAGATGCTCGACGAGCCGGGCGAGACTGACTTGCCTGCCGGCGCCGCGCAGCACGCGGGTCACGTGTCCGAGATAGCGCTGAGCCTGGCGCTGGTAGTGCGGCTCGGTGTAGCGCTCGGCTGCGAGCACGCGGTCGGCGATTTCGGTGTCGCTGCCGCGGGCGCAGGGGTTGTAGATGCCGGGACCACGCGGAGTCCATTCGATGAAGCGCCTGCCGGCCTCGCGCGCGGCGCGGCGCGCGGCTTCGCGCAGTGCGCGATCGCCCTTGGGGTCGACGAGCACGGCGCCCATGCCGTGCGCGATTGCCTGCTCGGCGATCCAGCTTTGGGTGACCGTCTTGCCGGAGCCGGTGGCGCCGACGACCAGCGTGTGGCTGCCGCCGTTGTGCCTCCGAGCGCGATCGAGACGTTGCGAGCGTGATTGTCGGTGCCGATCACCAGTTGATCGCCCTCGAACCAGCGGCTGCGGTTTGCCGCTGGGAGTCGCAGCCCGAGCTCGGCGCGCAGACGTACGACCGCGGCGCTGGCGTGGACGCCCCCTAGTCGCGCCTTGGTGCTGCGCGTGATCGCGCGCAGCACATCGAGCGGGTGCTGGCGCTCGCGGGCACTCGCGGCGAGGTCGGCTCCGGCTTCGAGGTCTTCGCGGTGCCAGCGCCGACCGCGCACGGTGGCAGCGAGAGCACCGGCAGCAAGTGGCAACGCGGACGTTCCGAGCGGCGCGCGGGCGAGGAGGGCGAATACGCAGCCAGCGGCGGCCCAGCTCCAGTGCAGATGACACCGGCGCAAGATGCGTGCGGCGATCAAGCCGAGCAGCAAGCCCAGCGTGATCTCGAACGTGCGCGTCGCGGTGCTGCTCAGCAGATGCTCAACCGGCTCCAGAGGATCAGCCGATGGCGCTTGAGCTGCGAGCAAGTACGGCATGGCTGTGCGTGATGGGGTCACGGTGAACCCCTCCTTTCGGGTGTGAGCGCCCGGGTGGCTGGTGATCGGGCGCGGGTTAACGAGCGACGGCGCGCCTGGCAGGGCACGCCGTCGTAAACGCCGCATTCACGGCAGATCGAAGTTCTGGGGCCGACGCGCACACCCGGCGGCCGGGGCAGCGAGGCCCACTCAGGCGGTGGGCCTCGCGGAGCTCAGCTCAGGCGACGACCGCCGCCCGTGTGCAAGAGCCGGCCTGTGCTTGGCCGCAATGCGTGCAACGCGAGCACATGGCCGTGCGTGCAACACGAGCACATGGCCGGTCAGCCGAGCTCAACCTCGCGCGGGCTGATCCCGAGCCCGGAGCGCGCGATCAGAGCGAGCACATCGCTGTGTACCCAGGGCGTCGGCTCACACTCGCCACCCTCAGGCGAGATCCCGACGCGACGCGCGAGCCAGCTGGTCTCGCCGCTGGCGTTGCCACGTGAGTCGTACTTGACGCGCCCACAGCGTAGAGCGATCTCGCTCATACTCACCCCCTGGGTCTGCACGGTGCGCAGCACGGCGTGGCGCAGTGCGCGATTGAGAACGATCCGGCTGGCGTCGATGCGCTCCAGCTCGGCGCGTAGCACCGCGACGGAAACCGCGGGGTCCTTGTGACGGCGTCGGAGAGCTCCGATCGTGTGCGTGCGAACTGGTTCATAGCTTTCGAGCTTCGCGATGACTTCGCGAACGCTCACGGGACGGCGCTCGGCACAGCCTTCTGCACAAAACCAGCGCAGCTCGGGGATCGAGAGGCGCTCCTGAGCGAGGCCCAGCTGGTAGCTGCGACCGTGACGATCGCGTAGCCGGGGGTAGGCGCGAAGCAGCTCCTCGGATTCGCAGTCCGCCGGCTGCCGACTGTCGTCCGGGACGGGGAGCTCCGGAGCGCAATCGATGCCGAGAGCTGGCGCTCGCAGATCCTCCGGTGAGAGCGGGCGGCACCAGCGACCACGCGGGTCGGCTAGGTAGTGCTGGCAGACGAGCGCGGCATTCCCCGCGGGCTCGTCAGGGGCAAGGTGAGCGATGAGCCGTTGGTCTCCGAGCGTACCGGTGTCGCGATCCAGCACAAGCACGCTGCCGGCGTGCCCAAAGCCGGTGACGATCTCGCGCGGCCGGCCGGCGGGATCGGTGTAGCGACCGAGCACACCGCGCGCGGGGCGACGCGCAGGCAGTGTGCGCTGCCGGCGTCGACCTGCATGCGATCGCGAGTGGGGCGATGACTTGGGTGATACGACAGCGGTCATGGTGGTCTCCTAGCCCTCGAAGCGGGCGGCCGGCGTGATCGAATGGCAGCGGCTTGTACGGGTGAAGCGAACCGCCGTCAAGTTGGCTCACGAGCTGCACAGCGGACCGCCGAACTGACCGCGATCCCCTATAGGGGATCGCGGAGGTCGCCATCGAGGCCCTCACCAAGAGACGAAGCTGGCGCGAAAGCGCTCACACGAAGTCGCGTGCGGTGGATCGAGAAGAGATTGGGCGCCGTGCGGCGCGTAGTAGGCCCTGCGGGCTTTTGCGAGGTGGTGAAGAGAAGTGGAGTCGCAAACCTACCGTCCCCGAGACTGCGCGTTCGTGAAGGTGTGTTGCTTGTATGCCGAAAGGCCCCGCCGCGCGCGTACGCGAGCGCGCGCGGCGGGGCCCAAATAGATGAACACACCACGCACGCTCGCAGTCGGGTTCTGAGGGGTCACCCAGGCAACGCCACGGCGCGCGACGATGACAGCCACGCAACTGCATCTGACGCCTGGGTAACGGCGCGCACAGGCAGGCAACTGCACGAGCGCATTCGCGCCAAGTCGCGACACGAACGAACCGGCCTGACCGACACCACCAAGTCCGCGGCCTCAACGTTCAATGCGGGGCAGTAGCTCGCGTGGCTGGGGCACGGGCTCGCACGCACCGAGCTCATCGCCGGTAGCGCTCGCGCGAACGTCGGGCGGCAGGCGCTGGACTCCGTAGGCGAGCAGCGAACCCTCGTGAGCGTCGCGCTCGGCGACGAACACGATCGCGGCGCGTCCGGGGTACTCCCAATCGTGGGGATGCTCGCCGGCGTAGGCACGACAGGCACTCAGCACGTGGTCGGCCTGCCGCGCGCACTCGCGTGCGCGGCGGCGGTCGCGGCAGAGAAACACGACGAGCGGCTGCGGGGCGCCGCGCCGCGCGAAGCGAGGAGCGGCGAGCGACCAGCCGGCGAGCAGGTGGTCATATCGCTCGAGCTTGGCGGCGCCACCGTCGGACGGCAGCCGGTCGTCTAGCTCGACCAGCAGCTCGATACCGGCGACTTCGATGCTGGCGTCGGGACGGACGGTCTCAAAGCGCTCGACCTCGACGCGGGCGCCGGCGCGATCGGTGCGTAGGAAGCCGTGCGGCGTGCGACCTCCGGGCAGGCGCAGCTCGCGTGGGCCGATCGCGAGGCGTCCACCCGCGGTCGCTGTCAGCGGCGGGGAGAGCGCCGCTCGAGCGGGCCCGCGCAAGCACAGCCGCGTTCCGCCCAGCGCCTGCTCGAGCGCGAGCAGCCAGCCAGCGATGTGCACATCACGGCGCGCCTCGCGCAGGCGTCGAGCACTGGCGCGAGCATCTAGTGAGCCTGGTGAGGAGGGCGATCTGGAGGGCGTCTCGCTGAGCGCGGAGACCTTGCAGATCTCGGGGTCGCGAGGATCTGCCTGTGTCTCGAGCAGCTGCCGACCGGCAGCGGCAAGCACATGGCACATAGGCGCCCCGGCGCCGTCGCGACGATGGAACTGGAAGCGCTCGAGCAAGCCGGCGTCGGCGAGACGCTTGAGCCTTCGCTGCGTCGTCGTGGTGGCGCGCCGGCTGTTGAAGCGTCGGTGGATCTGGCTGGTCAGGACATGGCGCAGCTCGGCGACGAGCAGCAGGATCTCGATGTCGAGCGGGTCGGGCACGAGCGCTCGCGGCGGGTTGACCGGCGGCGCGCGACGCACGCGATGAGCGCGGTCGAGATCTACGAGCTCCCGATAGCTCTCAGCGACGATGACTGGAAGCGGCGCTTGCAGATCCGTTTTGAGCACGGATCGCGAGGACGTCTGAGCAGGTGGCGCAGTAGCGGCGACCGGCGCGGGAGTCGATGCGCGACTATGCACCCCGGCATCGGCCTGATTTCGCGCCGGCGGACACTTGCTCAGGGGATCGTGCACCGGAGAGGACTTGCTCGGGGAATTGCTCGCCGGCAAAGACTTGCCCGAGAGATCGCTCGACGGCGAAGACTCCCTCGAGAAATCGCTCGCCGGTGGACACTTGCTCGGGAGATCGCGCTCTCGCGAAGACTTGCGCGCGCGCTCCCAATGCGGCTGGCTGAGATCGGCGAGATAGCGCCCCCCGCGCGCGGCCTGGCGCGCGGTGTGCAGGGCAAGACGCTCGCGATCAACGTGCAGCGGAATCGTCTGCGCGAGGAACGGCGACTGGCGACCGTGGGGCGTGCTCCAGCTGACGATCGCATGGTGCTTGGGCAAGTGCAAGCGGGCATCGGGCCGACCAAGCGCGGATAGGCCGGCGGATTCCGGACGCACGACGTCGGCGAAGTCGGCCATCATCAGCTTGGCGGCGTCGCGCGCGTCGCGGGCGGAGGCGGTCGCGAAGTAAACACGGTGCGCGAACAGCGCATCGAGCTGGTCGCGAATCTCGCGGTCGACCCACTGCGCGTCGGTCTGCCAGCAGGCGACGGTCTCAAGGCCGGCGGAGCGCTTGAGTGCAAGGGTCTCGGCGAAGCCGCGATTGAGGACGAGTGGCGCCTCGTCGACCTTGAGCGCGACCGCGACGCGCTCGGCGACGGGCACGAGGTCCTGCTGGCGCGCGAGCGCGGCGTCGAGCATCCCGACGAGAAGCTGCATCAGCACGGAGGTGTTGCCGGCACCCATCGCGCCGAGGGCGCCCTTGACGACGAGTACCTCGCGCGCGGCGATCACGCGATCGAGGTCGATCGCGAGCGAGTCGTTGAGCAGCACTCGCTTGATCGAGGCGGAGTTGAGCAGCCGCGCGAGCTTGTTGACGGGCGCGTCGAGCTTCGCGGTTGTGGTGCTGCGCGAGTCGGCGAGCTGCGCGGAGAGCTCGGCGGTAAAAAACTCGGCGATCTCCTTGAACTCAGGCAGGGTGCGTACGTGCGCACCGACGCGAGCGCGGTAGGCGTAGCCGTCCTCGCCGACGGACAGCAGGCGCGCGGCGTCCCAGAGGCTCGCCTGAGGATCGTGTGCGAGCACCGCAATCACGGCGTTGCGCAGGTAGCGATCGGAGGAGGCGCGGATATCGGCATCGGTGAAGAGGTTCTTCAGGGCACCGACGACGTAGTCGGCGATCGTGTCAGCAGGGGCCTGGACAGCCAGCGGGTTGAAGCCGCAGGTGGGGTGCGCGAAGTCGAGCAGCGTGCAGGTGCGCTCAGGCGGGACGAGACCAACGGCGGCCTCGGCGGCATCACCCTTGGGGTCGAGGACGATTACCGCGCATTGCTCGCGGCGTAGGTCGGCGGCGACGGTGGCGGCGAGATAGCTGGACTTGCCCTGCTCGACGGCGCCGGGCACGGCGGTGTTCTGGCGACGCAGCTCGGGATGTATGCAGACCGCCCCGAACGCGTCGCGAAGCGTGCCGTGCCCGTCTGTAGCGCGCATAATCGCGGGCGGCGCCGGCGCGACGGGCAGTGCGCTGCGGGCGAAGGGTACGGTGGCGTACTCGACGGAAGGCAGATGCCAGAGGGCCGCGAGCTCGGTGGAGGCGAAAACTCCGGTGCGCAGCGCCGGCCAGGGATTGCCCTCACCACGGACGATCCGCCTGCGATACCGACCACTAACGTGCCTGCTTGAGCGGCGCTCGACGAGGCGATTCTCAGCGCCCTCGGCGCGCAACTCGGAGCCGACACGCTCGCAGGCCACGCGCGAAGCGCCGAGCACGCGTAGATCGAGGAAGTACAGCGGCCGATGCTGAACGTCCAAGCCGCCGCGCAGCTCGACGTCGTCGACTAGCGAGCGATCGTGTCTGATCGGATGCTCGCGCCGGGCGCGGGCGAGATGGTCCTCGTGTTGTTTGTAGAGACGCCTGGCGTAGCGCTCGAAGAGCGCGGGCGCGGGGGTCAGGGCGAGTTGGACGAAGACGTCCTCTTCGCAGGCGGCCATCGCGGTGATGAGCCGATCCATCGCGGGCTCGCGTGCGAGCTCGAAGCGATCGAGGAGCTTGACGCGCTTGATGAAGCCGCTGTGCTTACGCAGGCGCAGCACGGCGGGCGGACTCGACGGCGGCGATTGGCGACTACGCGCCAGCGCGCAGTTGGGGTAGGCGCTGCGCAGCGAGGCCTCGAGCATGCGCTCTAGACCGCTGGGAAGGACGATCGCCAGCGATGCGCTTGCGAGGCCGGTGGCGTCGCGGCGGCAGTGAACCTCCAGTGCGAGTGAGGGCTGCCCGAGCAACACGCGTCGCCACTTGCGCTGTTGCAGACGCTTGTGCAGAGACTCGAACATCGAGACCAGACCCTCGACACTCGTGCGATCGGCGCGATACGGCAGAACCTGCAGACGGATGTAGCGCCGTCTTCGGCGTGCGCGCCAACGAGCAACGAGCAACAGCTGCAGCGACGCGAATGTCAGGGCTGCAGCCGGTAGCTCGGCGGCCGCGAGATCGCGCTGCGACACGCTCGCGGGGGGACCGGGCGTCACCCGGCGAGCGCCCGCAGACGTTGGGGGTGTGGCCTGAGCCACGCGGGTGCTGCGGGATTGTACGGCGCGCGGCTGCGACTCACTAGCACCGGCGCCGGCATGCCGCAGCGCAGCTCCGAGCTCGCCGTCGAGCAGGCCTGCGAGAAGCACGGCGCCGACGATCGCAGCCGCGAGTCCGAGCGTCCGCCAGAGCAGCAAGCGTGCAAGCACCTGCCCTTTCCTCCGACCGCGAAGCGGCCGGAGGGACGGCGTCTCGGTATTTCACGTCGCGAAAGCGAACTCGCGCGTCTATGGACAGGTCATTGGGTGAGCCGAGGAACTTGCGTTAGGAGCGGCTCATCGTGGCTTGGTGGCGCGCTCGACTTGAGCGCCGCGGTCGGTGAGGTTCCACGCGTTGGAGCCGCCCTTGACCTGACCGTCACCGGTGTTCCGAACGAGCTCGAGGCGCTCGAGGCGCGTGAGCAGCTTGGAGATCTGGCCCTGGTCGGCGATCCCGGCACCTTCGGCGATCTCACGATTGCTGGCGCCGGGTCGCTCGCCGATGAATGTGAGCACGCGCACGGTGCGATAGGTGAGGCGCATGTCCAAGCCCTCGAGCGGGTCGCGGGCGCTGCGCCGTGGCGAGCGTTTGCGGCGGGTCGCCTTCGGTACCTCGCGAGTCAGTTCCTGGCTGGCGACGCGTGGCCCGAGGTAGGGCAGGACGATCATGCTCATCAGCGGACCGAGCAGTGCGCTGAAGGATTCGCGACCGCGCGCGAGCAGGCGGGTGTGGAGCACGGCGAAGACGGCACCGATGACCCCTTCGGCCGTGACGTCGGGCGATTCCTCGGTCGAGCGGGATACGCGCGCTCCGGAGCCGGCGCGACCCTGATCGATGACCTGCTTGACCTGCTCGAGGATCTCGGCGCGGCGTTCGAGCACACGTGGACCGGCGCCGAGTGCCTCGACGATGACCATTCGTGCCAGTCCGGGCTCATCGTCCATAAAGCGCAGGAGGGCGAGCAGGCCGGAGCGCACAGCCTCGCGCCAGCGGGTCTCGGCGCGATAGGCCTCGCTGACGCTCTCGCCGAGCTGCTCGAGGGCCTCATCGAACGCCGCAAGAAAGCAGTCCTCGCGATCGTCAAAGAGGTCGTAGAAAGTCTTGCGCGAGACCCGCGCACGCCCGATGACCTGGGCTACGGTCAGGCGGGCGTAGCCGACCTCCTCGACGGCCTCGACCGTGGCGGCCAGCATCCGGGTCCGCTGAATCTCGGTGACCTGGCCCCGCGGCATGCCATTGGGCCCGGGACGCAAGCGCGAGGCCTTGGTGGCGTTTTTCGCCGCGGCCGGGCGCGTCTTGAGGGACTTCGAGCGCGTCTTATCCTTTGTAGCCATCTTGCTCCCGCCTAATCACTGGGTCGTGTCACTAGGTCTGATCATTGGTCTTGGTTGCTCACTTCGCTTGGATGGGTCGGTCTTTCGGTGTGGTGCCGAGACGCCGCGAAGGAAGATCTCGCCGCCAGTCGATGGCGGCGCTCCCCCTGTGGCGCTGTCTACAAAGGTTCATGGGTTGACGCCTGGATGTCGAGTCGCGTCTCCCACTCGGGCCGCGGACGACTGCCAACAGGTCTCGGCATCCATATAGACCGAATCGTGCCCGCAGCGTCGACCCTCAGTCTGTAGGTATTTAAGACACAACCCCAGAGTGACATAGTTGTCAATTGAAAACAGACTAGCCGCCGTTAGATCGGCATTGGCGACCAGGGATGGCCACCGTGGAGTGCCACATCAGTAGGTCACCGTGTGGTGCCCGCTTGAGGACTTACCTGGCTAGCAAGGACGCCGGGCTAAACGGGTCACGTGATCCGCGCGACCCCGTTGACGTCCTCGGCGGCAACGAGCAGGAACTCACCGTTCGTGCCGGCGCGGCGGGCATCGCGATAGGGGCGATAGCTGTCGCTGTCATAAAAGGCTTCAGCCGCATCCTTCGAGGGCCATTCGATGATGAGAAAGATCTGACGCGGCGTGCGCTCGCCCTCGATGACCTCAACCCGCGGAGTGCGCGCCAAGTAGCGACCTCCGTGCGATTCGACGAGCGGAGTGACGTTGGCGACGTATTCAGCGACCCAGCTGGGGTCGCTGATATCGAGTTGGGCAATCGCGTAGTACTTCATCTCGTAGCTATCGAATGATGCCGAAGATGGGTCTTGCACCGTTAGCAACTCACACGTCGGTGGCGCTGCGAGGAGGCACTCGAGAAGCTCAAGCGGGCAGCGGCCGCCGCGCGCGATAGAGCGCGACGGGCTCGCGAATCCCACGTAGGCGCCGGGTCCCGGCATAGGACCAGCGATAGTCCTCGTGTGTGCCCTCGCGCAGCTCGCGATCGACGAGCACACTCCCGGGCCGCGCGATGGCGGTGATGCGCGAGGCGAGGTTCACGGGACGACCGAACCAGTCGCCGGCACGACTGAGGGCGGGACCGAGCGCGGCTCCGGCGCGCAACTGCGGAAGCTCCTCGCCGTCGGCATCGGCGGCGTCGATCAGCGTAAGCAGGCTGTGCAGCAAAGTGGCGGAATCGGTGGAGGCAAGCATCACGGCGTCACCGATCGTCTTGACGAGACGAACGGGCGGTTCGATGACTTCGCTGGCGATAATCTCGAGCCGCGCAGAGAGACGACCGAGCTCCTCCGGCGCGACCTCCTCGCCAAGCCGCGTGAAACCGACGAGATCGGCGAAGCCGATGGCGACCTCGCGCGACCCGGGCAGCTGCCCGCCGCTGCGCTCAGCGGCGTTGATCGCCTCGCCTTGGGCCATCTGGCGAAGATGCAGAGTGAGCAGGTTGGCGATTAGGGGCCCAAGCATCGGCGAGAGCTCGGCGGTGGCGGTGGCGTAGCGCTGGGCGAGCTCCTGCTCGCTGACGCCGGGTTCGAGCACGAGTCGCAGCACGACCGCGCGCATCGCCTCGGCTGCCTGGGAGAGCCCGCGTCCGAGGACGCGCGTCAGCTCGAGGATCTCCTCTTCGGAGACGCCGGCTTGACCGAAGGCGCTGGTCATACGCACCGATTCGAGCTCGTCCTCGGTGTAGAGCGCCTCGTCGGTCGCAGGGATCGGCATGCCCATGGCGCGACGGACGGCGACGAGAAACTCGAGGTCGACTCCGGTCAGCTCAGAGATCTGCGCGGCCGTATAGCGCCGACCACCGGAAAGCACGCGCTCGGCCGCGAGGAACAGGATGGTGCCGTCGTTGCTGCTGCGCTTGAGTTCGGCCAGAGGCACTCCGTCGGCGGCGAGTTTCCTCAACAGAGCTTCGCGCTCGAGACGGTGGGGCTCGTCGAGCCCATCCAGGAGCCCCTCGGCCGCGAAGTCGATGCTCGGGGGCTCGACGTCATGGTCGCTGCGACCGCCGCGCGCGTGCGTCGCGCGTGCGGCGGGGTCACCACCGGACATCTCCACCGGCCTCGCGCGCGCTGCGCCATCGCGGGCGGCAGTCGACGGCGGATTGAGGTCGTGATCGTCGGACATGAGCGCGACGCGCAGGATAGTCGGGCCTCCACAATGCCCATTTTCCGGTCTTTCTCCTTGGCCAGGTGGCCATAGAGCCGGCGGCACCTCAACGGCTACGGTGCTCCAATGGCCACGCTGGAGTCTCAGCGCGCGTTTGGCCGTTTGCTGACCGCGCTCGACGATGTGGATCTGCGCGCCCTGTCGCGCTCGCTGTCGGACGACTTGCGGGAGCGCAAGGTGACGTTCGGAGCGAGCGACGGCGGGCGCGTGGACGCATTCGTCGTGGATCCTGTGCCGCGCTTGATCGAGCGTGAGGAGTGGGACGTTCTCGCAGCGGGCCTAGCACAGCGCGCTCGAGCGCTCGAGCGCTTTGTCGCCGACGTGTACGGAGAGCGCCGGATCGTCACCGCGGGTCGCGTACCGTGGTCGGCGATCGCAAGCGCCGAGTTCTTCGAGCCACGCATGGCACAGCTCCCCCCTGCCGCGGCATGCTGGATACCGATCGCGGGTCTGGATGTGGTCCGTGATGGCGACGGTCCGTTCGTGGTGCTCGAGGACAATGTGCGGACCCCGTCAGGAATCGCCTATGCGGTCGCGGCGCGCGAAGCCCTCAGCGGGCATATATCGGTGCCGGAGGGCATGCGCGTGCGACCCTTGGAGCCTGCGTACGAGTGGCTCGGGGCGGCCCTGCGGGCGACGGCGTCATATGAGGCGGGCGAGCATCCGTCCGTCGTGGTGCTCACCGACGGGCCCGCGAACTCGGCTTACTACGAGCACGGGGCGATTGCGCGGCGCCTGGGATTGCCGCTCGTGCGACTCGGTGACCTGAGCGTGCGCGGGGATCGATTGTTCGCCGACACCGACGACGGGATCGTGGCGGTCGATGTCGTCTATCGCCGTACGGACGAGGATCGGCTGTTCGATGCGGCCGGAGCGCGCACGCCCCTCGGCGAGGTGCTGCTCGGCCCACTGGAGGCGCAGACGCTGGCGTGCGCCAACGCATTCGGCACGGGTGTGGCGGATGACAAGCTCGTGCACAGCTATGTCGAGGAGATGGTGCGCTTCTACCTCGAGGAAGAGCCGTTGCTGGCCTCGGTACCGACCTACGACCTCTCGCAGCCGGGGGTGCTCGCGATGGCGCTCGAGCGCCTCGGTGAGCTCGTGGTCAAGCCGCGCAGCGGACACGGCGGCATCGGCGTCGTCGTGGGCTCGCGCGCGGACGCGCAAACGCTCGCGGTGGTGGCGAGCGAACTGGCGGCGACACCGGAGCAGTTCATCGTGCAGGAGACGGTCCAGCTCTCGCGGCAGCCGACGGTTTGCGGTGATGGCCTGGAGCCACGCCACGTGGATTTGCGTCCGTTCACCTTCACGGTGGGCGACCGCGTGGAGGTGTTCCCCGGCGGGCTCACTCGCGTGGCGCTAGAACGCGGCTCGCTCGTCGTCAACTCCTCGCAGCGCGGCGGCGCCAAGGACACGTGGGTGCTCGCGTGACGACCGATCCGCAGGCTCAGCGCCCGCCGACGCTGGGCCGCTATCCGGTGCTGATCGGCGTGACGACTTCAGAGCTGCGTCTAGCGAGCCAGGTACGTCGCGAACCTCACGGTGAGCCGGCGCGAGTCGAGATGGCCCTTGGCATGTCATATCTCCGCGCGGTGGAGCGCGCGGGTGGACTACCGGTCGTGCTCCCACCGCTCGAGCTCGACCGGATCTCCCCGCTGCTGGACCGGCTCAGCGGCGTGCTGCTCTCGGGAGGACCGGATCTCGATCCGGCGGCTTATGGAAGCGCGGCGCACCCGGAGCTGGGACCGACCGAGCCGCAGCTCGATCTCTTCGAGGTGCAGCTGGCGCGGGAGGCCGACGCGCGTGGCCTGCCAATCCTCGGCATCTGCCGCGGCGCGCAGGCACTCAACATCGCGCGCGGCGGCACGCTGCACCAGCACCTTCCGGAGATCACAGACGGCTCGGTTGCGCACCGCCAGAGCGAGCCGGGACATGAGGCTACGCACGAGGTTCGCATCGCCCCGCAGAGTGAGCTGGCGGCAGTGCTCGGCTGCCGGCGCGCAGCGGTCAACTCCTTTCATCATCAGGCGGTCGACCGGCTCGGCAGCGACTTGCAGGCGGTGGCGTGGGCTGAGGACGGCGTCATCGAGGGTGTGGAGCAACGGGGTGGGCCATTGCTGCTGGGCGTGCAATGGCACGCGGAGACGCTGATCGACGATCCCGCTCAGCTTGCGCTCTTCCGGTGCTTGGTAGCAGCCTCCGAGGAGCACGAGCGAGCGCGTCCGGCGCAGCGTGCGGAGTCATCGCGACGCATAGCGTCGACACGGCGCGCGGCCTAGATGGTGGGCCGCTCGCGGGGCGGGTTGACATGGCGAGCCCGACAGAGGGACTACTAGCGACATGAGCGCGATCGAGGAACGTGTGCTCCCCGCCTGGGGCGACTGGCCTTCCCCCAAGGAAGCCCGGCCTTGGACCGTCGGAATCGAGGAGGAGGTGATGCTGCTGCACGCCAGCGACTTCGCGCTGGCGCCCTGGATCGACAGCATCCTGCCGACGCTGGCTGCGCATCTGGCCGAGCATGTCGACGCCGAGACGCATGGCTCGGCGTTGGAGCTGCGCACGGGGGTGCATGCAAGCGTGCCGGCAGCACTCGGCGAGCTCGCGACGCTGCGCCGCGAACTGCAAGGTGAGCTCGCTGACAGAGGACTGCGTGCAGCCGCCGCGGGCATGCATCCGACGACGGTCTGGCAGGAGACGCGCATCTCGGGCGGCGAGCGCTACCAGTTGCTCTATGCGTCGCTGCGCGAGCTCGCGCGTCGCGAGCCGACGTTCGCGCTGCACGTCCACGTGGCGGTCCCCGATCCCGAGGACGCGCTGCGCGCGATGAACGGGCTGCGCGAACATCTGCCGCTGCTGCTCGCGCTGTCGGCGAACTCGCCGTTCTGGCAGGGACGGGAGACGGGGCTGGCCTCGACGCGGACACCGATGTTCGGGGCGTTCCCGCGGGTGGGCCTGCCGCGGGCCTTTACGGACTACGGCGACTACGTCGAAAGCATCGACCTGCTGTTGCGCTGCGGCGCCTTTCCGGAGCCGACGTTCATGTGGTGGGACGTGCGCTTGCAGCCGCGCTGGGGCACGGTGGAGGTGCGCATCATGGATGCGCAGATCACGATCGAGGACTCGGCGGGCCTGGTGGCGCTTGTGCAGTCGCTCGTGCACATGGAAGCCGGCGATGGCGCTGGGGCGCCCGCCGCGCAGGGCAGCGCGGAGCTGCTCGCCGAGAACCGCTTCCTGGCGGCGCGGGATGGCATGCAGGCGCAGTTCCTCGATCCGGTCCGCGAAGGTCAGATCTCGGCTCACGAGGTGCTCTCGAGCACGCTCGCGGCGTGCGCGCCGCACGCCGAGGAACTGGGTTGTCGTGACGAGTTGGAGGCGGCGCGCGAGCTCAGTCGCAGCCCCGGCGCGCGTCGCCAGCGTGAGCGCGCACGCGAGGCGGCGGGACTCGCGGGACTCGTGGCATCGCTGGCCGACGCGTTCTGATGTGCGGCATCGCCGGGGAGGTCGCGTGGGGACGCGCACCCGATCTGGACGCCCTAGCGCGCATCGGCGAGGCCCTCGCGCCGCGCGGACCTGACGGGGAGGGCACGTGGCGGGAGGGCGGCGTGGCGCTCGTGCACCGGCGCCTGAAGATCATCGACCTGAGCCCGCGCGGGGACCAGCCGCTGCTGGACCCGGAGCTGGGCCTGGCGATCGCGTTCAACGGCTGCATCTACAACCACCGCGAGCTGCGCGCGGAGTTGCGCGCGGCGGGCTACCGGTTTCACTCGACGTCGGACACGGAGGTGATCCTCAAGGCGTTTCACCACTGGGGAGCGGAGCGCTTCGTGGATCGCCTGATTGGCATGTTCGCCTTCGCGATCGTCGAGCGTGCGACAGGGCGGGTAGTGCTCGGTCGCGACCGGCTGGGGATCAAGCCGCTGTATCTGGCAGAGGTAAACGGCGCGCTGCGCTTCGCCTCGACGCTGCCGGCGCTGCTCGCGGGGGGCGGGGGCATCGACACCGAGATCGATCCGGTGGCGCTGCATCACTACCTCAGCTTTCACTCGGTCGTGCCGGCACCATTGACGATCCTGCGGGGCGTGCGCAAGCTGGAGCCGGCGACGCTCCTGACCATCCAGGCCAGCGGCGCGCGCAGCGAGCGTCGCTACTGGTCGGCTGCCTGCGATCCCGCGGCTCATACCCGGGTCGCGGACTGGCAGGCGTCGACGCTGGAAGCCCTGCGCACCGCAGTGCGACGCCGGATGGTCGCGGACGTGCCCGTCGGCGTGCTGCTCTCGGGCGGCCTGGATTCGAGTCTGATCGTCGCGCTGCTCGCCGCCGAAGGCCAGCGGGGGCTGGCGACGTTCTCGATCGGCTTCGCCGACGGCGGGAAGCGGCGCGGCGATGAGTTTCACTACTCGGACCTGGTGGCGGCGGAGTTCGGCACGACCCACGAGCGCATCGCGGTGCAACCGTCGCGACTGCTGCCGGCGATCGGCTCGGCGATCACGGCGATGAGCGAGCCGATGGTCTCGCACGACTGCGTCGCGTTTTACCTCCTCAGTGAGGAGGTCTCGCGCGAGGTCAAGGTGGTGCAGTGCGGCCAAGGCGCCGATGAGATTTTCGCGGGCTACTCGTGGTACCCACCGCTGGCCGACGCTCGAGGGAGCGGCGCGGATGCCTATCTCGCAGAGTTTGTGGATCGCCCGCATGCGGAGTGCAACGCGATGGTGCATGCGCGTCTGCGGCTGACCTACGATCCCTCGCGCGAGCTAGTCGAGCGCCACTTCGCGGCGCCCGGCGCGCGCACGCCGGTCGATCGGGCGCTGCGACTGGACAGCGAGGTGATGCTCGTCGAGGACCCCGTCAAGCGCGTGGACAACATGATGATGGCGTGGGGACTGGAGGCGCGGACGCCGTTCCTGGACCACGAGCTGGTCGAGCTGGCGGCGGCGTGCCCGGCGGAGCTGAAGCTCGCGCGCGGCGGCAAGGGCATCCTCAAGGACATCTCGCGGGGCCTGCTCCCGGACACGGTAATCGACCGCCCGAAGGGCTACTTCCCGGTCCCAGCGCTGTCACACCTTGAGGGCGACGTGCTGGCGCTGGTGCGCGACGCGCTGACCCCGGAACGAATTGAGCGTCGGGCGGTGTTTGATCCCGCATACGTGGAGATGCTGATCGCCGAACCCAACGACCACCAGACGACACTTGAGGGCAACAAGCTTTGGCAGGTGGCACTGCTGGAGCTTTGGCTAGAAAGACACGTCGACCTCCCGCGGCGCGGACAGTCCTAGAAAGCCGAGCGCTGCTAGCCGACCCGTGTACTCAGAGCACGGGCTGCCGACGATGCTCGGCGAAGAGCGTCAGCGCGTAGCGCCCGGCAGGATGCTCGCGTGCGCGCTCGAGGAGCGCGGCGGTCTTAGGAGCAAGGGCATCGGGTTGGGGCAGCGGCGTGCCATATACGGGCGGCACGATGACCGCGGCGCAGAGCGCGGCGAAGGTGAGATCAGCGGCACCGAAGTGCTCACCGCACAAAAAAGGACGACCGTCGGCGAGGAGCTCTGCGACGTAGTCCAGCTCGCTCCAGACGACGGCCTCGTCCTCGATCTCGACTCCCGGACGAATGTCGAGTGCGCGATTGAGGAAGGGAACGATGAGCGCCCACCCGTAGCGGACGACGCGATCCTCCCAAGCGGGAACGCCGGTGTTGTTGAAGCGTAGGACGAGGTCGCGCTGGGCGAGCATGTGGACGTACATCAGCCGTCGTCCGCGCGGCCCGAGCTCCTCGTCGAAGCGCTGGCAAAGACGCTCGACCTCGCGGCGCGCGGCGGGCTGCTCGGGGAACAGGCGATGCTCAGGGGGCGTGCGCGCATCGACCCAGGCCAGAATCTCCTGTGACTCGCCGATCGCGCGTTCGGGTGTGACGAGCACGGGGACCGTGGAGCCGCCCCCGGCTCGCCGCGCGGCGAGCCGATGGATGCCCTGGACATGGCGCTCCTCGCGATAGGGCATCGCGACCCGCTCGAGCGCCCAGCGCGCCTTCTCGCAGTAGTGGCTGATCGGGATCGTGACGAGCCGCAGCACCGCAGGGAGCGTATGCATTTCACGCGCCGACCCGCTGCGGGGGGCCGACTCGCTTAGATCACGGAGCGGCCGAGCCGACAGTGCTGACCGGGCCAGTCCGCGGCTAAGACGCGGTGTGCGCGTTCCAGGCGCGTTCGATCTCGCGCATGAGCGCGGGATAGACGACGCGGTGGCGAAATGGCGCGATCGCGGCCATGTAGAGCTCGCCGAGCCGACCGCGCGGCTTGACGTAGATCCCGAGCTGTCCCTGGTAGAGCTCTCGGTCCTGTTTGACCCAGCCCAGATGCATGACGGCGTGGACGGTGCGATTCGCGAGCTCGGCGGCCCACTCGACGTCGGTGCGGTAGAGCGGTGTGAAGTCGGTCGAGCGCAGCTTCAGGCCGGTGGCAGTGTCACGCAGATCGTCTGGTAGCCGTGTGCTGAGACTGACTTCGGCGTCCTGCGGCGCGGAGGGTGAGCGGGGCGTGTCGTCCCACCCGAACCATCCGCCGACGCGATAGCGGATGCTGAACAGGGCGCGAGTCGCTCGGGACTCGGCGTGCGCGGGATCAAGCGAGGCCATCACGGAGAGCAAAGTCGCGAAGTCCTCGAGGCGACCGCGCGCCGGCAGCGCCCAAACGTCCTCGAGTCGGAAATCGGGCACGATCTCGTGGATCCGCCAGGCGTGAGCTTCGTGCGCACTGTTGGGAAGCCTCACCTCAAGCCTGCCGGGGTCTGATCGCGCGTTCTTGGCGACACTCAGGCGAGCGTCTGCGCGCCGGGCTCGCCCTGCATGGCGAGTACCTCGGCCTGCATCGCCTCGGCAAGCGCGAGCATCGCCGAGCGCGGGCGGACCATCACCGTCAGCTCGTCGATCAGCCCGTCGGAAGCGGTGTGCAGGAAATCGCACCCCTGCAGCTCGCGATCCCCGACGCGTGCTTTGAAGACGAGCGCGTGGTCGGCGGCACCGTCGGCGCCGATCTCGCGTTCGTAGCGGAAGTCTTCCAAGACGCGCGCGACGGCGTGGAGGATCACAGCGAGCGCGTCGCGCCCGTGGTAGGAGCGAAACACGACGGGGCTGTTGAAGACGACCTCGGGCGAGAACAGCGCGAGCGCGCCGTCGATGTCGCCGGCCTCGATTGCGCTTCGGAACGGATGCATGAGCGGCCTTTCTGTTGGTGGCGCAGCGTATCTCGGGCTACCTGCGACCAAAGTAACATACATGCGTGTATGTATGAGCAGATGAGCAGTACCGGTCGACGATTGGGGCGACGGGCGTCGCGACAAACGTGATCGGCGAACGGGAAAATCGAAGGGAGCATCTCGTGACATCGGCCGCACATCCCAACAGCTTCCCGACGCTGCGCTACCGCGAGGCGGCGCGATGAGCCTGCTCTACGGCGAACGCCCAGCGGCCAGCGATCCCACGGGCCTGTTGATCCTGCATCACGGCCGTGGAGCTGACGAGCGGGATCTGCTGGGCCTGGCGAACGTGCTCGATCCCGACCGGCGGCTGCACGTAGCGGCACCGCGCGCGCCGCTGACCGTCCCAGGCTGGGGCGGGTATCACTGGTATCGGGTACCGCGTGTCGGGTACCCGACCCCGCGACCTTCCGCGCGGCCTTCGGCGAGCTCGCCGCCTTCCATGACGAGCTGTGGCGGAGAACCGGCCTCTCGCCAGCCCAGACGGTGCTCGGTGGCTTCTCGATGGGCTCGGTGATGAGCTATGCCCTTGGCCTTGACGCCGGACGCCCAGCTCCGGCGGGGATCCTGGCATTCTCAGGGTTCATCCCTACGGTTCCGGGCTGGAGTCCGTCGCTCGAGGACCGCGGTGGACTACGCGTCTTCATCGCTCATGGACGCCTTGATCCGGTGATGGGAATCGCGTTCGCAAGGAGCGCGCGCGACCTTCTCGCATCGGCTGGCCTCGCTGTCAGCTACCACGAGTCGGAAGCGGTGCACGAGATCGACCGCGACCAGCTGGTGCCGGCGGCTGAATGGGTCGCCGCGACGCTCCCTCTGTCGGATTGATTCAGCCAAACGGGTATGTCACTCCAGTGACGATCGCACTCACCTGGGTCCCCCTGACACGCGCGCTGCGCGGTTGGGAGCCGCTACCGCAGCGTAGAAAGCGGTCGCGGCGGCTTACCTAAGCGTCGTGGATCTCGAGACGGAAGCGCTCTGCCCGGCGTTGCTGGCTCGTAGGGCTGCGATCAGCTCGGGCCTGTGAATACCGGCGAGTCGCTTGCGAGCCTGCTTGTCGAGCTTGACGGTGATCGTGCGGTCCTCAGGGAACTTGAGCTCGAGCGTTGCGATGGCGATCACGACCGGCGGCGACTTGCGGCGGCGCGCGGCGATGTAACCGCCGATGTGCAACTGCTTGGCGAGCTTGCCGGGGAGCTCAACCTTAATCTTGACGCGGCAGGCCTGGGTGCAGCCAACCTTCAGCTCGAGCCCGCGCTTGAACAGTTCGTGCAGGTGTTTCGTAAGGATCTTCACGGTTGCGCGCAGAGGGACATACACCGTCAGCGAGAGGGGAACGGCGCTGACGGCAACGGCGGTGGTGGCTACGAGGGAGCTCGACTTGACTGGCTGAACCGAGGTGTCTTCGTCGGCGTAGGCGGCCGCCTAGCCGCCGGTGGGATCTACGAGGTCTCTCTCGTGGCATGAGCGAGAGTCCACGGCGCGGTCGCGAGGCGCGTGGCGCGTGGCGCGTGGCGCTCGTGACGTGCCAATCTGCGCATGTGCCAAACATCCGACCAGTAGCTACGCCGCGCGAGAAGCAGCTGACCCTGCTCGCAGCGGTGCTGGGTACGAGCGTCGTGTTCCTCGACGCGACCGTGACCAGTGTCGCGTTGCCGGCGATTCGAGGCGACCTTGGTGGCGGCCTGGCGGGACAGCAGTGGGTGACGAACGCGTACCTGCTGGCGCTGGGGTCGCTGTTGTTGATCGGTGGCTCGCTTGGCGATGTCTTGGGTCAGAAGCGCGTGTTCTTGGTTGGCGTTGCCGGGTTTGGACTCACTTCGGCTCTCTGCGCGATCGCGTCGTCGATCCCGGAGCTGTGTGTGTTTCGTTCAATGCAGGGGGTGTGCGCGGCGCTGGTGACGCCTACGGCATTGGCGGTGATCATCCACGTGTTTCCCGAGGATGAGCGGGCCAGGGCAATCGGGACATGGACTGCGCTCAGCTCGATCGTCGGGGTTATCGGGCCGTTCATCGGGGGAGTATTGATCGCTGCCGGCTCGTGGCGCCTGATCTTTGTGCTCAATGCGCCGCTCGTGCTCGTGACCGTGACGCTGATCGCCCGTGGCGTGCCTGCGAGCGCAAGCGTTGGCACCGCCGGGCGCCTGGATTTCCCCGGGGCCCTCTTGGCGGCGCTCGCACTCTCGGGCTCGGTGTTCGCTGTGACCGAGGAGCCGGCGCGCGGATGGAGCACCCTGGTGATTGGCTCACTCGCGACAGGGGTTCTCGGAGCGATCGCGTTTGTTGCGCGCGAGGCGCGAGCTCGGGCGCCGATGCTCCCACTGAACCTGTTTCGCGAGCGCAACTTCACGATCGGAAACGTGGCGACATTGACTGCCTACCTCGGGCTAGGAGGTGTGATCTTTCTACTGCCTGTATTTCTGCAAGAGGTAAGCGGCTACAGCCCCGTTCAGGCGGGACTTGCCCTGCTGCCCGTCACCTCGCTGATGATCGTGCTCTCCCGCCGCTTCGGCGCACTCGCCGATCGCATCGGGTCGCGGGTGCTGATAAGCCTCGGGGCGATGGTTGCTGGATGTGGCCTTCTGCTTTTGGTGCGGGTCGATCAGCGCGCCGATTACCTCAGCGAGGTCCTGCCGGCGCTGCTCGTGTTCGGGCTGGGACTCGCGATGCTTGTCGCGCCGTTGACCGCCACGGTCCTTGGGGCAGTGGAAGAGGATCACGCAGGCGTCGCCGCCGCAGTGAATACAACGCTCTCACGCGTCGCGCAGCTCTTCGCGGTCGCTGTGCTGGGAGCCGTCGTCTCTCTAGCTTTTGCTAGTCGCGTCGATGCGACGCTACGACGGGCCGCGATCGATCGCGCTGGCCGTTCGGCGATCGACCGTGCCAAGCGACAGCCGCTCGGCTCGCCGAGCCTCGTTGGAGTGCCTCCCGGCGAGCGGGTTCTCCTACGAGCTACCTTCGAGGAAGCGTCCGTCCATGCCTTCCGTGTCGCGGACGCAATCGCAGCCGCGCTCGTCGCCAGCGGCGGGCTGATTGCGTTCGCCGGGATCCGTAATCCCCGCCGCAGGGTGGCCGCCGAGCTGTGCCCAGCCGGGGCGCTCTGCGGAGCTAGCCAAGAACTCGTCCATGCTCGCCGGGATCGACACTCGGATCGGGGGTTCGTGGACCACGCGGTCGAAACCCGATCACCGCAGGTGGCCCCGTGAGCGGCTCGCTCTGCCGCTCAGCGCCAAGTGTGATGCGATCTCGCGAGCCGGTGGATCGGCACGACTATCGCTACGCGCCGCCGTCTCGGTGTATCGCACTGTGAACGGATCAGGAGGACCGAAGTGACCCAGGCAAATGCCGCCCAACTGAAAGCCGAGCTCGACGCGGGGGCGGAGATCTTGCGCACGTCAACACTCGCGCGCCTCGCCTACAACGGAGTCGATGGCACGCCGCGCGTGATCCCGATCGGCTTCCTCTGGACCGGCCACGCGGTGGTCCTCGCGACGCACCCGACCGCACCGAAGTTCGCGGCGCTCCGCGCGCGGCCGCGGGTGGCGTTGACGATCGACACCCCAAGCCCGGTGCGCTCCCTGCTGCTGCGCGGCGAGGCCGAGATAGAGGTCCTCGACGGCCCCGTGCCGGAGTACCTCGAGGCAGCGGCAAAGTCGATGGCGGGCGAGGAGCTCGCCGCCTTTGAAGAGGCCTGCCGCGAAACCTATGACCGGATGGCGCGGATCAGCATCGTCCCCGACTGGGCGCGTTACTTTGACTTCGGCGCCGGCCGCTTCCCTGACTTCCTCCGCGCGCTGACCTCCAAGGACTAAAGGCGCAAGCAGCCGGCCGTCCTCCCAACGCCGTCGCTCGCGAGCAGCCGGCCCTCCTCCCAGCGCCGTCGCATTCGCGGGCGACCAACACAACACACCTCGAGCTGTCCCCGTGGTGGGTGGTCGAGCTACTGCTCTTCGGCGTCTGAGCGCCTGAACAACAGATTCAGGTGGTCGGCCGGGTCATCGTCCGGCTTGGGCGCGTCGAACCGGCCTCGAGTCAGAGCGCGGATCGTGCCATCCTCAGGATACTCGACCAGCTCGGGCATCACCTTGTTGGACACCATCAGATATCGCACCGGCTCATCGGTTCGATTAGCCAGCGTATGACCGCCCCGCCGGCCCCGAGGGAAGGCGACGATGTCCCCGGGCGCGAGCTCGGACTCGCCCTCGAGCGTCCGTAGCGTCGGCCGACCGGAGATCACGATGGCCAGCTCCTCCATTCCATAGTGGATATGCAGCGGGACACCCTCGTAGTGCGGAGCCAGCTCGTACAACGTCCCGCCGAGTAGCTCGCCTCCCGCGGCCTTCACGACCGGCTCGGCCCGCAGACCGGAGCGCTCCCTGCTGAACCGCTCAGCGAAAACATTCGGCCGCGTACCGCTCACGACAGCGATCATAAGGCGATCGCGTCACTCGACGGGTACGTCGAGGACGAGGAGACTCTCGACTCAGTTGGCCCGGTAGCGCGTGGCGAGTTCGGGACTTTGCGCGCCGAACGCAGCCAACTCGGCCTGGAACACTGCCTGTAGGAGGCCGACCTCCTCGACGCCGGGAGCACAGACGACCTCGCCAAGTTCCAAGCCGCGCAGGCTGGCAGTGACGACGTCCTCTGCGGACATCCGAGGGACCGCGCTGAGATCCAGTCCTTGACGCGTGTGGAACTCGGTGGCGACGACACCCGGACAGACCACCTGGATCTTCAGCCCCTCAGACTTCAGTTCCTCGTGTAGAACCTGAGTCATCGCGACGATGTGCGCGAGGGTCCCAGCGTAAACCGCGCGACGGGGCAGCTGGCCCTGCGGGGCGGGACCACTGAAAGCGATCATCCCCGATACGTTGATGATCGTGCCCTCGCTACGTGACACCATCCCGGGCACCGCCGCACGAACCAGCATTGACGGGGCGACGACCTTGACGTGCACGAGCTCGCGCGCCTTATCGGCGGGAAGCTCTGCGATCGGCATGTAGTGCGCGACTCCGGCGTTGTTGACGAGCATCGTCAGCGGCTGCGAAGCGCACACCTCGGCGACCGCGTCGACCCCTTCGTCGGTGGCCAGGTCCGCGACCAGCGACTGGACGGTGACGTCGGTGAGCGATGCGGCGAGCTCTTCGAGACGGTCGAGGCGCCTGCCGACGACTACGAGGTCGTAACCATCGGCGGCCAGCCGCTGCGCGAAGGCCTTGCCGATTCCGGAGGAGGCTCCGGTGACCAGTGCGAGCTTGCTCATTAGTGCTCTTCCTTTCGTGTGCCGGTCGTGCGACAAGCGGTGTGGTCTCCCCCAGTCTTGCTCAGCATGAAGAGCGCCTCTGTCGGCTGCGGCCCGTCGTACTGGCCGCGCCAACGCACCGGCAGCGTAACGTCGGCGCCTTGACGGCGCGAGCCAGAGCATACGCAGCAATACCTAGGCGAGGCCGCCGTCCGGTCGCCCGGCACGCGCTCGACCAGCTACGCGCCCACCCATCGGCGTTCGTCCGAGCCACGAGTGCCCGAGCGTTGGCGTAGCAGCGCATAGGCGACAATCCATCTTTAGGTTAAATTTTGCTATCCGGGAGTTATGGGTCGTGGGACGCCGGGTATACGTTGGGCACATAACTTCCACGAGTCGGGACGAGCCGCGGAATCAGAACATAAGTTCTAGTCCTCAAACGCGAAGGAGCTCATTATGCTCGCTCGTACGAAAGCGATTGGTACACGTATCACCCTGCTCGGTGCAGCGCTCGCCGCGACGCTCGCGCTGCTGATATCAATCAACCCAGGCACCGCAGCCGCGTCGAACGGTTTTTGTCAAGGCGTTTACATCACTTCCAACTGCACCGGCCCTGGTCCAGGTCCCGTGACCCAGATCGACGCTGAAGTGTTGGAAGGGAGCGCCACAATCTGCGTGCGCTTGAACGAGGGCGATGGTGTCTTCGTGTACAAGAGTTGCGGCGTCGACCGCGCCTCCACCGAAGCCTACGGCGTCACGGGGTATCCGGAAATCCTCACCGAGGGTTCGGGGGTCGTAGTGACCGGCATCTACAACACCTGACGCAGGCACGCAGCGACGGGGTTGTTCCGGCCGGCGCATGCGCCGGCCGGAAGGCCCCGTGTACCGGCCCGCAAGCAGACTGCATGCGGCGGCTCAGCCAGTCCGCCATCTCGGCCCTGTGGGCAGAATCATCCTCTGCGCTTCGCCCTCGCTGAGCGTGGGGCGACGACCGCGTGGTTTCTATGCGCTGGGTAGATGGGTGCTCGATGCTCAACTTCTCTTGCCTGGAGGGCGCTTGCGCAGGAGGATGATCGCCGTGCCCGGCTGGCAGCGTTCGGATGGGGTCGGTTCGAACTCTTCACGCATCAGCGTGCGACCCGTCCGGGTCGTGGCGAGCACCCGATCGGCTGTTCCGGGAGCGACACGTAGGCGGCTACACCAGTCATCCGGCAGCGAGCAGGGATCGTGACCGTCCGTAGCCGATAGCGGCGGTGGGTGGGATACACGCTTCCAGCGCCCGCCACGCGCTTTCTGAAGGTCTGATGAGGGAAATCCTGCGGTCCTCCCGATCCGTCGCTGCGGTCCTTCTGCGGTCCCGCGTGCCGAGAACAGCCGGGAACAGCCTTCCGCGATCCCCCGTGTTTCGCGGCTCTCGCCCCTGGTTCGTGATCTTCCAAAGGTTCTGAACCTATGACCGAACATCGCCCTCCCGGACGGTATTTGAACCCCGAAACCGTAGAGAAGATCGGGCGCCTGCATGAGACACTGCGGCTGCGGCTGCCGTGCGAAGGTACCGGCCCGTGTTGCCTCAGCCGCTGATCTTGCCGATCATCGGGCTAGGACGCACGGGCGCTGGGACGGGAGATTACTGCGGAGTCGGCTCGTCAGGCATAGATACCGTCGAGTCGATCGCCTTCCGCACGTGCGAGCAGCTTGGGCTCGCGTTATCCGCGGCCCGTCGCCTTGCATCATCCATCGGCGACGAACCCGTATGGCACGTCTACCTCTAGCATGGCGCACGCAAGCTCCTTTACGCGGGGATCGGTGTCTTTGTCACGCTGCGGCTTTACGCGTCGCAGTAGGCACAGCGTCGATGCCTCCTGCTGTCCTGCGTAGTCCGTGTAGGTGATCCACACGAATAGGTCACCGTTCCCCGCCAAGAACGCTGTCCCCTCGGGCTGAGTTTCGAACACGAACAGCACACGAGCATTCTTTCCAGCAGGTATGGGAGCCACCGGCTGTCCGGGCCATTCGCCCCCCGACCGCTCGAAATCGGCGGCCTTCGCATCTACCCGTCGCGCATATGAAAACGCAACGCGGGCACTGACCACTCGTGCGATGCCCGTACCGATGTTCTCCACCTCGATGACAAGAAGCTCTCCGTCGGGCGTGATGTTGCCTCCCGCATAGCCCGTCGGAGCCAGCACAGGCTTCACCGAGGCACGAAACGCCTGCTCTGCCACCTCGCTCTGACGTTTCGTCGCCTCGGTCTGCTTGTCGAGTAGTGCCAGCTCCTGCATAGCCGCGTTGGCAGCTTGTTGGCCGGAGCGAGCCACGTCGCGTGTGTCCCGAGCAAGCTTGTAAGTGGCTGCCGCCAAACCCAGCGTTGCAATCGCGGTGATGAATGCTGCAGCATCGGACATCGATCAATCGTTACTGTCTGACCAGACGGACCATCGCCCGGGGATATCCTTGGCGCCCGGCGATCGTCGAAATCGGGAAGACAAGATTCGAACCTGCGACCGCCCGGCCCCCAGGGGGTCGGACCTGGGGTCGCTGGGTGCGCTTGGCCTGCTGTTGCTGGGGTCGAGGTCTGCTGAGTTAGGTTGTTTTGCGCTCAAAATGGACCCCGAATTGGACCCCGTCCGAGATCGGCGCACCGTGTTTTCCAGCGTGCTATGTAGCGCCGGGGCCGGGCTCGTTCGCTAGACGCTCATCAACCTCTCCAGCTGCGGCCGCAGGGTCGGTAGCGCGACGTCAACGCAGAAATATTCGTGGATGAGCTTGTCGCGAATCCCGGCGGTCTGCCGCCACGGCACCTCGGGGACCAGCGCCCGCGTGTCATCCGAGATGCCCTCGACGGCCTGTCCGACGATCTCGATGTTGCGGATGACTACATCCTGGGTCTTGCCATCCGCCAGGAACACCTCACGACCGCCGCCTGTGTAGCTCTGGATCGCTTCGATCGCAGCGATTGCGTGCAGCAGATAGGCGCGCTAGTTCCTCACAGCGCGATGGCGTCCGCGTAGATGCGCTCGCACAGAAACGGGCTCACGCCGCCCTCGCTGAGCACATCGACATGGGCTCCGAGCAGATCTTCGAGGTCCTGCCATAGGCCAACAAGATCGAGCAGGCTGCGGCCAGGTTCCATCTCGACCAGCAGATCGACATCGCTCCTCGCGCCAGTTTCGCCCCGCGCGGTGGAGCCGAATACGCGCACGTTGCGGGCACCATGCTCGGCAGCGCATCCAAGGATCTCCCACCTCCTTGCGCGCAGTCGATGAAGGTCCAGTTGAACAGGCTCAGAACTCATGTCGAGGATCACGTTACCGATGTCGGTCGCATCTCTGGCGCTGCGAACGCTCATTGACCAACATGACCGGTAAGCAGACCAAAGCAGTGCCACCAGATCGGGGTTGAACCGCCGCGAACGCGAGCAATGACGCCGGGCAGACTCCCAGAAGACGGGGACGCTAGTCACTAAACCAGTGGCACGACAGGCAACGTTCGGCGCCGTCGCGACCGGCGCTACTCCCGCAGCGCGGGCATGCCTCGACGCCGTCGGCCCGGGACATGATCCTGGCCGCTGAGACCATCCGCGGCTGGGCGCGCAGGTGCGTGACCACCTCCCGCATGGTCCATCGGAGCTTCGGCTCGTACGCCGCGGCACCCTCGATCAGCCGCCGCCACCAGCCGGTCAGCTGATCCTCTCCCTGCCCGCCCGTGTCCCCGAGGAGCCCTGTCCCCCATGCCGCGATCCGCCCGATCGAGAAGACGTCGGCGGGCGGTTTGACATCGCGCGGGTCGAGCAGCAGCTCAGGCGCCATAAACTCTGGGGTCCCAAAGCGCTCGAGTGGCTGGGTCATTCGCTGCCCGGGCCGAAAGGGCTCGCACACGAACCCCCAGTCCGCCACGACCCAGCGGTCCGGGTAGACGAGGATGTTCGCGGGACTCAGATCACGGTGGACGTAGCCATGCTCGTGGGCGTGGGTGACCGCCTGCGCGACGGCGAACAGGCCCACGCGCAGGCGGGTCCATTCGTAGTGGGGGAACGGCCCCAGGTCTTCGAGGCTGCCCTGCGCCCTGCTCATCGAGTACCAGCCGCTCTCGGCGTCGTCGCGGATGATCTTCAGCACGTTGGGGTGATCGAGGCGTCTCTGCACCGCGATCTCGCGCTTCAGGCGCTGGTGCGACCAATTCGATGGCCGCGCGACCTTCACCGCGATCTGCTGATCGTCGCCCGCACCGAAGTAGACGAACGCCTGCCCGCCTTCCTTGCGACGCTCTGCGTCGACCAAGTATGGCCCCACACGCATGCGTACATTGTTACGCGCTCGCGGCGCAAGTCACAAGCGACTACGGTTCTCCGAGAGTCGAGGAAGACAGACCTGCTGTTGCTGGGATTACGTTGTGCTGAGTTGGGTCATTTTGCGCTCAAAATGGACCCCGAATTGGACCCCGTCCGTGGCGCTATGGCTCGACCCGCGAGACCGATTCGACGCGATCGATCGCGCGGTCGAAAGAGAGCACACGACGCACGCCCGTAGACTCGGCGTTCGCCACCAGGTAGGCCTCGGCGAAATCGAGCCCGTGGAGCTCATAGATCTCAAGCGCCCGCAGCAGCAGCGATGCGTCGACCACCTCAATCGAAGCCAGCGCAAGCGCGGAGCGCATCAGCGTCGCGACACGGCTGCACTCGACCTCGTAGAACGACTCGAGCACATAGACGCACTCGACCAGCACAAGATCAGTCAGCAGCCACTGCTCCTCGCCGGCCAGGACTCTGGTCGCCCGTTGGGCCATCTCAGGCGGATCGCCCGTGAGATGCCGGATGAGGACGTTCGTGTCGAGAAACGCGCTCAGCGGCGCTTCTCCGCTCGCGCTCGCCGACTGCGTCGCAGCACCTCATCCCACGGAGTCCCGATCTTCGCCGCGGGTGTCGCGACAGACCCTGCCAGCTCGATGAAGTCCGGGGTCTTGGCTAGAACGGCACGCTGGCGCTCAACACGGAAAACGACCTCATCGCCCTCCCGCAGCTGCAACGCGTCACGGACACTCTTGGGAATCGTGATCTGGCCCTTCGATGTCAGGCGCGCAGCGGCATCCACGCAGTCCTCCTTACTTCTTGAATAAAGTAAGCATAGCATCCTTCTCGGCCCATTAAGACCTTGAAATGTACATACCGATGCTGTACGCTTGATTGAATGGGATCTGCTGAAGCAGCGCGTCAGGGGCGCATCAATATGCGCGTCAGCGAACGCCAAGAGCGCGTTCTGAGAGCCGCTGCCGACCTAAGCGGCGAGACACTCACGGGGTTCGTACTCTCGGTCGCTACGGAGCGGGCAGAGGAGGTCCTCGAGCGTGCCCAGCGGATCGACGTCAGCGGCGAGGCGTTTAAGCGCTTCATCGCGGCGTTGGATAGCCCCATCGAGGAGATGCCCACACTGCGCCGCTACGCTCGGGCGCAAAGCCCGATACCGCCTCGTTGAGCGCCGACGCACTTCGCCCCGTCCAGGCGCTCCAGGACGATCACCGACTAGAAGACTTCGACTGCGGGGTCGATGTCCTCGATCGATGGTTGTGGCAGTCCGCTCGTGTTGCTGCGGCGAGCGGCACGGCCGCGACATACGTTCTCTGCCGCGGGGCGCGGGTTGTCGGCTACTACGCACTCGCCATGAGCTCCATCGGCCACGAGCGAGCACCGTCACGCTTACGCCGCGGGATGCCAGATCCGGTTCCAGTCGTGCTGCTTGCCCGTCTCGTGCTCGACCGAGCCGAGCAGGGACGATCCCTTGGCGGGCACCTCATCGTCGACGCACTCGCGCGCTGCGTGCGTGGCGGCAATGAATTCGGCGCTCGGGCCGTCGTTGTCGATGCCCTCTCCCCCGACGCGGCCGATTTCTACCGCCACTTCGACTTCCGCGACCTCGACGGGCCCAGCCTCTGGCGACGGCTCGGCGACATCGCACGAGCACTCGACGTCTGAGCGCGGATCGCGAGAGCCAGTACTACTTTTGAGCGCCGTCGCTGCCGGCACCTAGCGTGTCCTGCATCAGCGAGCAGGTCGCCCAGCCTCCGGCAACGCCGAACACTCCGAGGTCGCCCCCGCCGCCCGACCCGCTCGGTAGCCTGACGGCACGATGGCCATATCCACGACCACAGCTCGCCTGCTCGGCTTGAAGTCTGCCAATCGCTGCGCCAAGTTAGGCTGTCATCGCCCACTCGTGGCGCCGGCTACTGGAATGGATCCAGAGGTCATTATCGGGCAGATAGCACACATTGTTTCCCAGGCGGACAATGGACCCCGCGCTGATTTGGCGATGCCGCCTGAGCAGCGAGACTCGATCGATAATCTCGTCCTGCTCTGCACAGAACATCATCTGATCGCTGACCGCCAGGAAAATACCTATACGGTCGCGGAGATGACCAAATGGAAGACCGATCACGAGGCTGCCGTTGATCAACAGATGGAGATTATGGCTGGGCGGATGACCTTCGCTGAGCTAGAGATCGTGGCAGACGCCGTCGCCGTCGCACCACTTGTCGCAACAGAGGGATTTAGCCTAACCGCAGTCCGCGCCAAGATGACAAAAAACCATCTAACGGACCGTGTATCTCACGATATGTCAGTCGGAATGCTGGGCGCCGATCTCGTGAAGGATTACATCGTTTCACGGGCGACGCTAAGCCCAGATTTCCCCGACCGCTTGCGGGGCGGTTTCCTCGCAGAGTATGACCGCTTGTCCGCCCTCGGGTTGTCTGGCGATGATCTCTTCCTTGCGCTCCGCGCATTCGTCGCAGCCCCGCATCTCGATCTCATGCGCCAGGTTGCTGGACTTGCCGTGCTCGTACACCTGTTTCATATTTGTGAGGTTTTCGAGCCATGATCCTTCCTACAAAGCATCTCACTCCCGCACAATCGCTCCTCGGAGTTTCTTCGCGGATGCTCGCTCGACTTCGCGATCCCCGCACCGTTAACCAGCTATGGGAGGAATCCCGATCCGATCTAACTATCGGGTCCTTTGATCGGTTCGTTCTCGCGCTGGACCTCCTGTTCCTACTCGGTGCGATTGAGCTGCAGGGTGGGATGTTGAGGGTCCACCGATGATCCATTCGATTAGCGCCAACGACCCACGGTTCAAGACCGTGACGCTCCATGCCGGCCTTAATGTGGTACTAGCCGACACAACGGAGAGATCTACAGCACATGACACCCGTAATGGCGTTGGGAAGACACTCCTAATGGACGTGTTGCATTTTTGCCTCGGCGGTTCCTCTCCGCGGACCGGTGGCCTATCGTCACCTGCTCTTACTGGATGGGCATTCACAGTCGATCTCGATGTCGGCGAGAATCGTGTGCAGATTACGCGGTCCCTGGCTAGCCCCCAGACGCTTGCTGTATCCGGTGCCTTCGCTACTTGGTCTATGCAACCTTCATGGGATAAGGAGTCATCGAGCTTTCGACTCAGCAACGATCAGTGGAAGCTGATTCTTGGCCAAGAACTTTTTGATCTACGAGCCGAGGATGTAAACGCTCGGTTTGGTCCCTCGTTCCGGCTAGTCTTTCCGTACTTTGCACGCACCAAGGCAGGAGCTTATGAGACTCCGTTCAAGTACTTTTCGGGGCAACGCGAGTGGCAAAAGCAAGTCGCCATCACATTTCTTCTCGATCTCTCATGGAGCTATGCCGCCCGTTTTCAGGAGCACAAGGACGAACGAGATGCCCTCAAAGTCATCAAGCGGGCTCTTGAGCAGGGGGCGCTCGGGGACCCAGAGCTCACTCTGGGAAGGCTTCGCACCCAGCGAGTGCGTCTCAACGAGCAGATTACCCGCCTTGAGGGCCAGCTTTCACATTTCGAGGTACACCCAGAGTATCGTGCAATTTCGGTCGAAGCCGACCAGCTAACGACAGAGCTCCACGCAATCGTCAATGCCCGCGTGACACGGGCTCGCACAATATCGATGTATGAAGAACAGGCAGATGTTGAGAGTGGGCCAGATGTCGAGGCAGTCGTCACGCTGTTTGCGCAAGCGGGCGTAGAGCTATCTGCTGATGTCAAGAGGACACTCGAGGACGCGCAAGAGTTCCATTCGGCGGTTGTTAACAATCGAAGGTCATATCTACACGACGAGATCGAGACACTGCGGCACGAGGATGCTGAGGCAGAAGCGGACATCACGCGTCTCTCCTCGAAACGGGCTGGCCTGATGGAGATACTTGAGTCGAAGCATGCACTAGAGGAGTTCAACCGCCTGAATGATCGGCTCGCCGCTCTGCGGGCAGAGCTTGCTGAGACCGAGTCACAGATGGCGCGCATTACTGAAGTTGAGGAACGCCAAGCTGCTCTCGAGATGAGCGGGCAAGCGCTGGCTCGGGATAGTCGACGGGAGCTGGCCGAACGGGAGCCAGAGTGGAGCGAGGCCATCACCCTGTTTGCATCAAACACGCAGGAGCTTTACGACACGCCCGGTGAACTTGTGATCGATCTGACTGATAATGGCTTTTCCTTCGACGTGAATATCAATCGTTCGGGTAGCCATGGCATCAACAACATGAAGATTTTTGCATTCGATCTTGCGCTTGCTCAACGCTGGTCTGAGAAAGACCGCACACCTGGCATCCTCTGGCATGACAGCGAGCTATTCGACGGCGTCGATGAGCGGCAGGTAGGAGCCGCACTACAGCTTGCCAATCACGAGGCCAATGCGCGGGGGTTTCAGTACTTCTGCTCGCTCAACTCCGATGACATGCCACCTCAGCAGTACCTAGGTGAGCTAGAGATCGAGCCCGTACTGACCCTTACTGATGCGTCGGAGAGCGGCGGCCTCTTCGGCATCCGGTTCTGACGCGAGCGACCACCTCGACGCTCAGCAAGCGCCGGTCAGCGCTGCGATCAGTTGCCGCACGCGCCCGACACGATCCCCGGACACCAAACCCCCGGCCTCCTTCTCGGAGACCGGGGCGGTTCCTCCTTCTTCAAGATGGTCGGGGAGAAGGGTTCAGGTCGGCTTTGCTAAGCCGTTTTATGCGCTTCTGCGGTCATTTTGCGGTCATCCAGACCGATACGCTGCCGAGCGTCGCTGCTCATTCGGCATCCAGGCTTTCCGCGCGAACGACGATCGCCGACGGTTCGACACCGAGCACATGGGCCAGGCGGATCATTTGCTCGTAGTTGAGGCTGGGGCACTCGCCTGCCTCGATCGCTCGCACGCCAGCAAGCGATCCGGCGAGTCGCTCGCGGGCTAGGTGTGCCGCCGAGAGCGTTGATCGAAGATGACGCCGAGCATCCACAGCGTGTCGTAGACGAGACGTGACGAACGTGCCGCTGATAGCCGAGTCACGGATCACCGACCCGCAGCACGACAGATGCCAGATCAACGAGTGGCGGACAACTAGATGCAAGGCCGGCGAGCCTTGCGGCCGGCAATCCGACCGCAAAACGACCGCAAGGCGCCGGCTGCGGTTACTTTGCGGTCACCGAAGCCATCGAACACAAGCAAACGGCGTCCGGCGAGGCCCAGCGTTTTCGGGGGCTTTCTCCCGTGTTCGCTGGCCTTCGCAGGAAATGAAGGTATCGGGGAGTAAGGGTCGAGTTGGCTTTCCCATGCGGTTTTCGGGCTTCCTGCGGTCTCCCTGCGGTCCCAAATCCCAAGGTCTCCCTGTCGCAAAGGATGGCTGCTTTTGGGGCATCGGGGGTGCGTCGACGGTGAGCGGCCCCGGCGCCGGTCGGCCCGTCCATTCGAGCTGGCTCTGGTGAACCGGGTGCCGCGACCTGCATCCAGATATCGACTTCCTCGAAGGGGCCGGGGCGCCGTCTCCCAATGTGTCACCAGTAAATGGCCACCACTTCGGTGTCTAGGAACCTCTGCTCACGACCCTCGGACGTAGCCACAACCACGCTTGCGGCACCCTCCGCGAGCGCCCCGACCTCATCGAAGCCCGCGCGCCGCAACGCCTCGCCCCTAGCGTCAGCAAGCACCGCTGGGTCGAGCTCTCCCAGGACGAGCTCGCCGACAGGACCGGCATCCACCCAACGGCGATCGGGCGTCTCGAGCGCGGCTTCCGTGAGCCTCGCCTGAAGACGATCTTGCGCCTCGCAGAAGGACTCGGCGTGCAGCCCGGCAGACTGCTCGACCATCTCGGGGAGCGCCGGCTAACCCCGGAGGAGTTCGAGCAGCACTTCGGGAACCTGCCCACCGACGGGGAGGGCTGAGCCGCATCAACGCCGGGGCAGGTCACAGCTTGACCCCTCCGACAACCCAACCCTAGCCTCCGCCGCCCTGAACCCACCGGCCTTGGCACGGGGCGATCGCCCGTGCCAAGGCCCAAACATAAGGAACGGTGACCCCTATGGCTGATGAGCAACCCGTCTCTGTCCCTGAGCGCGCTCGGTACGCCAACGAAGAGACCGTCCTCGACCTGCTGCTCGGCGACCAGCATCAGCGCCCCTGGACACTGCACGAGCTGGCCCTAGATATCGGGAGCAGCGGACTCGTCGAGGACGCCATCAACAACCTGCACGCCGCCGGGCTCGTCCACAAAACCTCAGACGGCTTCCCCTTCGCCAGCCGCCCCGCGATCCGCTACCACGAGATCACGCAATAGGGCACCCGAGCCTTCGCACAACGGCACTTGTGCGACGCACCGTATCGATCTCGCGCTGACTACCGCGTGCTGCCCACGCGTAGACCGCGCAAACCGGTCGAGTCGTAGTGCTCGCATCACTCGACTCCTCGGAACCCGGTAGGGTATGGTACGGCCGATCACATGGGGTGATACGGAATAGGAGGATCGAGAGGCACGACATCGGTGCGTCGCGAGATGCGTCTTTCAGGGTCGATACAGGGAGTCGCAAGTCCGTGTGTGCCGAGACGCCGCTGTCACTCGCATAAAGAGATTCACGGAGATTTGCCACGACCGAGTGGTCGTGTTACGTTGGTAAGGACTAAATCCTAGAAGGAGAATATGCCCGCATGCTAGCAAATCTGCTGATGCTCAACTTCGCGGAGTCCGACCTGGAGCCGCAATACTGGCAGCGGTTGAAGGCCGTCAGCGACAACGTGACGTTGCTATCCGCCGATTCCCCCGATGTGCGGGCAGAGCTTTCGAACGCCGACGGACTTATGCTCAAGCTCGGAATGAGCGCCGATCGAGCGCTGATCGACCAAGCACCGAAGCTCCGCTATATCGGCATGCTGGGAACGGGATACGGCCGCATCGACACAGACTACGCTGCGTCCAAGGGTGTCGTTGTATGCAACGTCGCCGACTACAGCACGGCGGGCGTCGCGGAGTTTACGTTCGCCGCTTTGCTCGCGCATATGCGCGAAATTCCTAGGGGCCTGGCCCAAGCAGCATCAGGCGACTACTCTGAGGCGACATTCACCGGGTCTGAGATAAGCGGAAAGACATTCGGCGTTGTGGGGCTCGGTCACATCGGACGGCGCGTGGCAGAAATGGCGTCAGCCGGGTTTGGTGCAAAGACGGTGTACTGGTCGCGCTCTCCAAAGAGCTTCGCGGACCATTCTAAAATCGCGCGCTCCGAGCTTCCCGTCCTCCTGGCAGAGGCAGATATAGTATCACTCAATCTCGAGTACAACTCAGACACTGAGCGGATTATTGACGGAGATGCTCTTGCGAAGGTGAAGCCGGGCGCGATCCTGATAAACACTGCTCCAATGGAGATCATCGACCTGGATGCCCTAACGGCTCGTCTGGACGAAAATGGCATCACCTTTATTCTCGACCATTCTGATGAGTTGCAGAGTGCTGACGCCGAACGGTTGGCCCAGCGTGAGAACTGCATTATGTATCCGCCGATCGCATACACAACTAATGAGGCCACCGCAGCCAAGCTAGACATCTTTGTGGGAAACCTAGAGCACTTCCTACAGGGGTCTCCGACGAACCAAGTCAACTAGAAACCTCGACGCGTCGCTGACGATGTCGGGAGAGACAAAAGCGGACATCGTCGTGATCGGTGCGGGCATTCATGGCGCGAGTGTGGTGCATAGCCTTTCTCGGCGTTTGCCCGACGCACAGATCGTCGTTATCGACCTAGGTGACGCGGGCATGGGCGCGACGGCGGCCTCAGCAGCGATGTTGATGCATCAAACAGACGACGAGGATCTGACGCGCTTGGCGCAGCTCTCAATCGAGCGGTACGCAAGCTGGGCGGATTCGGGTGACCTAAAGA
Organism: Solirubrobacteraceae bacterium; assembly: GCA_036501265.1. Taxonomy (GTDB): domain Bacteria; phylum Actinomycetota; class Thermoleophilia; order Solirubrobacterales; family Solirubrobacteraceae; genus Palsa-465. Next base: position 4,289 of record DASYAP010000242.1, on the reverse strand, counting down.
TCCACTTCAATCTCACAGGCAGCATCCTCTTTAGCACGACGGCTACCGCAAGCAAGCGTCTGCAAGACCACATCCGATATCAGCAAGCGCTCGGCATACCAACCACGGAGATCGACGGCGACACGGTCGAAGCTCTCACAAAAGGACTGATATCGCGTTCAGGCATCCTTGCTGCGAGCTACTGTGAGTCGGACGGCTATGTAGTGGCCCGCGAGGTTGTCGACGGCTTTCTCGGGTACGCCATCGACCGTGGCGCGACATTTCGGCCGCGCGCAGCTGCGTCAAATATTGTTGTGGAAGACGGTCAGGTCGCTGGCGTCGTTCTTGAGAATGGCGACACTCTTACCACCAATTGCGTCGTGAACTGCGCTGGAGCGAAAGCGCGGGAGATCGGTCAATGGGCGGGAATCGAACTACCAATCAAGCGTAGTCATCGTAATATGCTTCTTCTCAAGGCAGCGCGAGCGCCGCTGGACGCCTTTCCAATCGTCGAGGATCTCGATAGTGGATGGTACTTTCGTCAGCACCCTGAAGGCGTTCTAATGGGAGTTGGTCCGACGAACTGGCTCGACGACGATGACGCCAAGCTTGATGCGACCTACAATCCGCAGTACGAAGAGGCTGCGATCGAGTATTTGAGCGAGCGTGCGCCCTCGCTACTTCCATTCAGTGCGATTCGCACGTGGGCGGGATCGCGGCCGATGCTCGATCCCGTCATGCTGAAGGTACGAGAAGGCACGGACGGTCACCCTATCGTTGGTGGGGTCGCCGACGTTGGTGGGCTGTATCTGTCGTGTGCGTGGGGCGCCTTTGGCGTCACCTTGGCGCCGATCGGCGGGGAGTTGGCGGCACAGGCGATCTGTGGCGAAAAGCCGACGGTCGACATGGCACCGTTTTCGTGGGCGCGGTTTGCTAGCGATCGGACTACACGAGGTACCGACGAATGACGGCACGGCAAGTGTACGGCTGGCCTTCGGAAGGTTCTGAGCTAGTGATCGGCAGCACGACAGTTAAAGCTGTCGCGGAGCGCTATGGCACCCCGAGCTACTTGTATAGCGGAGATATGCTGTGCGAGCGTGCAACCGTGCTGCACGAAGCCTTCAGCGGCTTCGAAATTCTTTACTCGCTGAAGAGCAATCCCTCGCCGGCCGTATGCCGCTTGCTCGCGACGAATGGTTTTGAGGCAGGCGTATCATCTGAGTGCGAGATCGATCTAGCGCTTGAGTGTGGGTACTCGCCGAACGGCATCGGGTTCGTCGGTCCCGCGAAATCGCACAAAGCACTTTCACGTGCCCTCGACGCAGGGGTCGGAATGATTTACGTTGAGTCCATCTCGGAGCTCCGGCGAGTCGAGCAGTTGGCTCGTGAATACGATCGGCGTGTCTCCGTGGCGCTTAGAATCAACACAAGGCGCCGGCCGTCCTCCGCAGGCGAGTTGATGGCTGGAGTCCCGAGCCAGTTCGGCATTGATGAGGAATCAGTCGACGAGGTGCTTGCGTCGCTTGATCGTGATTGGGTCGAAGTATGCGGTATCCACACCTTCGTCGCTAGTCAGGTGATGGACGCGGATTCGCTCCTGTCTCATTTTGAGACTGTCGCAACCCTAGCCCGATCCGTCGCCCAAAAGCACGAGTTCAACCTGCAGGTCGTGAACTTCGGCGGAGGCTTCGGCATTCCATATTCGCGTTCGGAGAGGCCGATTGACCTTGAGCGCCTCGGGCGTCGTATTTGGACGCACATGCCAGCGGGGTGGCGGAAGTCTTTTGGGCGACCGCGGCTATGTCTGGAGGTTGGCAGATATCTGGTGGGCGAGGCCGGCCTGTTTCTAACCCGCGTTGTGGATGTGAAGAGATCGCGCGGCACCACGTTCGTCGTGACAGAGTCGGGTATTAGCGGCTTTGCTCGTCCCGCAATGGACTGGGCCCAGCAGCATCATTGTTCATTGCTCGGGAAGGCCACGAAGCGCAAGACCGAGCCCTGTACGGTCGTCGGTCCATCGTGTATGCCAAGCGACATCCTCTGCGAGAACGTGGATCTCCCGACCCCGGAAGAAGGCGACGTCGTCGTGGTTCATAACGCAGGCGCCTATGGGCTCACGATGAGCCTGTTGGGATGGGGTAGCTTTCCTGTTCCGCAGGAGATCATGTGCCATGGCGCGATGGTAGAGGTGAACGATACGTTGCGCGGATGGTGCGACAAGCAGTCGGCGGTGCAAAGCGATGACTGACGCGGCGGGCACGCACCTGGCAGATGGGGACGACGGTGTCCAGCCGTCGCCGGACACCGATGCTCAGCCAGCGCTCGTTCATATTCCGGACAAGGTTGGGGTGGCCTTGTTTTCGACGATCGGCCTGAACACGGTCAGCGGCCGATCACGGAAGGGCTTTGCGCTCACCGAGTTTGCCGAATCATTGAATGGCCTGCAAGACGCTTTCGAATTCACGGGCTTTGACAAGCAGTGGAATCTCGACGAATACGACGAACTCCATATTTTTACCAATGAGCACTATTACGATCGTCTGCGCGGCGCTAAGGCCGAACAACACTATGACTATGCTATCGCGATCACGAGTGATGATCTCGAACAGTCAGTCTTCAATGTGCATCGCGAGGGCGAAGGGATAGGAATCATAACGGTAAGTCATTATGAAGAGTATCTACCGCCGGGTGGTAGCTTCCAGCGCTATCTCGCCTTTTTGGTGCTGTGCGAGACGTTGTGCTTAGCGGGGAAATACCAGTTTGAGCATTCACGGCAGTCGCACTGCCTGTTTGATATGTGCGAAAACAAGCATGACTTGATCGCGTGTCTTAGCCGACCGCAAATCGAGCTCCGATGCGAACGAAATCTTCGCAAAGCCGGCTTCGGCGACGGACAAATAGAAGCGGCGTATGCGATCCTGAGGTATGTGGGTTCGCCAAGTTGGACGCAAATCGCGATCAGCGGTGTCCGTGAACCGGGCGCAGGGTTCGCACTGGGCGTCGCCACGACATTGGCAGCGGCAATTATCATTTCGGCATCGCCGGTGGCTGCCGAGGCAGTTTGTGCGGGTGCAGCGATGGTGTGGCTAGTAACGTTGTACGTCACTGCAGTTCGGGGACGCCCGAGAATGCGACGGCCATCAGGGAGACTGCGGCGCTTTCGGATTCGGCTGTCGAGGCAGTAAAGCGATGGAACCAAGTGATCGGACGCTGACGCATCTCATCAAGGGTGCAGAAGTGGCGCAAAGGACGTCTGTACTGACGGATGAGGATTCGCGTATTCGTGCCGTCTATAACACGAGTTACGCGATCGAACTCGCACCTCGATCAAGTCGGTTGCATCTTCACTACGTGGCTGTGCAGACGGTCGGCCAAGGCTGCTGTTACTACGAGCCGGGGGTCGAAGCGCCCGGTTTGAGTGATGCTCTGCTCGGTATGGACGCAGTATCTGGAGATCTTGGCGGACGGGCATGGCGGATCGCTGCCCTGGATGCGGTGTACGGCGGCCTGTGTCGCAGCCCGGATGATCTGATGAGGCTAGACGGCACCAACGTTGAAAAGGCCGTCGCTCGTGCAAGTGTCGTACGCGCGGAGGCGCAGCGGGTGCTCCCTACTGGGCGATCGCGAGAGGCGGTAAAGATTTTGGTTGTCGGCGTTGTGGGGGACTTTCTCGCCGCGCTCCGCGAGCTTGACGGTGTTGTTCTGAGTGCAAGCGACTACTATCAGCACATAGTCGGCACGGAGGTTCACGGCGTCGCGGTGCAGCACGGGAGTCTCACGCCGCAATTGGTGGCCGAGGCGGACATCGCGATCGTGACCGGGATGACACTAGCTACCGGCACATTCGATGAAATTATGGATGCATCTCGCTCGGGCGGGACGACGGTTATCGTGTTCGCGCAGACGGGAGCCCATTTTGGTGATGCATATGTGCAACTAGGCGTCACGACGGTACTTGCGGAACCCCTTCCGTTCTACCTTATCGGTAGCGGCATCAGCGCTATAGAAATTTTTCGCGGCGGCCGTTGAGAGATTGCATTTTGCCTCGAGTCTCATAGAGTCGTCGACTGGACCTTCGCAGTTGATCGGCAGGCTTGCGGGACCACGCGTGGCGCTCAACGCCGCTTGTGCGACGATGGGCGCTGGGAGGAGAAGACGCCTCTCGACTGTGACCGGACCCCGTTCATAGGTCCATTGCTTGTGAGAGTCGGTGGTTGTTGTCTGGTTGAAGGGTAGGGGTGTCGCCGTCTGGTGGAGTGAGCCCGTAGGGCGAACGCAGCGAGGCGGCGAGCGGCTCGTCGTGGTGGGCG
>DASYAP010000241.1:0-2284 GCA_036501265.1 Solirubrobacteraceae bacterium | reverse complement strand
GGCCGTTGCTACGCTCCCCAGCCCCATGGGTGAGCTGGGCGCCTTTTTGAAGATTCACCGCGTCGGGTTCGACAAACGCGAGCCGGGCGAGCGGGTCGGCGACTACAACCAGTATTTCGCGCTCCGGTCAGAGGCCGAACTGCGCCAGCAGGGAGCCAGATGCATGGACTGCGGAATTCCTTTTTGCCACGAAGGATGCCCCTTGGGAAACCTGATCCCGGAGTGGAACGATCTCGTCTATCGCGACAAGTGGCGGGAGGCCATCGACCAGCTGCACGCGACGAACAACTTCCCAGAGTTCACCGGTCTCATCTGTCCGGCGCCGTGCGAATCCGCGTGCGTGCTCGCCATCAACGACGACCCCGTGACGATCGAGCAGATCGAGCTGGCGATCGCGGAGCGGGCGTTCGACGAGGGCTGGGTGGTACCCGAGGTTCCCGACCGCCGCACGGGCAAGACGGTGGCCGTGATCGGCTCAGGCCCGGCCGGGCTGGCCGCGGCCGCGGAGCTCAACCACTGCGGCCACCAGGTCACCGTCTACGAACGAGACGAAGGCCCCGGGGGTCTGATGCGGTTCGGAGTGCCGGACGCCAAGCTTGAGAAGCGAATCATCGATCGCCGCGTTGAGATCCTGGCGCAGGAGGGAATCGAGTTCGTCTACGACGTCGACGTCGGCCGCGACGTCACGGTCGCCGAACTCAGGGAGCGCTGCGACGCGCTGGTCGTATCGATCGGCTCGCGGGTCTCGCGCGACCTGGACGCTCCCGGCCGTGGCCTCGTCGGGATCCAACTCGCGATGGACTATCTGTACCAGCGAAACCGCTGGGTCGCGGCGCAGGAGGGACGTCCTTCAAGAAGGACCGCGCCGGGGTCTGAGATCCGCGCTGCGGGCAAGCGTGTGGTTGTCGTCGGCGGAGGGGACACGGGCATGGACTGCATCTCCAATGCTCACCGTGAAGGCGCACAGGCCGTCACCATGCTCGACGTGTACGAGGCGCTCGAGGCTGGCGGCAAAGATCCCCGCCATCCCTGGCCGCTGCCCCCGAAGCGCACCCCGACGACGTACGCGCTCGACGAAGGTGGCAAACGCTGGTGGGGGACGGAGGTGACGGGGTTCGGCGGTCGCGGGGGCGACGTGAGCCACGTGTATGCGCGGCGGGTGACAGGCACCTCCTCGCGCGATCTCACCCCCGTGCCCGGTACGGAGTTTGTGCTCGAGGCAGACCTCGTCCTGATTGCGATCGGCTTCGAGCATCCCGAGCACGAGGGGTTGGTCGAGGAGCTCGGGCTCGAGCTCGACCGCCGCGGGAACATCCGTACGCGCCAGACCTACCGCACGTCGGTCGATCGTGTCTACGCGTGCGGCGACGCCCGGATCGGACAGTCGCTGGTTGTGACGGCGATCGCGGAGGGACGCAAGTGTGCGCGCATCGTCAACAAAGATCTCGGCGGGAGCCCGATGGACGCCGACCGCGAGATGCTCGCGCTCGGCGCGTGGAGTGGCGAGGCCGACCGGACGCTGCGCCACGAGGCAGAGGCAGCCGGGACCGTGCGAGCGGGGGAGGAGTTCTTCAGCGGCCCCGGGAGGCGCGGCAGATGAGCCGCACTTTGCCCTTGTGAGTTTCAAACCAACCGGCGGCCCCCGTTCCAGCGGATAATTTGCCATCCCGCCACATCTGCATGCTAGTGTTCGCAAAGAGCCGGGAAAACTCGTTGTGGTCGGGTTTTTGGTGAGCCGGGGCCGTTTAGCTTTAGCTTGGGACGGGGAAACTCGCCCCTGTCGGTCAGGGAACTGCGCCCCCACTTCCCTGACTCACCGGGGGGCCCAGATGGATCTGGGCCCCCCGGGTCTTTTCTGACCCGGCAGCGGTTGACATCGCGCGCCAAAGCGTGTCCCTGTCAAGCTTTGTGCGTGCCGACTTTCTGCCGACACAACCGCCTTCTGCACCATTGCCCCATCTGCGCTCGGGAGCAGGAGATCGAGCTGGCGCCCCCGATTTCCTCAAGCGCACCCCGCACGGATCTCGGCCAAGGCAGCCGCGGGCGATCGACCGGCGCGGGCGGGACCGGCGTCCGCGAACGCAGCCGCGGCGCCGGAGGGGGTCGCAAGCCGGGCGGTGCGAAAAACGTCCAAGTGCGCCGACTCGAGCGAGGAGCCGACGACGGCTACCGCTCGCCCCTCGCGCCCGGACTGCGCTCGAGCACCGAGGCCGCGCGGCTGGTCGACGAGATCGCTTTTGCCGCCGGCCGTCTTCAGGTTCTCCGTGAGCGCCCACCCGGTCTC
>DASYAP010000240.1:0-15863 GCA_036501265.1 Solirubrobacteraceae bacterium | reverse complement strand
CATGGTCCCGGCGTCCTGCGCGCCGTCGGAGTCGAGCGACTGCAACTCGATCTCGAGCTGCATGATGTGCCTGTCCACCTCGTCGATCTCGGTCGGCTTGGAATCGATTTCCATCCGGATCCGCGAGGCCGCTTCGTCGACTAGGTCGATGGCCTTGTCGGGCAGAAAACGATCGGCGATGTAGCGCTGGCTGAGTGTCGCCGCGGCGACGAGCGCCGAGTCCTGGATCCGCACCTTGTGGTGGACCTGATACCGCTCCTTGAGCCCGCGGAGGATCGCGATCGTGTCCTCGACCGATGGCTCGCCCACGTGGACGGGCTGGAAACGCCGCTCGAGGGCAGCGTCCTTTTCGATGTGCTTGCGGTACTCATCGAGGGTGGTCGCTCCGACGCACCGCAACTCGCCGCGGGCCAGCATCGGCTTGAGCATGTTGCCGGCGTCCACCGCGCCCTCTGCGGCGCCCGCGCCGACGATCGTGTGCAACTCGTCGATGAAAACGATGATCTGGCCCTCGGCGTCTGCGATCTCCTTGAGCACCGCCTTGAGACGGTCCTCGAACTCCCCTCGGTATTTGGAGCCCGCGACCATGGCCCCGATGTCGAGCGCGACCAGCCGGCGATCACGCAGCCCCTCGGGGACGTCGCCTGAAACGATCCTCTGCGCCAGGCCCTCGACGATCGCCGTCTTGCCCACTCCCGGCTCACCGATCAACACAGGGTTGTTCTTGGTGCGGCGCGAGAGGACCTGGACCACCCGGCGAATCTCGTCGTCGCGCCCGATCACCGGATCGAGCTTGCCCTGGGAGGCCGCATCGGTGAGATCTCGGCCGAACCGCTCGAGCGCCTGGAACTTGTCCTCGGGATTCTGATCTGTCACGCGGTGGCTGCCGCGAACCTCGCTCAGCGCCTTCAGAAGCTCGTCGTGCGTGGCGCCGCTCTCCCGCAGGGCCCTACCCGCACTGCCTTCATGACTCGCCAGTGCCAGGACGAGATGCTCGGTCGACAGATATTCGTCCTTGAGCTCGCGCATCTCGCGCTCGGCCTCGCGCAGAACTCCGACCAACTCACTCGAGCCTGCCGCGGGCTCCTGCCCGCCGCCAGTCGTCACCGTCGGCAACGCCTCGAGGCCCGGTCCGAGCGCCTGTCGGACGACGGCCGGATCGGCGCCCAGCTTGCGTAGCACGGGAGCGACGAGGCCACCCTCCTGCTCGAGTGCAACCGCGAGCAGGTGCTCGGGGGTGGTCTGGGGATTCCGGCGCTCATCGGCGAGCTGCTGCGCGGCCTGAAGCGCTTCTTGAGCTTTGATCGTAAAGCGGTCTGGATGCATGCGTGTCTCGATCTACGTTCGTTCAGGGATTTACAAATCTAAGTCTTAGCGACTTAGATTATGGCAGAGCGGACAAGCTTTGTCTAAGGATTCAGGCTGCGCTTGCGGTCTTAGGCTCGGTTTGCGGCACCTCAGCGAACCCGGGTGCGCCAGCCGCTCCGAAGCGGCGCTTCTTATCTTCGGCGGTGTGCGCGAGCGCCTTACCAAAGGTCACCGCCATTTGCGGCAGGGTCTGAAGGAAGCTCGGCGTGAAGAAGCCGTCCGCGTCGTGGTCGAACTCGCCGTTTGCCCCGTGGTCTTTGTCGACGTCGACGGGCTCATGAAGGTTGCTCGGACGGTCATGACTGATCCTCTGTGAGGTGAGCTGGCTCTCCCAGGCACCAATCGCGGCGTACTGGTTCGCCAGCCCTGGCGCCACCTGTGCAATCGCGACGAGCATCTTGTTCCATGACCCGACCACCTTTTCGCGGCGGCCGTCCAGCGCCACCTCGACGATGAACCTGGCCGGGATCTCTGGCGGGTAGATCGGCGGCGCCGGCTGCGGGTGCTCGTCGAACACGGTCTCGCACCAGTCAAACTGCGGGGTATTGACCGCCGGCAGGTGCACCATGCTCATCCGCACGTGACTCTTCTCGTGTATCAGCTCCGCGCGGGTGGACTCGAAGAATCCACGACACGCGAACTTCGACGCGCAGTAAGCCGACTGCAGCGGGATCCCGATGAACGCAAGCGCCGAGCCGACGTTGACGATCTGACCGCGGTCTCGCGGACGCATCTTTGACAGCGCCGCCATCGTCCCCCACACCTGACCGAGGAAGGTGACCTCGACCGCGCGTTGAAAATCGGCCGGCTTGACCTCCCACGCGGGCGCGAACACGGTCGTCATCGCGTCGTTGACCCACACGTCGATCGGCCCCAGCTCCTCCTCGACCCGCGTCGCCGCCGCGTCGACCTGCTCGAAGTTGGACACGTCGGTGGCGATCGCCAGCGCCCGGGCTCCGGCGTCGCTGACATCAGTGGCGGCCCCATCGAGACCCCCCTGACCTCGGGCCAGCAGCGCCACATCGAAGCCTCGCTGGGCGAACGCCCGGGCCGTAGCCCGTCCCACGCCCGCGGAGGCTCCGGTAACCACGGCTATCTGACGCATCGGCGCATCTCCTTCGTCGGTTGGCATAAGACGCTGACCAACCGCCTAAAGGAAGCGCTGTTGGGCGTCGTTGAGTATCTGCCCGAAAGGGCGAGGCCTACGCGGTACGCAGCCGGCGGGGTGCTGCGCAAGGCCAGCAGGCGGCAGCCGTGCTCGAGAGACCGTGCGGGTGCCCGCTCACGCCTCCAAGCGCTGATCGCCACTCGGACAGGCACCTGAGATCGAAGTGGTTCGGGTGAATCCAACACCGAGCACTACCCCTCCTGACGAATCTGCCGCACAGCGGGGCTTACACGCCTTGGATGGAGGACGTCGTGGGCTGACCGTCAGGCCTTCTTTGCTTGTTAGAGCGGCTCCGCCTCGATCTGCTGAGCCTTCGGATGCTGGAAAGCGCATCTCGCGCCCATCGATCATGTGCCGGCGCGTTGAGCCTTGGTTCGTTTTGCCGCTCGGCGGCAACGGTCGGCGGGTCGTCGTGGCGGACGTGAACGGGGGTTGGGGATGATCCCGGGCGCCGGCGACCGATCAGGCTGGCTTGCGGTCATCAGGCACCAGCTCTCCGTTTGTCAAGCGTGTCGATACTTCGGGGGCTGCCGGGAGGCCGTCGACCGCTTTGCTTTCGCGGGCCAGGAAGGCGCCGAGCTCGCCGATCGTGCTCATCAGCGGCGCGGGGAACACGACGGTGGAGTTTTTGTCGACGGCGACCTCGACCAGGGTCTGGAGGTTGCGCAGTTGCAGCGCTAGGGGGTGGGCCATCATCACGTCGGAGGCGTTTGCGAGCTCGCCGGCGGCGAGCGCTTCGCCTTGGGCGGCAATGATCTTTGCGCGCTTCTCGCGTTCGGCTTCGGCCTGGCGGGCCATCGCGCGCTGCATGCTCTCGGGCAGCTGGATGTCTCTGAGCTCGACGACCGTGACCTCGATCCCCCACTCCTCGGTCTGCACGTCGAGGATCTCGCGGATGTTCTGGTTGATCGTGTCGGTCTCTGACAGGGTCTCATCGAGCGTGTGGCGCCCTACCACCGCGCGCAGCGTGGTCTGCGCGATCTGGCTGATAGCCGACTGTACGTTCTCGATCGCGACTACCGAACGGACCGGATCCTTCACCCGGTAATAAGCCACCGCGGACACGTCGATGCTGACGTTGTCCTTGGTGATGATCCCCTGAGACTGGATCGGCAGCGTGACGATCCGCAACGACACGCGATGCACGCGATTGACGAACGGCGCAACGAAAATCAGCCCTGGCCCGCGCGCCTCGCCCGTGACTTTCCCGAGTCTGAATACAACCGCGCGCTCATACTGCTTGATGACAAACCAAGCGATCATGGTCTTGCCTTTCTTGGTGGGGTGACAGGGACCGGCGTGGCCCCAGTGAGGGCGTCTCCGCACAGCGGTAGGCGCCGATGATCGGACGCTGGCGGTCGTTCACGGTCGTGCTCCGCCCCGGTCGGGAACGGGAATCGACACGGCTACGGCCTGCGGCGACGGGTGGGGAACGTCCTCGAGCTTGAAGATTCTGAACCCGACGGTGCCTCGCAGGCTCAACGCCCGGGGCGGCTCACCGCATTCAGGACAGGCACCGAGATGCGCCGCGGCGGCGGGGGTGAAGCGCAGCCGGCAGCGTGGGCAGCAGAGGTGGGTCATGGGATCACCGCGTGTTGCTTCCTGGCAGGCCGTGCCCGCAGGCTGGGCAGAGTCGGTTCATCACCGGGGCGACCAAACGCTCGTCATCGAGCTCGAAGTACACGCGGTGGCGCCCGAGCCCAGACACGCGCAGCACGTTTCCGCACTCGGTGCAGGTGTAGGTCCGTCTTGCGTCGCCGTTGGCTGGCGGCGCAGGGCGCTCGCTCGGCGCGATCAACGTTGCGCTGCTCATCGGGTCACCGCCTCGCTGTTGAAGCTGCCGCCTTCATCCAACCAGCGCTCGGCATCAACGCGATCTCGCGCCGTTGCAGCATCGCTGCGAGCGGGGAGATTGATTCGCGGGGTGTGGCCGGAGCGGCCTTCGAACGACGCTAAGGAAGCGCCGCGGTACACGATGCGCGCGGCTCGTTTGGCTTCCTTGTGCGACCCGAAGCTTGCGGACTGCGCGAGCGTCTCGCACTCGGGAATCCTTTCAGGCGCCGACGAGTCGACCGGCGAACTGCGTGCCTTAGAGAGCATTTTGGAACCCCCTCGGGGGATGGACGCGAGGGGATCCTTCGTCCTCTCGTGGTTATCTGGTCACCATAGCATGAAAAGCGAATCTAGAAATGTTATGCTCCAATCGATGGCTGAGCGCACCCCGCCGGGTTGGAGCTTTTTGACCAACCACGCCCAGGTGCTGGTCTGCATCGCCCACGACCCCGGCATCCGCCTGCGCGACATCGGCGAGCGCGTCGGGATCACCGAGCGGGCCGTGCACCGGATCGTCACCGAGCTCGCCGACGCCGGCTACATCACCCGCCAGCGAAACGGCCGCCGCAACCACTACACGATCAACACCCACTCCCCACTTCCCGACCCGATCGCACGCAACCAGAACGTCGGCGAACTACTCGAGATCCTCACTCAGACGCCGGACAAGGAACGCGTCGGGCGTTCGCGACGACGGCAGGATCGCGGAACCGCAGGCCGGACCTGATCGTGGCTATGACCCGACCGCCTTCCGCGCGGCGAAAGAGATCAGACGTCTGCACGTGATCGTCGTCTTCTTAGGCCCATCGGCAGCGCGTTGTTTTGGACCTCGACGCAGCTGCTGACTGTTTCATCCTCACTTATGAACCCGATCTCTGCTTCAGGGCGGATTCTCGATGTCGTGATGGAGGTCTGTGCGATAACCGTCATCGGTAGCTTGGCCGGCGCGCTCGGCGCATTCTTGGTGAAACGAGGTGATGAGCTAGACCACGCTGCCGGACGCATGAGCGCCGGCCATCCAGCTGCTCGGTGACCACGCCAATGCCCGCTGGTTACGGGCCGACCCTTCGCACCCGCCGTGCGGCGCCGGGTGGCGCTATTTCGCCTGGCGGCCTTGAACCGAGAATCCGAAAGGCTGGGCGTCGGCGCTGCGGATCAGCTCGCCGCCGCGCTCATAGGGAACGATTTCGGCGCGGAGCTCTCGTCGGATCGCCTCCAGCCGGTCTACCTCCTCGACCAGCTCCCGGGCCCGGCGCTCGAGTGAAGCCACCTTGCGCGTCATCGTGGCGAGCGTCTCTTCAAGCTGGAAGACCCGCTCCACCCCGGCCAGGTTCATCCCCAGCTCGACGGTCATCCTTTGGATGCGTCGGAGCCGCTCCACGTCCTGGTAGGAGTACAAGCGTGTCCCCTTCGGCGATCGCTTTGGCTCGAGCAGACCCCTCGCTTCGTACATACGCAGCGTCTGTGGGTGCATCTCGGCCAACTCGGCCGCGACGGAGATCATGAACACGCCGCGGTCGGAGGTGACTTCAACGCGCGAGGAGGTGACCCTGCCGGCCGTCACCGTCTTGGTCACCCGCACAGCGCGGGATTTGGCGGGGCGCTCAGCCATCAGCTAGCGCCTCCCTGGCCGGCGGCCTCGAACAACTTGGCCCGCGGGTTGCCATTCATCACCTGCTCCAGACGATCCACCGCTTCGCTCTGCTCCGCCGAGAGCGAGTCAGGCACGTCAATCACGAACCGGTAATGGATGTCGCCTCGACCCTTGCCGCCAAGCCGAGGCGGCCCCTCGCCTCTGAGTCGCTGCACCGTGCCGTGCTTGGTCCCCCGGGGGACGCGCAAACGCTTGGAGCCTCGGAGAGTGGGGACCTCAATCACCCCGCCGTGGATGGCCTCGGGAATCGTCAGCGGGACCTCAACCTCGAGGTTGTCGCCGGTCCGCTTGAAGACCGGTGAGGGGGCCACTCGCGTGATGACGTACAGGTCGCCGGACTCGGAGCCTCGCGGTCCGGGCTCGCCCTTGCCCGCGAGCCGGATGCGGCTGCCCTCACGGACACCGGCCGGGATGTTTACCCGCAACTTGCGCGTGCCGCGCTTCGCGCCGCTACCTCCGCAGGTCGGGCAGGGATCATCGATGATCGTCCCGGTGCCATGGCAGTTTGAGCAAGGTTGAGAAATCGAGAAGATTCCCTGGCTTTGGGCCTCGATGCCACGTCCACCGCAGACGGGACAGACCTTGGGCGAAGTTCCCGGCTTTGCCCCGGTACCCCGGCAGGTTGGGCAGGGTTGCGAGGTGGGCACCGTCAGCGAGACCTGGGCACCCTCCACTGCTTGGTCGAAGCCGAGCGAGACCTCGGTCTCCAGATCGCGGCCGCGCGTGGGCGGGCGGCCGCCTCTGACCCCCCCGCGTCCGCCGGCAGTGTCACCGCCGGCGCCCGCTCCGAAGAGGTTGGACAGGATGTCGCTTACACCACCAAACCCACCTCCGAACGAGCCGGGGTCGAACCCGCCGCCGGGCACGTTGAACCCGAAGGGTCCAGAGCCACGGTCATATTGCTTGCGCTTCTCCGCGTCGGAAAGTACGTCGTGGGCCTGGGAGATCTCCTTGAACCGCTCCTCCGCTTTCTTGTCGCCAGAGTTGCGGTCGGGGTGGTACTGGCGAGCCAGCCGGCGGTAGGCCTTCTTTATCTCGGCCTCAGAGGCGTTCTTGCCAACCCCGAGGATTTTGTAGTAGTCGGGTCGTGCGGCCATCGCTTGAGGCTCCTCACGCCGCCACGACCACGCGGGCGGGCCGCAGCACGGAGCCGTCGTGCAGCCGGTACCCGCGCTGGTAGACCTCAACGACGGTCCCCGGGTCGGCACCTTGGACTGGCTGCTGGGCGACTGCCTCATGGTGCTCCGGATCGAACCGCTCGCCGAGGGGCGAGTAAGGCTCGATCCCCACGCGGGCAAGCGCGGCGATCACCCCGGCGTGAACGAGCTTGACCCCTGAGACGAGCGTCCCGGCGCCGTCCTGGTCCTCCTCGCTGCCCGGCGCGACCTGCGCGGCCGCTACCGCCCGGTCCAGATCGTCGACGGCCGGAAGCAGTTCCTGCGCGAGCTTGACAATCCCGCGCTGCTGCGCGGCCGCCGCTTCGCGCGCGGCACGCCTACGGTAATTCTCGAAATCCGCCTTCGTCCGCTGGGCCAGCTCGAGGTACTCGTCTGCCTTCCCGGCCCGAGCCGCGAGCTCTTCGAGATCATGCTCCAGCTTCGCTTCGTGGTCAGAGGGACCTTCGGCAGCGGTGGGCTGTTCCTCCTCAGGAAGATCGGCCTCGGGAGGCGCGCCCGGCCCCGAGGCCACTCGCGGCGAGGCCTCGGGCTCACAGGCGCCTCCCGAGTCATCAGCCGCGGTGGCCGAGGGGACCGGTCGGGCCCCGAGGTCAGGGCGACGTTGTGAGGCCATGGCTTATTTGCCCTCGTCCACGACCTCGGCGTCAACGACGTCCTCCTCCTCGGCGGAGGCGCCGTTACCTGCGGCGGCCCCGTCAGTTGAGGCGCCGGACGCTGCGGCCTCCTCCTGAGCGCGCTGGTACATCGCCTCGGAGACCTTGTGGAAGGACGCCTGGAGGGCTTCGGTCTTGGCCTGGATCTCGGCGGCGTCCTCTGAGGTGAGGACGTCACGGACCGCCTTGATCGCATCCTCGATCTCTGACTTCGACGTGGCGTCGACCGAGTCGCCCAGCTCCTTGAGCTGGCGCTCCGCCTGGTAAGCGGCGTTCTCACCGTTGTTACGTGCCTCGGCGAGCTCGCGCTGGCGCCGGTCGTCCTCCGCGTGGGATTCGGCGTCGGTGACCATCCGCTTGATCTCTTGGTCGGAGAGCCCCGAGCCAGACTTGATCTCGATCTTCTGCTCCTTGCCGGTGCCGAGATCCTTGGCCGACACGTTGAGGATGCCGTTGGCGTCGATGTCAAAGCCGACCTCGATCTGCGGGATCCCGCGCGGCGCGGGCGGAATGCCGGTCAGCTGGAACTTGCCCAGCGACTTGTTGTACGCCGCCATCTCACGCTCGCCCTGTAGGACATGGATCTCGACCGAGGGCTGGTTGTCCTCGGCGGTCGAGAAGATCTCCGACTTTCGCGTTGGGATCGTGGTGTTGCGCTCGATCAGCTTGGTCATCACACCGCCCTTGGTCTCGATCCCAAGCGTGAGTGGCGTAACGTCGAGCAGCAGCACGTCCTTGACGTCGCCGGCCAGAACGCCTGCCTGAATCGCAGCGCCGACGGCGACCACCTCGTCTGGGTTGACGCCCCGGTGGGGCTCCTTGCCGGTCAGTTCCTTGACCTTCTCCTGGACCGCCGGCATCCGGGTCATGCCCCCCACCATTACCACGTGATCGACCTTTGGGACGCCCTTGTCCTTCGCGTCGTCGAGCGCCTGTCGGACCGGCGCAACCGTACGGTCGAGCAGGTCGGAGGTGAGCTCGTTGAGCTTCGCGCGCGTCAGGCGCGTATCGAGGTGCTTCGGGCCGCTTGCGTCGGCGGTGATGAAGGGCAGGTTGATCTGCGTCTCCTGCGTCGTGGAGAGTTCGATCTTCGCCTTCTCGGCCGCCTCGTAGAGACGTTGCAGCGCCATCGGATCGCTGCTCAGGTCGATGCCCTGAGAACGCTTGAACTCGGCGACAAGCCAGTCCACGACGGCCTTGTCGAAGTTGTCACCGCCGAGGTGGTTGTCGCCGGAGGTCGCCTTGACCTCGAACACGCCCTCGCCGATCTCAAGCACCGACACGTCGAAGGTGCCGCCGCCGAGGTCGAAGACAAGAATCGTCTGATCGGACTCCTTGTCGAGCCCGTACGCAAGCGAAGCCGCGGTCGGCTCGTTGATGATGCGCTTGACGTCGAGTCCGGCGATCCTCCCGGCGTCCTTGGTCGCCTGGCGCTGATCGTCGTTGAAGTACGCCGGCACCGTGATAACGGCGGCATCGACGTTGGTGCCCAGGTAGGCCTCGGCGTCGGTCTTGAGCTTGCCAAGGATCATCGCCGAGATCTCAGGCGGCGAGTACTCCTTGCCACCCGCCTCGACGCGGGCATCACCGTTGGCGCCCGAGACCACCTTGTAGGGGACAATCGCCTCCTCTTCGCGGACCTCGGCCTCCTTGCGCCCCATGAAGCGCTTGATCGAGAAGACCGTGTTCTGCGGATTTGTGACCGCCTGCCGCTTGGCCACCGTGCCTACAAGGCGCTCGCCCGACTGCGTGAAAGCGACGACCGAGGGGGTAGTGCGCCCGCCCTCAGCGTTCTCGATCACGGTCGGCTCGCCGCCCTCGAGCACGGCCATACAGCTGTTGGTCGTTCCGAGGTCGATACCGATCGTTTTTGCCATAAAACTTCCGCTCCTATACGTTCCCGTTCGTGTGAAAATCTAAGCGGGAGCGTAGCAGATCTGCGTTCGGGCGACGACGGCCGCTAGCGCCCAGGGTGCGCCTTGGCAAGTGCGGCAAACGCTGCCCCCGCCGGCTTGCGCTGAAAGTCGTGCTCGAGCAGCCCGTAGTGGTAGAACCACTTCGGCTCGCCCGTTTTCACGCCTGGTTGGTAGTTGCGCACGTTGAACCACACGGCGCCCTGGACGAAGTGCAGCTTGAGCAGGACCGCGTATGCCTGCTTGAGGTACTTCGCCTGGACGGCCGTGCTCGGGTAATAGGGGCCGTTTGGGACGCTGTTGCCGGGCCAGCCGAACTCGGTCAACCACAGCGGCTCTGAGCCGTAGCCGTGCTCTTTGAACTCCTGCTCGTAGGCGCGCAGCTCACCGGCCCACGTCATGTGGCACACCGGGGTCGTGTCACAACCCTCGGCTGGAAAGGGTCCCCTCGCCCGAGGCGGAATCGGGACCTTGTCCACCCTGTCGTATCCGTGAGCAAACGGTCCAAACTTTCCTGGCGGGAAGCGGTAGGCGTGCAGCGCGATCCCGTCGAACGCCTTTACGCGGTGGAGGTCGGCGAGGACGTTGTGGGTATAAGGCAGCACCGCGATCGAGCCGTGGTGTTGCGGCAGGAGCCCGAAGTTATCCGGCGAGCCGAAGAGGAGCTTCAGGTGCAGGCGGTAGCGGTGATTGACCGACTGAAAAGTCGCGTAGTCCGCTCGCAAGAGGGCGGCGTACGCCTCCGCGTTCGGACGGGGAGACCACGAGCCTTTGAGGTTGGGGTTTCGCCAGCTCTCGTAGTAGGTGACCTCTCCCCGGAAGTGCACCAGCACCCGCCGGACATAGGCCTCGTAGCGTCGCCGGTCTCTGGGCGTCGTCGGTGGACAATCCCGCACGTTGGCGGGCACCGGCCTGCGCGAGCACGCCTCGGGGATCCCGGCGAAGCTGAGAACGATCCCCATGCCGCGCCTGCGGGCCTGGTTGACAAGGTAGCCGGCGGCTGCGTAGTCGCCGGCTGCGCTCTTTGGGCCAAGCGTCCATCTGATCCAGCGCGCGCCAAGCGCCTTGGCGGCCGGCAGGTTTTTGAAGAACTCACCCTTCTTCGAGTCGTATGTGCTCGTGTCGATCCCGAAGATCGACGGCTTTGGCTGCCCGCGCGTCGACGCGGGCCTCTGGTGCCCGGCGGGGTTGCGGGCCTGGGCCAAGGCCGCGGCGCCGGATGTGACCAGTGCGAGTGCGGCAGCCCCTGAACACAGGCGCCGCGCGCCGAAAATCAAGCCACCCCACCTCCAGCCGGCATGGTCCGCAAGGCTATCGATAAATCGCCGCGCTCGGACACATTCTCTGGAGCGCGCAGCCCCGGCAGTTGGGACGCCGCGCGTAGCAGGTCCGGCGGCCGTGGCGGAGCAGGTTCAGGTGTAGCTCGAGCTCCTCACCCGAAGGGGTGATTGCGAGCATGGTGTCGTGGAGCTCGTCGAATCCGGCGGCTGGCCGGAAGAGCGCCAGCCGGGTGCCGACGCGCGACACGTGCGTGTCGACTGGGACGTCTCGCATCCCGAGCGCGAAGAGCAGCACGCAGGCGGCGGTCTTGCGCCCGACGCCCGGGAGCGAGCACAGGTACCGCTGGGCGTCGGCTACGGGTACGTCCGGGAGCCAGTCGAGCGTCGGCTCACCATCCGCGGTCTCGGGGAGCTCCTGCAGGATCGCTTTGATGCGCGCCGACTTGATCTTCGAGATGCCGCCGGGACGGATCGCCTCCTCGATCTCTCCCACGGGTGCGTCGCGGACCGCCTCCCAGCTTTCAAACCGGTCTCGCAGCGCCAGGTAGGCGACGTCGCGGTTGCGGTCGTTGGTCGACTGCGAGAGGACGGTCAGGACCAGCTCTGCGATCGGGTGGCCGTGAGGCTTCGCCACGGGCACGCCATAGACAAGCCGCAGGCGGTCCCTGATCGCCCGCACCCTGCGGGGAGGCGGGCGGCGCCACGCCGACCTGCTCGCGGCTGCAGCGGTCATGCGGTTCACCGGCCGCACGTTATCCTCGCTGCGGGGTGCAGGTCGCCGAGCACACCATCCAACTCGCCGGCGCGCCTGTGTTCTATCGCAGGACCGAGGCCGAACTTGCGCCACTCCTCTACGTACACGGCTGTCCGACGAGCTCTGACGACTGGATCCCGTTACTCGAGCGGACGGGGGGCATCGCACCTGACCTGGTCGGCTTTGGACGTTCGGCAAAGGGGGCCAACCTCGATTACACACTCGCGGGCCTTGCCAACTTCATCGAGCTGTTCCTGGACGAACTCGAGATCCCAGTTGTCACCGTGGTCGCGCACGATTGGGGAGCCGGAGCGGGTCTCGTGCTGGCCCAGCGCCAGCCGCAGCGAGTGCAAAGGCTCGTGCTGATCAATGCGCTGCCGCTGCTCGGTGACTTCAGGTGGCATTGGTTGGCCCGTACCTGGCGGCGGCCCCTGCTCGGAGAGCTGGCCATGGGCGCCATCACGCGCATGGTGCTCCGGCGCCTCCTTCGGCGCGGATACGCCGACCCCGGCGCGCTATCGAGCGCGCGCTTCGCGGCGATCTGGGACCAGTTCGATCAGGGAACCCAGCGCGCGGTGCTGCGGCTCCACCGCTCCGCGCCGGAGGACCGGCTGGCCGAGGCGGGCGCCGGCCTCGATCGGCTCTCGGTGCCGATCATGGTGATATGGGGCGAGCGCGACCCGTGGTTCCCGGCGCCCCTGGCTGAGCAATACGGCGCGCGCCTGCCGGGGGCTCGGGTGATTCGCGTGCCAGACGCGGGCCACTGGCCATGGCTAGAGCAAGAGGCGGTGGCCGGTGAGATTGAGGAGTTCGTGAGGGGACGATGAGCGGCTTGAGGACGGGGGAACGCCGACGCGTCCGGCCGCGAGAAGGGATCCAAGCTTCGCGGCCGGGGCAATCGACGGCTGAAGGCGGGCGTAGGCGGCGGCCGTTGGAGGCCGAGAGCCGGCGTGACTGGCGCCGCCTCCTCCCCGTCACCGTCGCGGCCGCGCTTTCCGCCGCCTACGTGATCGCCTCCCCGCCTAGCCTCGATCTGGCCGCGCACCTCTTCCGCGCCCAGCTCTTCGGGCGGGAGCCGTTCGGGATCTGGAACAACTATTGGTACTCCGGCCACCACATCGTCGGCTACAGCCTGCTGTTCCCCGCCGCCTCCTGGGCGCTGACGCCTCAGCTCGCCGCGGCGCTCGCGGCGACGGCGACCGCGGCGCTGTTCGAGCCGCTGGCGCGCAGGCATTTCGGCGAGGACGCGTGGCTCGGAGCGACGATTTTCGGCGCGGCCACGGCGGTGAACCTCTTCACCGGGAGGCTGGCGTTCGCCTTCGGCGCGCTTCCCGCCATGGCGGCGATCGTCGCGATCGACCGGCGGCGGACCTGGCTCGCCTGTGGGCTGGCCTTCATCACAGCGTTTTGCAGTCCCGTGGCGGCGCTGTTCGCGGCGCTCGCGGGAGCGGCCTATGCCGTGGGGCGGGCGTGGGAGTCGCGGCGGGTAGCAGCTTGCCTCCCCGGACTCGCCGTCGCCCTCGCCGCGCTCCTCCCCGTGGGGGTGCTCGCGATCGCCTTTCCCGAGGGAGGGACGGAGCCCTTCGTCTTCAACGCTTTCATTCCGATGCCACTGATCGGCCTCGGCGCGCTGCTCGCGATCGGACCGCGACGCCCTGTCCTGGCGGCCGGCGTCGCCCTGTACACGCTCGGGACGATCGCGAGCTACCTCGTTCCCACCGCCATCGGTAGCAACGCCGGACGGCTCGGAACGTGGGTCGCGGCCCCGCTGGCGGCGCTGCTCTGGTGGCACCCCGCGCGGCACTGCGAAGGTCGGTCGCGGCCTTCACACCGCAGCGAACCGCTCTGGCGGCGCCCGATGACGCTCTTGGCATTGGTCGCGGCGCCGCTGCTCTATCTACAGTGGCACGACCCGATCAGGGACCTCACCACGGCCAGCTCTGATCCGTCGAACTCGGTGGGGTATTACCGGCCCCTCCTGAGCTTCCTCAGGCGTCAGGGGGGCCCGCCGTTTCGTGTCGAAATTCCCTTCACCAGCTTCCACTGGGAGGCCTACGCAGTGGCCTCCCATTTCCCGATCGCCCGCGGCTGGGAACGCCAGCTTGACATCAAGGACAACTCGCTCTTCTACTCGGGGAGGCTTACGCCCGCCCGGTACGAGCGCTGGCTGCACGCCGATGCCGTTCGCTTCGTGGCGATGGCGGATGCCCCCCTCGATTACGCCGGCCGCGCCGAGGCCCGCTTGATCGCCAAGGGGCTGCCCTATCTAAAGCTCGTCATGCGAGCGTCGCACTGGCGCGTGTACGCGGTCAAGGACCCGACTCCGATCGCGGAGGGGGCGGCGCAGCTCACGGCTCTAGGGCCCGACTGGATGAGGCTTGACGCGAAGCGTCCCGGCGAGGTGACGCTGCGCGTCCACTTCACCCCCTACTGGGCGCTTACGCGCGGCTCTGGGTGCGTCGAGCCGGCCGGCGCGTTCACACGCTTACTCATCCGACGACCCGGCCAGGTCACGGTGGGCATCGACTTCTCGCTCGGGCGGATCGGCTCGACCTCCCCGCGCTGCACATGAGAAGGCTTACAACGAGCACCCGAGGCGCCGAACGGGAGAGCCCTAGGTACGATGGAGCACCGATGCGGCGAGCACTCCGGTGGTTCGAAGCGCGCGTCCTGCCGCGCGGATGGCTGGATCTCATCCGCCAGTTGGCGCTCTTTTTGGGCGCGTACCTTCTCTACAGCATTGTCCGCATCGCGGTGCACGGCGGCGCCTACAACCCTGGGTACCGGCCCTTCGGCGACGCCATGCGCATCATCGACATAGAACGTGTGCTGCACGTGTTCGTAGAACCCACCGTCCAAGAGTGGGCGCTGGGCAAGCATTGGCTGATTGACGGCGCCGACTGGATCTACCTGAACGCCCATCTGTTCGTGACGATCGGCGTGCTCGCCTACATCTACTCGCGCCACAACCGCTCCTTTTACGTCATCCGCAACATGTTCTTAATCGCGATGGTCATCGCGGTGGTGGCCTACTGGCTGTATCCCACTGCGCCGCCACGCCTGATGCCCGAGTGGGGCTTCAGCGACGCCGTCAAACAATTCACCGGAATCACTGTGGAGAAGGGTCCCTCCAGCGAGGTGCTCAACCTCTATGCGGCGGTGCCCTCGATGCACGTCTGCTTCGCGATCATGCTCGGCTGGCCGATGGCGAAATTCGCGCGCCGTCGTCCGATCAAGGTGGCATGGGCCCTCTACCCTCTGCTCATTACTTTCGTCGTGATCGTGACCGGCAACCACTACTTCATGGACGTCTTCCTCGGCGCGCTGACAGCTGGGATATCGGCGTTCCTCGCGGCGCGAGTGCTGCCGCGCCTCGGGCTGGCCAGGTGGACCTTCGACGAGGCGCCGGCGTAAAGATGGCGCAAGCAGAGTTACGACCCAGACGTTTGCGCCCGCGTGCGAGCCGCCCTGGAGCTCGCCGCTCCCCGCCTCGGCGGTCGCGCCCGACCACACAGGAGCTGATGCGCGAGAGGCTGATCGAGTCGCGCCTCACCCCCAACGCCATCTCCCTCACCGGCTTTGCGCTCAACGTCGCGGCGGCCGTGCTCGTCTTCGAGCGATTCTTCTTCCTCGCGGGCGTGGCTTTCATCATCGGGTCGATCATGGATACGCTCGACGGTCGTTATTCGCGCATGTCCGGGAAGGGCACGCCGTTTGGCGCGTTTCTCGACTCGACGCTCGACCGCATCGAGGAGGGCGTGGTGCTGATCGCTGTTGCGGCGTACTTCGCCACGCGCCACGAAGAGGCAGCCGTCGCCGCGACCGTGGCGGCGGCGCTCGGCTCGCTGATGGTTTCCTACACACGAGCGCGTGCCGAGGCGCTCGGTGTACCGTGCAAAGTCGGTCTCGCCACCCGGCCCGTCCGCGTCGTGATCCTCTCGGCGGGACTCGTGTTCGCCAAAGGCGCCTCGCTCGGCCACTTCGAGCTTTTGGCACCGGCGGTGTACGTGCTTGCCGGGCTCGCGGTCCTAACCGTCATGCAACGCATCTGGTACGTGCGCC
>DASYAP010000239.1:0-7191 GCA_036501265.1 Solirubrobacteraceae bacterium | reverse complement strand
TTGGCTCCCTGAAGCACGCTCGCGCACATCACGTCGGCGACGCTGAAACGATCATCGACCAGCCAATCGTGGTCGGCGAGTGCGGACTGCATCGCGACGGCTGCCTCGGTGAAGCGATCGTGCGCCGGGGAGTCGGTGACTTCTTCGCGGAGGTCGCGAAGCCAGCGAAACAGCGGCCCTTCGAGTTCGGAGACGGCGAACACGACCCATTGGTAGACGAGTCCTCGCTCGGGCGAACCGACGGTGCCGATCAATCCGGCGTCTGGGTTCAGATCGGCTAGCTGTAGGCAAATCGCGGCGGACTCGAACATCGTCGTGCCATCCCCGAGCCCGAGAGCGGGCACGCGTCCGAGCGGATGACGACGGAGGTGCTCCTCAGATCGGCGCTCCGCACCCTTGATCTCGGTCAGCTCATACGGTGCGCCGATCTCCTCAAGCAGCCACAAAACGCGGCTCGACCGGGTCCGCGGCATGTAGTAGAGCCGCGGTGGCGTCATGTGCGGAAGCCTAGCGATCTGCCATCGTTGGGTTGATGGCGGTCACGCTCCAGCGGCACGCGCTCGGGGTCACCTGGGTCGAGGACAGTGCGTTGGCTCGCGCCGCGCACGCGCTCCTCGACGACGGCCGGGTGTGGCTCATCGACCCTTATGAGGACGCGGGGGCTATGGCTGCGGTGGCCGAGCTCGGCACGCCGGCCGGCGTGCTGCAGCTGCTCGATCGCCACAACCGCGACTGTGAGGGGCTCGCACAGCGCCTCGATGTGCCGCTCCTGCGCCTACCGGTCGAAGCAGCCGGGACACCGTTTCAGCCGATCCCAGTGATCTCGAACAGAGCGTGGCGCGAGGTCGCGCTGTGGTGGGCTGAGCGGGACACCCTGGTGGTTGCCGAGGCGGTCGGCACGGCACCGCCGTTCGCGCTCGGGCGTCGAGTCGGAGTGCATCCGATGCTGCGCCTGACCCCGCCACGCAAGCAGCTCTCGGGGTTCGCGCCCGAGCGCCTGCTCGTCGGCCATGGCCCGGCGATTGAGTCCGGCGCCGATTCCGCCCTGCGCGACGCGCTCGCCCGTTCTCGCAGCGACCTGCCGCGACTGCCGCTGAGCATCCCTGGCCTGCTCCGCGGCAGCTGACCTTCGCGTCGCCCGGGACTGGGGCGCGAGCGTTGCCGTAACGTGCGTCCGATGCTGACCTTCTCGGGGGTGGCGCTCGATCGCGCTGTGGCGGAGCGGTTGGATCCCGCGTGGGTCGCAGCGCGTCTCGAGAATCCGGCGAGCCGGGCGGTCGTCGCGAGCGCCGACGGCGTGCTGGTCGGCACGGAGGCACAGAGCTCGTTGCTGCGCTTACCAATCCCGGCCCACGTAAGCAGCGCGGCAAAGGCGGCTGGGCCGGTCATGCTCGGGCTCGAGGACGACGTCGCGTTGTTTGCGCTCGACCTCGACGCACAACCGGCGCAGGAGCGAGCACGCCTTAGCGAGGCCGGCCGGATCGCGACGCTACGCGAAGCTGGAAGGATGCTGGCGCCGGCCGAGTCGGCGCTCGCCGCCTACCTCGTAGGCCTGCTCAACTGGCATCGTCGCCATCGATTCTGCCCAGCGTGCGCAGGCGCTCTGCTGGTCAGCGACGCCGGGTTCTCCCGGACGTGCCAGTCCTGTGGCGCGCAGCATTTTCCGCGTACCGACCCGGCGGTGATCGTGATGGTCGAGCACGATGGCCGCGCGCTCCTGGGGCGCCAGGCCGGCTGGCCCGAGGGGCAGTACTCGGTGCTCGCGGGGTTTGTTGGGCCAGGCGAGTCGCTCGAGGAGGCGGTCATCCGCGAGGTCAAGGAGGAGTCCGGCATCACCGTCCGGGACCCGCGGTTCGTGACCTCGCAGCCGTGGCCATTCCCGTTCTCCGTGATGGTGGGTTTCGAGGCTGGCTCCGACGGCGGCGAACCGATTCCAGGCGATGGGGAGCTGGAGGACGTGCGGTGGTTCACCCGTGAGGAAGTCGGCGCGGCACTCGCGGGCCGCAGTCCACAGCTCTTGGTTCCTCCGGGAATCTCGATCTCGTATTTCTTGATCGAGCGATGGTTCGCCAAGGGCGCGCCGCCAGGCTAGTCGCGATCCCAGAAAACCTAGGTGTCAGACGTCGAACCGTGGGTCGAAGTGATCAGGTCGCGGTTGTAGCCTGTGGGCATGCGCAGCGAGGTAGGGGACCCGCCGCCCGAGCGTGAACCTGCGCTGATCGTCGAGCACCTGACCAAGCGCTTCGGTGACCGTGTCGCCTTCGATGACGTTTCGTTCGAGGTCGGCTACGGCGAGGTGTTCGGGTTCCTCGGGCCAAACGGGGCAGGGAAGACCACTACGGTCAGAACCCTCGGCACGCTGCTCGCGCCGACGTCGGGGTCGGCGACTGTCGCCGGGATCCCGCTGAGCGCGGCGAACGGGCCCGCGATCCGCGCGCGCATCTCGATCATGCCCGAGTCTCCGGGCCTGTACCTCCGGCTGACGGTGTCGGAGAACCTGCGCTGCTTCGCCGGGCTATACGAGCTCGACGACATTCCCGGAAGGCTCGAGCGGGCGTTGCGCGCGGTCAACCTGCTCGACCGCGCGAACGATCCGTGCGGGTCGCTGTCAAAGGGCCTGCGTCAGCGCGTGGCGCTCGCCCGCGCGGTGTTGAACGATCCGGCGGTGCTGTTCCTGGACGAGCCCACCTCCGGGCTCGATCCGGTCGCCGCGCACGACGTGCACGAGCTGATCGTCTCGCTGCGCGAGCGGGGGGTGACGATCTTCCTCACCACCCACCGGCTGGACGAGGCCGAGCGGCTGTGCCACCGAGTCGCGATCCTGAACACCACGATGCGGCTGGTCGGCCGGCCCGACGAGCTGCGCGAGCGACTGTTCAACCAAGCCCTGGAAGTCCGGGTCAAGGGCTCGCTCGAACAGCCGGATGCGGTGTTCGACGATCTGCCAGGAGTCAACGGGTGGGTGGCGTCGCCGTCGGGCGGCTACGAGCTGGCCGTGTCCGACCCGGATGTCGCCGCCCCCGCGGTCGCGCGCGCGCTGGTCGGCGCCGGTGCCGACATCCTCTCGCTCGCCGAGTCCCGGCACTCGCTGGAGGACGTGTACCTACAGCTGATCGACGAGGACGTGGAGGTTAAGCGGCGATGAGTTTCAGCTGGACCCGCGTGAGGGCGATCCTCGTCAAGGAGCTCAACGACTACCGACGCAACCGCTTCGTGATGGTATTCACGATGACCCTCCTGCCGCTGATCTTCATCGCGGCGCCGACGCTCCAGCTGCTGACCGCGCCGGCGGCGGCGAGTAGCTCCAAGCTCGATGCGCGAATCGGCATCTCGTTGCTGTACCTGCTGCTGATCCCCGCGATCGTTCCCTCCACGGTGTCCGCCTACTCCGTCATCGGCGAGCGCGAGCAGGGAACGCTCGAGCCGATCCTGATCACGCCGATCCGCAGTGAGGAGTTCCTGATCGGCAAGGCGCTCGCGGTGGTCATCCCGACGCTCGTGGTCGCGTACACGATCTTCGGGGTCTTCCTCGCGATCGCGGCGCTGTTCGCCCATCCGGGCATCAAGTCCGCGGTCTTCGCGGGCTCGCACATCCCGATTCAGGTGGTGTTCACCCCATTGCTCGCCGGCTGGTCGATCTGGGTCGGAATCGCCATCTCCGCCCGCTCATCCGACGTCCGCGCCGCCCAACAGCTCAGCGTGTTGGCCAACCTGCCGCCGGTCGCGATCGTGGCACTGATGGGGTTCAAGGTGATCACACCCTCGATCGGCCTCGCGGTGGGACTCGCCGCCGTCCTGCTGGCGCTCGACGCGCTCGGCTGGCGAGCGGTGGCGGCGATGTTCGATCGCGAACGGCTGATCGCCGGAGTGCGAAGTTGACGCGGATCCGTAGCCGCTGCCCGGCTATACGGCGGCGGGAACATGGATGCCGAGCTGCTCGGCTGCCATCTTGGCGCCCTGCACGCGGCTGGCGATCTTCTCGAAGGCCACGTCGCGAGCGAAGTCGGGCGAGCCGTGCAGCGGCTTCTCGTCGATGCTGAACGGTGAGAACCCGCAGTCATCCGTCGCGCCCAGGCGCTCCTTGGGGATGTGCTTCGCCGCGGCCACCAGTTCGTCGCAGACCTCCTGCGGCGTCTCGACGCGCGGGTTCTGCGGATTGATCACGCCGATGTGGACGATCTGCGCAACGCCGTCCGCGTCCTCGCGGCTGTGCTCGCCGACGAGCTTGTAGACCTCTTCGCGGTCGCGCTCGCTCTTGTTCTGCATCAGGAAATAGCCGGCGTTCAGCTGGAACAGGCTGGGCAGCAGCGCGCTGTACGGGACGTCGGCGCTGTGCACCGCGTCGCGGTCGCCGCCCGGGCACGTATGGACGCCGATGTTCACGCGCTCGTCGGCGCCGAAGCGCGCCAGCACCCGATTGATCATGTCGATGAAGTGCGGCAGCATGCCACGGCCCGTCCACGGGTTGCGCGAGTCCTCGCGCAGCGCGAGACGGCCTTCGGTGAAGTCGATCGAGACGCACGAGGCGCCGGCGTCGAGTGCCCCGCGGATGTCCTGCTCGCACTCACCGACCAGGTCTTCCTCGAACTGCTCGCGCGAGTAGCCCTCGATCTCCTCGTCGAGCGGATAGAGCAGCGCGAGCATCGAGGGAGCGATGACCGCCTGCTTCATCGGCTTGGTCGCGAACGCGATCGAACGCGCGAGCGTGTCGGCCGCGTGCGTCTTGTAGCGGAACGGGCCGCCAACGAGCTTCGGCAGCTGCCGGTAGTGACCGTCGGAGAAGATCGCGAAGTACTGCCCGCCGCCGGCCAGGTGGTCGGCCAGCCCGGTGCCGGCCAGGGTGTCGGTCACGGGATACGTCGCGAAGCTCGACCACCACTGCTCGCCGTCGGCGATGATCGGCGAGCCGGTGGCCTCGAAGCGGCTGATCGAGTCCTTGACCGCGGCCTCCTGCTCGGCCTCGAGCTGCTCCTTGCCGATGCTTCCGGCGTCGTATTCCGCGTACGCGGCCTGTAGCTTCGCCGGCCGGGGTAGCGAGCCGACCGGCTGGGTGGGGATCCCGGTTTCGGACCGCAGGTCATAAGCCATATGGACTCTCCTGTATGTAGGCCCCCGATTATGAGACCGACCGGTCTCCCTCGCGAGGTAGCCTACGCCTAGGTGTTTGGGTCGTCAAGCACGCGCAAGTAACACCGACCGTTCTCCTATCATCGGGCCATGTTGCGCCTTGGAAGCTGCGTTAGGCCAGCCGGTGAGAGTCCGGTCCGGGTAAGCGCCGGAGCCCCCGGTAGCAGGCCCCGGCTTGAGGGAGAGATCCCGAGGGTTGAGCGGGGTGTCGAGAGCCTCTTTGGAGGGAGCAAGCGCGTGGGCTGGGATTGCAGCCTCGTCAGATTCACGATCGGGGAGCCGAGCCGCTCATGTCACGGTGAAGGCCATGTCCGCCAGTCCTGGTTCCGGATCGGGTGCGGCGGGTCCCTGCGGGGTACGGAGACTTGCACGCGCGCAAGGTCTGATCGCGGAACAAGGGAGACCCGTCTGAGCAGCCTCGTCAGCGAAGACCGTTCGTATAAGCCGATGGTGAAGTCGAGCGGAGTTCAGCGGGAGTCCGAGGGGGTCGTAGTAGTGGTGATCGACGCAAAGGTAAAGGCGTCGGGAGCGAAGGGCCCTCGCTTTGATCGGGCTTGTGGTGGTGGTAAGCGTTAGGGCATGGTCGGAGCAGTCCGATCTAACTCCCCCGGCGGGCGATCGTCCGTCGACTCGGCCAGCGAAATGGCATTGGTCGCCACTGGTTGGGGTGCGCGAGAACTTCAGCGCAAGCTATGGGTGGCCGCCAAGCGGTCGCCGGGTAGGCGCTTTCATGCTCTGTATGACCGGATCTGGCGGGATGACGTCCTGCTGGAGGCGTGGACGCGTGTGCGTAAGAACAAGGGAGCGGCTGGTGTGGATGGTTTGACGCTGGCCGCGGTGGCGGAGTACGGGGTCGCGCGGATGCTCTCAGAGCTTGCGCGTGATCTCCGGGAGGGGAGCTATCGGCCGGCGCCTGTGCGTCGAGTGGAGATCCCCAAGCCGCAGGGTGGCGTGCGGCCGCTCGGCATCCCTGGTGTTCGCGACCGGGTGTGCCAGCAGGCGGCGCGGCTGGTGTTGGAGCCCATCTTCGAGGCGGATTTCCTTCCGTGCTCGTTTGGGTTTCGGCCGCGCCGGTCGGCTGTGCAGGCCAAGGAGCAGATCCGCACGGCGTTTCCGCGCGGGTTCGTGTTCGCGATCGACGGCGACATTCGCGACTACTTTTCCTCGATCGATCACGAGCGTTTGCTCGCGATGGTCGCGGAGAGGGTCTCGGATCGGCGGGTGCTCAAGCTGTTGCGCCAGTGGCTCCAAGCGGGTGTGATGCACGACGGGCGGTTCTCTGAGACGGTCACGGGAACCCCCCAAGGCGGTGTGATCTCACCGTTGCTCTCGAACATCTATCTGCACGCGTTTGACGAGGCGATGAGCGAGGCCGGTATCGGTGTCCTGGTCCGCTATGCGGACGATTGGGTGCTGTTGTGCCGCTCGCGTCGCGAAGCGAACGCGGCCCTTGAGCTGGCTGGGGAGATCTTGGCCGGGTTGGGGTTGGAACTGCATCCTGAGAAGACGAGGGTGGTTGACCTCAGCGAGGGCCGGGAGGGCTTGGACTTCCTCGGCTGCCATTTCAGAGCCCGTGTGTCGGGTCGGATGCTGGAGCGCGGTGTTCGCCGCTATTACCTGCATCGTTGGCCGTCGCAGCGGGCGATGAAACGCGTCCGAGCGAAGATCAAAGCCAAGACCGGTCGCGGTCGCGCAGGGCAGGACATCCGTGACGTGATCGCGGATCTCAACCCGGTCCTGCGCGGTTGGGGCAACTACTTCCGTACCGGCAACGCCGCCGTCAAGTTCGTCCAGGTCGATTACTACGTCGTGGGTCGCCTACGCGACCTGATGTGCAAGCGCTACGGCCGCAATCTGCGGGCTGGCCAGACGGCGACCTGGACCCGCGAGTGGTTCGAGACCCAAGGTCTCTACCGCCTACGGGGCACCATCCGCTACCCGGGACTCGCGTCGTGACCGTCAGGAAGATCATCGGTAAGCCGTGTGCGGGAAAACCGCACGCACGGATTGAAAGGGGAATGGGGAAACGGGCCTAACGGCACCGCGCCCCTGACTACCAATGGC